>DATMNB010000138.1:0-5499 GCA_035569435.1 Gemmatimonadaceae bacterium
CGACCTTGATCGCCATTGGGCGCCACTGGCGAGGCGCCGCCGGCAACTGTGCATAGTCGAGTGGCTCATTCAATAAGTCGTAGCCCCAAATGGTCTGCCCGTACGGTTTGAGGCGGGACGCAATGTCCCTCCACGCAGCAATCAGGTTGGGTTCCAGTGTCGAGTCGGCCCAAATGGAGGACGATGCGGGATTTGCCACCGGCGCATTATGCATATCGATAACGACCTTCAACCCGGCGGCGTCAGCCGCTCGCACGTCTGATTCCATTGAATCAAGAAGCGTCGGCCACGGGGTGAAGCCTGGATGCAGTTGGAGTCGCACGACGGTGGCGCCCCACGCGCGCATATCGCGAAACGTCGTCGAGTCGATCGTGCCAGAGACAAAACCGCGAACAATCGGCTCTGGTGACGCCTGGCGGATCATCGAAACGGGGGACGGTGCGTCGGGTGCTGTTGCACTGGGCGATGGTGCATTTGAACAGCCCAGGGCCAACATGCCAACGACGATCGCGCGCCGAGTCGCGGTGCGGGACTTCACGTGGGGTGGACGACCCGCCCACCTGCCGTGTCACCTGCCGTCCGTTTCGAATGTCAGGTCAGCTCACGGTGTTCGCGAGCCGGCGTAGGCCGCAGCCGCGACCATGTCGTCGAACTCCAGCAAGGCCGCGACGGAGCGCATCGGGGCGCTCGCGGGCGTCGAGCGCGTGCCTGTGCGGAACGCGAGCAGCTGACGCAGGAGGTAGGACGGCGGGCGGCCGGCGAGCGGTGGGACAGGCCCGGCGCCGCGGAGCCCCGGACCGTGGCAGCTCTCGCACGCCGGAACGCCCGGCAACGCGCCCGTCGTTGCGAGCCCGCGTCCGCGCGCGATGCTGCCGGGCGGTACGTAGGCGACGTAGCCGACCCACGGGTCACGCAGCTCGTGGCGCAATACGTCCGCCGGCATCTCGATGAGCCGCCGTCCGAGTGGCTCGTGCCCGCCGTTCGGCACCGGGACATACAAGCCGAGTGAGGGGAGGGCCTGCGGAATCTCCGTTGCCTCGACGACCTGGGACCGTTGGCGCGGCACGAGGCCAGAGAAGTAGCGCGCGGCCGCGGCGACCTCCTCGTCCGTGGCGCTATCGGCGATCCGTCGCATGTCGTCGCTCGGCACGTACGGCGCAGGCCACGCCCTGCGCCGCGCGCGGGACTTCATGTCGGCCACCTGCTGCACGATGTACGCGGCGGGCAAACCGGCGAGCATCGCGTTACTGGGGCGTCCGGATCCGTCCGGCAGGTGACAGTAGGCGCATGCGAAGACGGCCGGCTTACGGCCGTGGGTGACGATGCCCGGCATCGTGGGGTGCGTCCGGGGACGCCAGTCGGCCACGGCGAACGGATCGCGCACCCGTGCTTCTGTGAACGTTGCCTGACTCCGCGGCACCCGTCGCAGGGTCACGCTGTCGGCCACCTCGGTGGTCGCGGGGAGGGGGAACAACCACGATGGCACCTCGAATGGTGCATTCGACGCTCGGGTGACCGTATCCGACATGGCCTGCGCCATCGACGCGGTCGGCCAAGCGATCGCTGTGCACACGAGTGCAATCCGAAGGGCACGTTGTCCGGCCAGGCGAAAGCGCATCGTCCTACATGCGGCGCGCGGCTGGCATTGTCAAGGAGATACCTTACGCTCGCAGGGTTTGCACCGACGTCCCCGACCCTCCGGTTCGGGACATCGTTTTGTGTAGCCTCGCGCGTATAGTTGGGCAGAACCAACGACCTCGAGACAGGCGCGTATAGTGAACCACCGGATCCGCCGGCGATCGAACGTTGCAATCATGGCGTGTCTCCTGCTCCTTGCCGGCCGAGTGGCCGCGGCACAGGGCACGAGTGGCGTGTTTACCCACGCCGACACGTTGCGTGGGTCGATCACGCCCGAGCGCGCCTGGTGGGATGTCACGTTCTACGACCTGCATGTCGCGGTCTCGCCGGCGGACAGCACGATTCGCGGCTGGAACGGGATCACGTATCGCGTCGTGCAACCGGCGCGGGAGATGCAGATTGACCTGCAGCAGCCGCTTGACGTCGACAGCATGGTGCAGGCTGACCAGCGCCTCACGTATCGGCGCGACGGGAACGCGTTCTTTGTCACCATGATCGCGCCGCAGACGGTCGGGAGCGTGCAGACGATCACCGTCTATTATCATGGCCGGCCGCATGTCGCCAAGCGCGCGCCGTGGGACGGGGGCATCGTCTGGGCCCGTGATAGTCTTGGGCACCCGTGGATCGCAACCGCGTGCCAGGGGTTTGGGGCCAGTGTGTGGTGGCCGACGAAAGACACGCAGGCCGACGAGCCGGATAGCCAGCGGGTCGCCATCACCGTGCCTGATTCGCTCCAGGATGTGTCCAACGGCCGCTTGCGCGGCACGACGCATCACGACGATGGGACGACGACGTACGAGTGGTTTGTCGACGACCCGATCAACAACTACGATGTGGCGGCGAACATCGGGAAGTACGCGCATTTCTCGGACACGTACGCCGGCGCCGCGGGTGCGCTGACGCTGGACTTCTGGCCGCTGGCCTACCACCTCGACACGGCGCGGGCGCAGTTCGCGCAAGCGCGGTCGATGCTGCGCTGCTTCGAGTCGTGGTTCGGGCCGTATCCCTGGTACAAGGACGGCTACAAGCTCATCGAGACGCCGCATCTCGGCATGGAGCATCAGAGCGGGATTGCGTACGGGAACGGGTTTCAGAATGGGTATCGGGGCCGTGACCGGTCGGGTACGGGGTGGGGGCTCGGGTGGGATTTCATCATCGTGCACGAGAGCGCCCACGAGTGGTTCGGGAACAACATCACGACGGCCGATATCGCCGACATGTGGGTCCACGAGAGCTTTGCCAACTACGCCGAAGGTCTCTACACCGAGTGTCTCAACGGTCCGGCCGCGGGCGCGGCGTACATCGTTGGCGACCGCGGGAATGTGCGGAACGATGAGCCCATCATTGGGCCGTTTGGCGTGAACCGCGAAGGGTCGGGGGACATGTACGACAAGGGTGGCAACATGCTGCATGCCATCCGGCTTATCATTGGCAACGATTCCACGTGGCGCAGTATCCTGCAGGGGCTCAACACGACGTTCTGGCATCAGGTCGTGACCGGCGCGCAAGTGGAGCAGTACATCACGGCGCGCTCGGGGCATGATCTCGCCACGGTCTTTGCGCAGTATCTGACCACGACCCGGGTCCCGGTCTTCGAGTACACGCGCGAGGGGACGACGCTCGCGTATCACTGGGGGAACGCCGTGACGGGGTTCGACATGCCCGTGCGGGTGCTCGTCGGGCCGGGGACCGCGCTCACGCTGCGGCCGACCGAGGCGTGGCAGACCGCGACCGTGCCGGCTGCCGGCGCCGTCCGCGTCGACTCGGGTTACTATGTCGTCACGCAGCGTCGTGAGCACCTCGTGGCGCGTGCTGCGGAGACGGTGGCGTCGCTCCGCGGTCTCAGTGTTGCCGCCGATGGGACCATCTGGGCGAGCGGGACCCACGCCACCATCCTCCGGTCGGTCGACGGGGGCGCGACCTGGCGGGTCGGGGCCATTCGCGAGGCCGGGTCGAGGGACATTCGCGACATCGAGGCCGTGAGTGGCACGACGGCATATGCCATGGTAGCCGCGCAGGACACGGGGCAGATCTACAAGACGACCGACGCGGGTCGGACGTGGACGCTGCAATACACCGACACGCGTCGCGGGGTGTTTCTCGACGGCTTCGCGTTCTGGGGGGCACGGCATGGCATCGTGTTCGGTGATCCCATCGGTGGCCGCTGGCTGCTCGGCCAGACGACCGATGGGACACACTGGGGCCCGGTGGCCGATGGCGTGCCTCGAGCGGATTCTGGCGAGGCGGGATTTGCGGCGAGTGGGACGAGTATTGCCGTCGAGCCGCGCGGTCAGGTGTGGATCGCAACCGGTGGCGACTCGGTCGGGCGCGTGTTCCATGCGCGTCACATCGGTGGGGCGTGGACGGTTGCCGGCACGCCAATCGCCGCTGGGACGCCGTCAACGGGCATTTTCTCGCTGGCGTTTGCCGACTCGCTTCGCGGCGTTGCGGTTGGTGGCGACTATCGGGCGCCCGATGCGGTGCGAGTCAACGTGGCGCGCACGGTTGACGGGGGGCATTCGTGGACGCGCGGGGACACCACGGGTGTGGTCAAGTATCTCTCCGGCGTTGCCTATGTGTCGGGGACCAAGGGCAGGGTGCTGGTCGGTGTCGGCACGCGTGGCGTGTTCCGGTCGCGCGATGGCGGTCTGACGTGGGAGGGCGTGAGCACAGACCCGTACAATAGCGTGGCCGCGACGCGGGATGGTGTGGTGATGGTGGGCGATCGGGGCGCGATCGCCACGTGGGATGTCTCGCGTGCGTCGGGGAACTAAGGGGCTGGGGCGTCCAGGGAAAAGGTGATGGCGTCCATTCCCATCACCTGCTCCGGACCGATGGCGCGGAAGCCCACTTTCTTCAGAACGCGAAGCGAGGCCGCGTTGTGGGGATGCGCGAATGCCGTCAGGCGTGTCAGCTGGAAGTCGACAAAGGCTGCGCGGATCCACGCTGAAGCAATCTCGGTGGCGAAACCAGTGCCCCAATACGGTTTCGCGAGCCGGTATCCGAGATCGATCTTACCGGAGTCGGGGAATACGATCAGGCCGGCGTCACCAATGGGTTTCTCCGAGGTGCGCTCGCAAATGATCCACTTGCTGAATCCGTGGGCGGACTGATGCTCGATATACCTTGCAATGCGTGTGCTCGTGTCCATCACCGAGCCATCGGGCCCGTTCCGGAAGAAGCGCATCACCTCCGAATCGCCGAGCCAGCCGAACGCGGCTTCCGCGTCATCGGGAACGAAGGGCCGGCTCCGAAGTCGTGGCGTGTCGATCTGGTCGCGCGTGGCCAGAGTCCTCGCCGATGGGACTGATCGCTTGGTTGCGTTCTCTCGTCAACCGACATAATACTCGGGAGGCCGGGACTTGGAAGGACGTCGCCCGCGCCGCCGGGTACACGCCGGTCTTCGCGGACTGGTGTTTTCACTACGCGCTCGACGCGGACGGCGTGCCAATCGTGTCCGTCGATGGGACGTGGCGCGACGGTCGGGTGGTTCGAAACCCGATCTGGCGGAATAAAATCCTGGCACAAGCGAGTGCGCCTCAAGCCTCCGAGGAGAAGCGACTGGCGGACGCCGCCGCGCGCGCGCTCGGATTCACGCTCGTGTCGTCGGACTTCTGCACGGACTACGCGCTCGACGCCGAGGGGAATCCGGTCGAGGCCATGTGGGGGGATTGGCGCAACAGCGAACCTGTGCATGATCCCGTGGTGCGAGACGAAATTCTCGCCCTGGCAAAAACGCAAGGGGTCATACGATAAGCGCGCCGCCGTCCACCACGATCACCGAGCCGGTGGCAAACCGCTCCCGCATCAGATAGAGATACGCCTCGGCGAGGTCGCCTACCTCGCCGACCCGCCCGACGG
>DATMNB010000139.1:0-2464 GCA_035569435.1 Gemmatimonadaceae bacterium
AGCGGAGGTCAGTCCGGACACCCCGCGTTGATCCAATCCTCGATCTCTTGAATCTGCGCGTCCGGAATGTATGGCCCACCATGCGGCATCCGGGTCACCGGCCCCGCGACACCGGTGCGTAAATCAATGACCAGCGTCGCCTGGCTCCCCTTCCCGTTGCCGATCACCTCGGGCTGAATGAGCCGCCGGCCGTGCCCATCGGCCGCCAACAGCGCCGACTTGGTCGCCCACGAAAACGTGCTGCCGTGCACCGCGAGATTGGCCGGATTGTGGTTGCCCGGGCTCAGCTGCCACGTCGCGATCCCCTGATCCAGGATGGCTTTCACCCGCGCAAAGCCCATGCTGCCCCTCACATCGCCGGCGTCTTGAGGTATTGATCAAACCACCGCAGCGTCCGCGCCTGCAGATCACGCTGGTGCGCTGGATCGCGAATCCCGTGCCCTTCATCGGGATAGACCACGAGTTGCGTCGTCACCCCATTCCGCGACAGCCCCCGCCAGAACTCGTACGACTGCGGCGCCGGACACTCCACGTCACGCTCCCCCACCACGACCAGCGTCGGCGTATGCGCCTGCTTGATGTAGTCGATCGGCGAGCTCTTGGCATACACGCCAGGATCCTCGTACGCCGTCGCCCCAAAATACGGCAGCATCCACTCGGCGATCCCATTCTCACCCGTGTAACTCAACCAGTCCGAGATCCCCGCCCCCGCCACCGCGGCCCGGAACCGCCCGGTCTGCGTGACCGTCCACATGGTCATGTACCCACCATAACTCCACCCGGTAATCCCCACCCGCGCGCTGTCGACCGGAAACCGCCGCGTCACCGTATCCAACCCCGCCAGAATATCGCGCAGATCCCCGTGCCCAAAGTCCTTGACGTTGGCCCGCGTGAACGCCTCACCCTGCCCAAAGCTCCCCCGCGGATTCGGCAGGAACACAAAGTACCCCGCCCGCGAGAACGCCGCCGCCGCCGATCGCTCGCTCAACCACCCCGCGCCAACCGCCGCGGCGGGCCCACCGTGCACGCTCACAATCATCGGATACTTCCGCCCGTCCGCGTAGTCGGTCGGATAGATGAGCCACCCCTGCACTTTGTACGCGTCGCTCGTCCACTCGACACTGACCGCTTTACCCCACGACGCCGCGACGTGTCCGTTCACCGCGGTGAGCTTTATTAGGTGATCCGGCGCCCCCGCCCAGACCTCTGGCGGCCCATTCGGCGATTCCCGCACCACCGCAATCGCCCGCCCGTCGCGCGCCGCCGACACCCCCGGCAGTCGTCCGCCGGTCGTCGCCTGCTCTCCACCACGCCACGCCGTCCGGAGCACCCCGCTCCGCGTGTCGAGCGCATCGATCTCCGTCGCCCCCGACGCCCACGCAGCCACCAGCAGCTCGTGCGGGGCCCCCGCCCAGGTCAGGTCGGCCGGCGACACATGGACGTTCGGCGTGAGATCACGCGGCGTCCCCCCGGTGGCCGGTACCGTCCACACATCACCACCCGTCGACCCCTGATCGCTCATGATCCCGCCGACGTACGCAATCTCCGACCCATCCGGCGACCACCGCGGCACGGCAATCTGCGTCGCCGGCCGCGCGATCTCGGTCGCGGCGCCGGAATCGGCAGACAACGTATATAGACGGGCGACCCACCAGTTGTTGTTCCCCGACCCCTCAGCGGCACTGACCACGAGCCGCCGTCCATCCGGCGACCAGTCATACTCATAGATGTAGAGCCCAGCCGGCGACACCACGCGCATGGCACCAGTGGTCAGATCGATCACCGCCAGATGCTGCCGGTCCACGTGATCGTCGATGACGCCCGTATCCCGCGGCGCCGCCTCCGTCGGCCCATACATCGTTTCCGCGGGCGACGAATAGAGGATGGCCGCCCGCCGCCCGTCGGGCGACAGCCGGAGATCGCGCGCCACCCCCTGAATCCGACCCGCCTCCCGCCGCGCGCCATCCGCCACGGAGATCAGCGCGACGCCGTCGTCGCTGAGCACGCCGAGCGTACGGCTGTCAGCCGACCAACTGAGCCCGATCACGTGGTGCCCCGCCCGGGGGCCCTCTAAAAGCCGTGCGTCACGCGTGCGGCGATCGACGACGACGATCCCACCCTGGCCCGCTCCACTGCTATCGGCCGGCATCGGCCCGACCCAGGCCACGAGTCGTCCATCAGGGGAAATCGAGACGTCACCAAATCGTTGAACGGCGGGCGGCGCGATGAGCAGCGCGGCGAGCATGGGGAGAATCGGCATACTCGCAATTTATCTGGTCCGACGACCTACCGTCTTCGCCGTCATTGGCCATGAGCGCCGATCACTGCGCCCCGTGCAACGGCGCCTGACCGCCGCCGCTATTCCCACCGCCGGCGATCAGACCGACCGCGACCGCGACGCCCACGATCCCCGCACACAGGATGACGCTGCGCACAACTGAAAAGGTGCGCTGCCGCGTCTCGG
>DATMNB010000140.1:0-3385 GCA_035569435.1 Gemmatimonadaceae bacterium
TCGATCTCCAACGCGCCGCGCTCCCCGACGACGCCACGTTGCGGCGCACCGCGGCGCAGGCCCTCCGCGCTGTGCTTCCCGAGGAACTGGGCCGGGTCGCGATCGCCCTCACGAGCCCCCAGATCGCGCTCGCCGACAGCCTGCGCTCGATCGCCGATCTGGCGATGGGCAGAGAACGGCACGTGGGATAGCCCCACGATCACGGTCGCCACCCAACACGCGAACCCGGCGCAGGAAGACTCTCCCAACGCCCTGCCCTATCGCGGTCTACTACTCCGCGTCCGTTCTCCCTGGCCACACGACGGTCGGTACCATTACGGTCATGACGTCATCGACTGCCACAGGACCAAAGTATCGGCTATCGAAGCTCCGCCGATCCCCACCCCCATAAATCCAGATCTGACCCGCCGGGAGCACCCACCTACCGGCGACCGCAACGAGACGTCGGCCACGCGTATCTACCGCCACCGGCCTGCTCCCCATCAGCATCACTCCATTGACTCGCACGCCGCTCGCGGTCGCCTCGACCGTGTCACCCCCAACCGCGGCCACGATCTTTCCGAGCGGCGCCACCCCGCCCGTACACGCTCCCCGCCACAGGTACCCGCGCTCACGCGCGACCGTCGCCACCGATGCTGGGAGACACACCAACACCGTCGCCCCGCGCACCACCTGCCCGGACACGACTCTGTACACGCCGAGCGGCAACGACGGCGACGCATTCACCCGCGCGCCACACGCACGGGCCGCCACGGCCCCAGCCACACCAACGAACGCGAGACCAACCAGGGCGCGCGCCGCGCTACGCGCCCACATTGGCATACATGGGATTGACCCCGGCGCGTCCGGCCAACTCCGGCTCGACTCGGTAGTCCAGCAGCCGCACGCGATACGGCGGCCGATAGCGGAGGAAGAGGAGTTGCTCCCCTCTGCCCAGGCGCCGCACCTCGTCCGGCGTCAGGAGGCGCCGTCCCCGCTCCGAGTACGTCTCTCCGGATCCGTGCTGACTGCCACCACTCCGTCCACGCGTCACCCCACTGGACCGACTATCGCTCACCACCCGAATCGTCCCCTCGCCTGTGAGCGCGGACAGGTACTCCGCGGTCTGCTTGTCGTTCACCCCGAACGCCTGAAACACCCCAGCGTTCGCGACGAAGGTCTCCCATGAGTCCGGGTACAGCTCTCGCAGGCTGGCCAGGTCCTGGACGAACAACCAGAGCCGTACCCCGTAACCAGCCGCGAGTCGCACCGCCGTCTCTACCGGCGCCATCCGCCCCAGCTGCGCGAACTCGTCCAACAGGAACAGCGCCGGCACATCTGGCCGTCCTGGTTCGCGTGTCACACCGCGCAGCGCGCACGCAAGCATGAGGCGCACCCATCGCCGGTACGTTGGCAGTCGATCCGGCGGCACGATGACGTACACGGTCACGCGCTCCGTTTTCAACGACTCCCACGTGAATGAGGACCGCTGCATGACGCTGGCCATGCGCGGACTCCCGAGGAAGTGCGTCTGCGACTGGGCGGACGCCAACACCCCCGCCAGCTGCGTCGCGTCTTTTTGGAGGACTCGTTGCGCTTCGGTCGCCACCAACCCCCAGGCCGCGGTACTCGTGGCCATCACTTGCATCAGCGCCGCAAACGACTCCGGACCGGCCGTTAGGTGCGCGCGCACCTTGGCCAGCGTTCGCGTCGGACCTTGCTCACTCGCCGCCACATGAAGGATGAGCCCCGTCAGCAGCGCCCGCGCCTCGAGCGTCCAGAACACTGACTCGTTTCCTCGGCCCTCCGTGACGATGAGCATGTCCGCCAACATGGCCGCATCATCGTACGCATCGGGCGTCGAGAGGTCGATGATATCCAGCGGATTGTACGCCCCCGTGCCGTCGGCGAGCCCGAAGGGATCAAGACCAACCACGTCCTGATCGAAGGTCTCCTCGCGCCACTGCGCGCTCACCGCGTAGTTCTCGCCCTTCGGATCCGTGACGACAATCGACCCCGGATAGGACAACAGGTTTGGCACGACGACGCCAATCCCCTTCCCAGCCCTCGACGGCGCCAGCGACAGCAGATGCCCATCCCCATTCTCCCGCAGTAACGCCCCTCGTCCGCCCCGACCCGGTGCTCGCCCCAACAGCACACCATCCACGCGCACGAGCTCCCACGGCTCGCCCCACATCGCCGTCCCATGCGACCCACTCACCGCCCTCCGAGCGCTTGGCACCGCGATGAGCGCGCCCACCACCGCGGCCACTAACATCCCCGCAAACACCGACACCCCGATGTGCAACACCGCCTGCAGGTCCGACACGTGCCGATAGGCATACATCCACACCAGAATCCTCTGCGGCTTGTACACCGCCCCCAAGCTCACACACCACGCGCCCACCGCCATCACGAGGATGAGCACACTCCACGATCGTGTGCGCCGCCACGCCAGCAAGAGAACCGCCGCCCCGGCCAGCGCGGCCGCCGCGAGTCGCCACGCCAACGCCACCCGCGCGCTCACCAAGGTCACGGGCCCCAGATGCGGATGAAACCGCAGCCGCCACGCCACGATCTCGGTCGCCACCCAAAGTGCATAGAAGGTGGCAAGGACAAGAAGCACGATGAGCATGCGTTCCCGTTGGCGCGCATCGGCAGCCGGGACGACAACCTCACCGCCGCCCATCAACGTACCCCATCGTGAACACCACATCCTGCGTGAGCATCACCTGCACCGCCGCTCCACCACGCACGGTGATGGTCGGCTTCACGCTCAGCCCCTGGCGCACCATCTCCAAACCGACCGTCGACATCTCCTGTCCCAACGCCCCCGCCGCCACCTGCCCCGCGGACGGCGCCGCATATGTCCCTCCGGTCGTCTCTGGCTGACTGAGCTGCGCCCCCGCGCTCAGCGCAGACATGAGAGCCGCCGTCGCAAACACGTGCCCCAGGTGATCGTTGACCGATCCCTCAACGCCCGCCGACCCGGCCGCATCGACCCCCTCAACCCCAGGCAACCGCACACTCCGCCCATCCGGAAACACCATGCGCGTCCACGCCACCAGCACCCGACTCTGGCCGGACACGATGCGGTCGTCGTATGCGCCGATGAGCCGCGTCCCCTTGGGCACCAAGACGATGGACTCGGTGCGCGAGTCGTACACATCCCGACTCACCTGCGCCACGATCGTCCCCGGCAGGTCCGAGTTGACCGTCGTTACCAACCCCGCCGGAATTACCGTCCCCGCCTTTAGCTCATACGCCGTCATCGGCTGCTCCACCGCCGGCGCAACCGCCACCTCGCCCGGCGCACTCGCCCCACGCAGAAACGCCACCCGCTCATGTTCGGGATTGCGCTCAGACGACTGCCGATCGGAGATCCCACTCGACGGGAGCACGGGCC
>DATMNB010000141.1:0-4359 GCA_035569435.1 Gemmatimonadaceae bacterium
ACGGTCGCGATCCCCCGCGCCGGCGTGGCGTCCATGTCCTTGAGGTGCAACGTGGCCACCCGCCCGGCCAACCGCCGCAGCTCCACGGCCGGCGCCCGACCTCCCCGCGTCAGCCAGTACACATCCACCTGCAGCTTGACCAGCCCTGGATCCGTCTCCGCGATCAAGAGATCGTACGGCACCGTCCCGTCAATCGCCACGAACTCGCTCTCGTGGTTATGATAGCAGAACGTCAACCCATGCCGCGCCGCCGCCGCGCCACACCGATTGAACAGCTCCGCCAACTCGTGCCAGTCGGCGAGCGTCACGATCTCCTCGGGCGCGAGATAGGCGAGCGTGATATACCGCGCCCCGAGCGTGGCCGCGGCGTCCAGGAACCGCTCCCACCCTCGGTAGAGATGCGTCGTCCGCACCCGCGCCGACGAGCACACGAGTCCCGTCCGGTCGAGCATGGCCCGCGTCGCCGGCGCCTCGAGCGTGGTCTCGTACACGTACATGTCCAGCTCGCGATACCCGATCGCCGCGACCTTCCGGAGCGTCCCCTCAAAGTCGCGCGCCAGCTCCGACCGCAACGTATATAGCGCCAACCCGACGTGATCGAGATGCCGCGCCGCCGTGGGGGCGTTGATCGCGGTGTTCATATATCGCGCCGGCGCATGGCGTCTGCCGCGTGATGACACGCGCGCGCCGTGAGCGCCATGTACGTCAGCGACGGATTCTGCCATCCGCTCGATGTCATGCATGCCCCATCGGTCAGATACAGATTCGGCACGTCGTGCGCACGGTTATGCGCATCGAGCACGCTCGTCCGCGCATCGCGCCCCATGCGCGCCGTGCCCATCTCGTGGTTCGCGCTCCCCATGACGCTCGGATGCGAGTGCGGCTGGATGTGCGTGGCGCCCACGGCCTCGAGGATCTCGACGGCCGCCGCGCTCATGTCCTTGTGGAGCGCCAACTCGTTTGGCGACCACGATGTGTCGATGTGCAGCACCGGGACCCCCCACGCGTCGACCGTGCCGCGATCGAGCGTACACCGGTTCGCCTCGCGCGGCAGGCACTCGCCGTACCCGCCAAACGACATCGTCCACGGCCCGAGCGCCGTGAGGTGCCGCTTGAGGTCGACCCCGATCCCGGGCGCCGCGAGACGCCAGCGCCAGTCCTGACGGTCGGCGCCGCCCTGGAATCCATAGCCCCGGATGAAATCCGATCTCGTCGTCCCGACGTTCCGGAACCGCGGGACGTAGATCCCGTTTGGCCGATTGCCGACGACATGCCGGTCGGTCCAGCCGGCGATCTCCCCGGACGCGCCCGCACCCTTGATGTGATCCATCACGTTCCGGCCGACCTGCCCACTGGCGTTCGCCAGCCCGTCGGGGAACGTCGCTGACGTCGAATGGAGCAGGATCCTCGCACTCTCCAGCGCCGACGCGCAGAGAAACACGACGCGCGCCCGATACTCGTGCTCCGCGCGCGTTTCGCTATCGAAAATACGCACACCGGTGACTCGGCCCCGATCGTAGACCAAGCTATGCACGACGCTGTGGGGCCGGAGCGTGAGTCGGCCGGTGTGTTGCGCCACGGGGAGCGTGGCGTTGATGCTGCTGAAGTACGACCGCGTGATGCACCCACGCTGACAAGGCCCGCAGTAGTGGCAGGGCGCGCGCCCATTGAGCGGCATCGTGAGATTGGCCACCCGTCCGACGGTGAGCACGCGCTCGCGCCCGAACCGCTGGCCCATCCGGTCGCGGACGTGTGCCTCGACGCAGTTCATGGCCATCGGCGGCTGGAATTTGCCGTCGGGCAGCTGTGCCAAGCCCTCGGACTGACCGCTCACGCCGATGAACGCTTCCACATGGTCGTACCACGGCGCCAGGTCGGCGTAGCGGATCGGCCAGTCGACGGCGACCCCGTCGCGCAGGTTGGCCTCGAAATCGAGGTCGCTCCACCGGTAGACCTGGCGACCCCAGATGATCGATTTGCCACCGACCTGCCGGGCGCGGAACCAGTTGAACGGCCGGTCGGCCGGTGTCGTGTACGGGTTGTCGACGTCGTCGGTCCAGAAGCGGCGGCTCAACTCGTCAAACGACACGGATCGCTGCTGCACCGGTTGTCGCTTTTGGGTCGCGACGCGGTCGCCTAACCCGCGGAACGGCATCTCCCACGGCGGGACGTGCTCCACGGCGTCACGCACGGGGTCGACCGGCCGGCCGGCCTCGAGCACGAGCGTCCTGAGCCCCAGCTCGGTCAGCTCCTTGGCCGCCCAGCCGCCGGTGATCCCGGAGCCGACGACGATCGCGTCGAACTCAGGCTGAGTACGACGCACAGCCATCATAGTGCCCGGGGAGTGGCCACAGTCCAAGCTCGCCCGTCTGGGCGGCTTGGGATGTGTAATACCCCCAGATGGTGAGATACTTGAGCATCGAGAACCAGTGATCCGGCTTCCCCGCCGCCTCGCCGTCGAGCGCCACCAGCATGGCGGTCTGCCGCTCCGCCGTCGCCTCGAGAAACCTGTCGAGCGCCGGCAGCCCCGCCAGCAGCCGCTCGCGCTCCGCCGGCGTGTACCAGTCGGCGAGCATGAGGTCCACGAATTGCTCGACGTGGACGTCCCCCGCGCCCGGCGTGGACGTCGCGGGAATGATGCGCTGCGCGGCAGCGTTGATCGTCGCGCTCTGGCGCGCGTCGAGTACCCGCGGGGCCCGGTCGGCCAGCGCCATCAACTCGCGCGGCGCGAACTGCCAGAGCGCTGGGAGCACCGCGACGGCGGCGATCGTGCGTAATGTTTCTCGACGGTCCATCTGACCAGGGACGAGGGGCCGTATATATAACCCCTTTGCCGGCTTCTACTCTACACGTCCCGGCGCACCTGCTCCCGCCGATGTGCGCCAGGCGTGCGGCCGCGCAGACGGGCGAACGTCGTGGTCATGTGACTCTGGCTCGAGAAGCCGGTGGCGTAGGCGATCGCCGAGAGGGCGAGGTCGGATTCGGCCAGGAGGCGTTCGGCCGCCGAGACGCGGAGCGCCAGCAGGTGCTGGTGTGGCGTCGTGCCGAGTGTTTGCCGGAACGCGCGGGCGAACGAGTTGGGCGCGAGACCGGCGACGGCCGCGAGCTCGGTGACCGTGAGATCGCGCGCGAGGTGCGCCGCCATGTAATCGAGCACTGCGCGGCGCGCCGGCGCGGCGAGGCCACCGCGGTGCGGCGGGGTCGGACGCGCGTCCAGCGTCGAGTGATGGCGCAGGAGATGGACGCCGAGTAGCGTGGCCAGCGAGTCGAGGTAGAGCGCGGACATCCCTGAGGCACTGTGGCACAGCTCGTCGCGGAGCAGCCGCGCCACGTGGGCGATCGTGCGGTCGGCAACGGGCTCGCGGTGCATCATGAGCTCCGCGCCATCGCGATCGAAATGGAGCCGTGCGACCTCATCCAGCTTACTCGGCGAGAGGGCGAAATGCGCCGTCTCCTTGGGCCCATGCCATCGCGCCCAGTGACTCGAGCCCGCCGGGATGACGTGGACAAACCCCGCGCCGGCCGCGTATCGCCGATACCGCACGCCATCGGAGCGGGATTCCTTGTTCTCGATCGGCGTCAGGAGCACGATGACTTGGTGCTCGACCGCCGTGAACTCGACCTCGTCCGCGTCGCGCCGATGCCAGCCCGCGACGACCCCGGGCGCAGTGGCCGAGTAGCCCGTGCCTATGGACACGAGATGGTTTTGTGAAACGGTGGTGGAAAACGAAAAGACGGCCCGTGCTCTGCCGTGTTGATTCCCACGCAGCACCAATCACCCATGGGAGCATGCGGTATGAGCTTACACGGAAAGCGCATCGTGATCATCGGCGGAACGTCAGGGTTCGGCTACGCCACCGCCCAAGCGGCGGCCCGGGAAGGCGCCCAGGTCGTCGTCGCATCGAGTACACCTGACCGGGTCGATCGGGCGGTGCGCAGTCTACCGTCGGGCACGCAAGGGTTTGTCCTCGACCTCACGTCGGAAGATCGCGTCCAGAAGTTCTTTGAGGAAGTGGGCGCCTACGACCATCTGGTTGTGACTGCTGCCGACAAACTCCAGTTCGGTGCGCTCGCGACATTAAGTCTCGACGACGCACGGCGGTTCCTCGACATCCGGTTCTGGGGCGCCCTGCTGGCCGCCCGCTACGGGAGCCGCTGCATCGCGGCCGACGGCTCGATGGTCCTCACGAGCGGCACCGTCAGCCGCCGTCCGCTCAAGGGTTGGGCGATCGCCGCGAGCCTCACCGGCGCCATGGAGGCGCTCACGCGCGCGCTCGCGGTCGAGCTGGCGCCCGTCCGCGTGAACGCCGTCTGCGCGGGGGTGGTGCGCTCCCCGCTGTGGGACAACATGACAGAGGC
>DATMNB010000142.1:0-8094 GCA_035569435.1 Gemmatimonadaceae bacterium
GCTCATCCTGGCCGAGCCTGTGGCACAGGATGGGCGTCAGGTGCTGGTGACGTTGACTGCCGATCTCGACGACATGAGCGGCGAGTACGTGGCGAACGTCGCCGACGCCCTGCGCACGGCCGGCGCGCTGGACGTGGTGCTGGTGCCGACGATCATGAAGAAGGGCCGCCCTGGCGTGCGCGTCGAGGTGCTGGCCGCACCGGCCCTGGCCGATCAATTGGAGTCCATGTTGCTGGCCGACAGCACGACGCTCGGCGTGCGCCGGACGACGACCGAGCGCCGCGCGCTGCCGCGCACGGAGCGAACGGTCGAGGTGCTGGGGTATGCGATCAGGGTCAAGGTCGCCGTGCAGCCCGACGGCACCGAGCGGGCCAAGCCGGAATTCGACGATGTACGGCGCGTGGCGGAGGCGACACAGCGGGCGGCTCACGATATATTTTCCCTCGCGGCGGAGGCCGCCCGACATCCCTCGCAACTGCCAGGAGAGTAGATGCTTGCACTATCTCGCCGCACCCGAGCCATGCTGGCGTTGGGAGCCGCGTGCACGTTTGTCAGCCTCGCGACGAGCGCGACGGCAGCTGCTCAGAAGGACAAGAATAAGAACGGCGATGCGTCCGCCAAATGCAGCATCGACGACAACCAGCCGTCGGAGGTGTTGTCGGCCAAGCTGTATATGACCAAAGCCAAGGATGCGAGCGCCGACACGGCGGCGCAGACCAAGGATTACCAGGGCGCGGTCGCCCAGCTCACCGGCAAGAACGCCAAGATCAACAACGTGGCCGGCCGTGATTACGTGCTGGCGCAGGCGTACGTCGGGCTGTTGAACCGGCCCAACGCGAGCCCGGTGGGGTCGAAAGGCTCGTTTGGGTTCAAGGATGATCCGACGTCGCAGATCGACCTGGTCGCGGCGTTGGATACGACAGTGAGCGGACTGTCGGCGGCACTGACGGCGAAGCCCGAATGCAAGGACGTGACGAGGAACCTTCGGGAGCAAGTCTACGTCCCGCTGGTGAACCGCGGGATTACGCAACTCAACGCCAAGCAGCCCGACAGCGCCGCGGCCCTGGCGACCCGCGCGTCGCAGGTGTACCCGGAGGGCCCGTACAGCTACTACATCCTGGCGACTGTGGCGCTCCAGAAGAAGGACCCCACGACGGCGTCCGCGCAGTATCAGAAGACGATCGACGCGGTCGGGAGCGACACGGCGTACACCAAGCTCAAGCTGGAAGTCTACTATAACCAGGGCGTCGTCTACCAACAGATGGCCGCCGCGGCGACCGGGCCGGACAAAGCCGCATTCGCGAAGAAGGCGATGGCGTCATTCAAGCAGGTGGTGGACGCCAACCCAGGTGACGCCAACGCCAAGGCGGGCTACGCGGCGGCACTGGCGGCCAGCGGGGACACCGCGGCGCTCGTGTCCTCGTATGGCGACCGGTTGGCCAACCCGAGCAAGTACACCGCGCTCGAGCTCTTTCAGTCGGGGATCACCGCGGCGCAGGCGAATCACATCAAGGACGCGGATTCGCTGTTCACCTTGGGGTTGGTGAAGAACCCGTATTTCCCCGACGCGGTGCTCTACGTCGCCAACAACGCCTTCAATAACAAGCAGATCGACAAGCTGACGCCATTGGCGCGGCGGTTGCTCGACCTCACGCCCAACAACACCGAGGCGTATCGGCTGACGGCGGGCGCGTTCCAGCTGCGCTCCAAGGGCGACAAGACCCCGGCGGCCCAGCGGTCGGACGCCGACTCGACGCTCAAGTACTACCAGAAGTACAAGGAGATGCCCATCGAGGTGAGCATCACCCAGTTTGCGGTCGACAGCAACGCCACGACGATGGCGGGCAATGTGGCCAACCGTGGGACGGCGCCCAAGTCCGTGTCGCTGACGTTCCAGTTGCTCGACACGAACGGGTCGGTGGTCGCGACGCAGGCCGTGCCGGCGATGACCGTCGCGCCGGGTGGGTCGCAGGCGTTCTCCTTCAAGGCGACGGGGACGGGCATCGCGGGCTACAAGTACGCCCCGGTGAACTAGGCCATGGTGCGCGTCGCGCGGGTCGCTCCGGATAGTATCGCCCACGCGATGGGGGTGGACCGCGGCACGGAGCTGCTGTCGGTCAACGGCCGTGCCGTGGCGGATTTTCTGGACTGGGAGTTCCTGACCGCGGACGACACGCTGGTCATCGAGGCTCGCCAGCCGGACGGCGAGCCAGTCGTGTACGAGCTCGACCGGCCGGAGGGGGAAGGGCTTGGCGTCGAGCTCGAGCCGCCGACGGTGCGGCAGTGCGCGAACCGGTGCGAGTTCTGTTTTATCGAGGGATTGCCGGCGGGACTCCGGCGGCCGCTCTACCTGCGGGATGATGATTACCGGTTGTCGTTTGCCTACGGCAACTTTGCCACGCTGTCCAACGTGCGGCCGCGCGACATCGCGCGCATCCTCGAGTATCGGCTCTCACCGCTCTATGTCTCGGTGCACGCGACACCGCACGAGGCGCGCAAGGTGCTGCTCAACAACCCCAAGGTGCCCGACATCGTGCAGCAGTTGACGACGTTGGCCGAAGGGGGGATTCAGTTTCATTGCCAGATCGTGGCCGTGCCGGGCATCAACGACGGGGCGGTCCTGGACGCGTCACTCGGCGATCTGTGGGCGCTGGGCGAGGCGGTACCGACGGTGGCGATCGTCCCTGTGGGACTGACGCAGTTCTCGCATCTCTACACGGGGCGGACCATGGACCGCGAGACGGCGGCCACACTGCTTGCCCAGGTCGAGCGGTGGGCGGCGCGGGCCATGGTCGAGCGGGGGACGCCGTGGGTGTTCGGGTCGGACGAGCTGTATCTCCTGGCCGGCCGGCCGTTGCCCGACGCGGATTACTACGACGACTTCGCCCAGGTAGAAAATGGCGTTGGGGCGGTCGCCCTGCTCCGACGGCGGGTAGCCGAGGGCGTTGGTCAACTGCCGCGGCTTCACGGGCTGCGGGTCGGGGTCGTCACGGGCGTGTCGATGGCGGCGCTCATGCCACCGCTGCTCGAGCAGTTGCGCCGGGCGACGGGTGCGACGTTCGAGTTGATCGTGGTCGAGAACAGCCTGTTCGGGCCAACGACAACCACGGCCGGGTTGCTCGTGGGCGCCGATATCCGGCGGGCGTTGGCCGGGCGCACGGATCTCGATCTGGCGCTCATTCCGGCCGAAACAATCAACGAGCAAGGCGTGTTTCTCGACGACCAGCGATTTGTCGACGTGCGCGAATCCATGTCGATGCCCGTATACCCGTCCTACGACTTCATCGATGTGCTGCGTGACGAGCGCGCCAGGAACGCGGCATGAAGACTGCTACACGTGGCGTCCCTGTGGTGGCAATCGTGGGACGGCCCAACGTTGGGAAGTCAGCATTGTTCAACCGCCTGGTTGGTACCGGCGGCGAAGGGTCAGCGGCCATCGTGAGTGATGAGCCGGGGACGACGCGCGACCGGCATTTCGCCCGGGCGGATTGGAACGGGCAGGTCTTCTGGCTGGTCGACACGGGTGGGCTGGTCGATGACCCGCACACGCCGATGGACGTCGAGATCCGTCGCCAGGTGACCGAGGCGATCGACGAGGCGGACCTGCTCCTGTTCGTGGTCGACACCAAGGCGGGACTCACGCCGAGCGACAGGCGGATTCTGGACCTCCTGCGCGGGTCGAGCCGGCCGTGGCTGCTGGTGGCCAACAAGGTTGATGACCCGTCGTCGCCTGACTTCTACGAGTTTTACGAGCTGGGGGCAGGCGAGGTGATCCCGGTGTCGGCGGCGAACGGCAAAGGCTCGGGAGACTTGCTCGACGTCGTCGTAGGCCGGATCCCTGAGTCGCCGCCCGAGGAGCTGGAGTCGCTCCGTGTGGCGGTCGTGGGACGCCCCAACGTCGGCAAGTCGTCGATCGTCAACCGGTTGCTGGGCGAGGACCGGCTGGTGGTATCCGACCAGGCGGGCACAACCCGTGACGCGATCGATGCGCCACTGGTCTACCACGGCAGATCGTTGGTGTTCATCGATACGGCCGGGCTCCGGCGGCAGGCGCGCGTCAGCGACGGGATCGAGTTCTACTCGTCGCTCCGGACGCGACGGGCCATTGAGCGCGCGGACATCTGCGTGCTGGTGCTGGACGCCGTGGCTGGGCTGGAAGGTCAGGACCTCAAGATCGCCGCATTGGCCTGGGAGGCTGGGCGGGCACTCATGATCGTCGTCAACAAGTGGGATCTGAAAGAGAAAGATGACAAGACGGCCGCCAAGTTCGAGAAAGAATGCGCCGAGAAGGCCCCGTTTCTGGCCTGGGTCCCGTTCGTGTTCACCTCGGCCACGACGGGGCAGCGCGTGACACGGATTCTCGATGAAGTGCTGAAGGTCGACGGCGAGTGGCACAAGCGCATCTCGACGTCGCAAGTCAACCAGACGCTGGAGGCACTCGTCGCTCGGCGACAGCCGCCGCAAGCCCAGGGACACGACGTGCGGCTCAACTACGCGACGCAGGTCGAGGTCGCGCCGCCGACGTTCGCCGTGTTCGGCAACCATCCCGATCTCGTCGCGGATCATTACGTGCGCTACCTGCATAACGGATTTCGGGCCGCGTGGGGGTTCATGGGCGCCCCGCTTCGCATCCTGCTCCGGCGGAAGGCGGCTTAATGCCTCCCGCCGCCGGGATTCTGGTGGCGTACCTCGCGGGATCGATCCCGTTCGCGTATCTGGCGGGGAAGATCTTCGCGGGCGTCGACCTCAGAGAGTACGGGTCGGGCAACCTGGGCGCGACCAACGCCTTTCGCGTGCTCGGCTGGCCGATCGGGTTTCTGGTCTTCGGGCTGGACATCGTGAAGGGGGCACTGCCGGTGATGCTCCTGCCATCGCCGGGGAACACGTATCACCACGAACTGTGGCAGATCGCCTTTGGCGTGGCGGCGATCGTCGGGCACACACGGCCGATCTTCCTGCTCTGGCAGGGCGGCGGGAAGGGCGTGGCCACGTCGTGCGGGGTGTTCTTCGGGTTGGTGCCGCATCAGACGTTGGACGTGTTGGCCGTCTTTTTCATCATGATCGCCATCACGCACTACGTCTCGGTGGGATCACTGTCGGCGTCGATTCTGCTGCCGATTCTCATTCCGTTCGAGCGCGGGTTCACGCCGGTGTTCTGGTTCGCCCTCGTCATGTCGATCTTTCTCGTCTACATGCATCGGGCCAACATCCGGCGGCTCAGGCGTGGCGAGGAGCCGGTGATCAACTTCAAGCGTCGCGCGCTGGAGAAGACGAAGACCGACCCTGGAGACGCGCCGGGCGTGAACGCACCGCTGGAGCCGACAACGACCGCCAAGCGCCCGTGACGGCGCCCCAAAACGCCAGCATGCGCGCGAGCGCAGTCATTGGCGGCGGGGCGTGGGGGACGGCGCTGGCGGATCTGCTGGCGCGCAACGGACATGCGGTGCGGTTGTGGGCGCGTGAACCGGACGTGGTGGCGTCGATCGCCGGGACGCAGGAGAATACGCGGTTCTTGTCGGGGGTGCGGCTGTCGGAGTTCATTCGTCCGACGCTTGACGTTCGTGAGGCGGTTGACGGGGCCGAGCTGGTCGTGTGCGCGGTGCCGTCGGAACACCTGCGGACGATGGTGCGTGCGCTGTCGGGTGGCATCGGCCGGGACACGGTGGTGGCAGTGGCGACCAAAGGGATCGAGCCTGGGACCCTGCGCCTCATGACCGACGTGGTCACGGACGAGGTCCCGGAGGCCGCGGTAGTGGCGCTGTCGGGGCCCAGCTTTGCCGCCGAGGTGGCTGCGCGGCAGCCGACGGCGGTGGTGGCGGCGGCGAGTGACGAGTCGGCGGCCGCGGTCGTGCAGCAGGCATTCGCCTCGCGGCAGTTTCGGGTGTACACTCACGATGACGTCATCGGTGTGGAACTGGGCGGGGCGCTCAAGAACGTCATGGCGGTCGCCAGTGGGATCTCGGATGGGCTTGGACTGGGGTTCAACTCGCGGGCCGCGCTCATCACGCGCGGACTGGCGGAGATGACGCGTCTGGGCGTGGCGCTGGGCGCGCAGGCCGCGACGTTTGCGGGGCTGGCCGGGCTCGGGGACCTCGTGCTGACGTGCACGGGGCCGCTCAGTCGGAACCGGTCGCTCGGTGTCGAGATCGGGCAGGGGGCGACGCTGGCCGAGGCGTTGGCGGCGCGCGAGACTGTTGCCGAAGGGGTGGTGACGGCGCGCAGTGCGTGGGCGTTGGCGGAACGTGCGGGGGTCGATATGCCGATCGTGCGGGCGGTCAACCGCGTGCTGTACGACGGACGTCCGGCGCGCGAGGCGATCGCCGAACTGATGGAGCGCGAGCTCCGGGCGGAGCTCGATGTCTAAGACACGGCCCAAGACCGGAGCGAGCGCGGCGGGGGTGGCGGTCGCGCCGGAGCCCGTGCAGCAGTTCTTCTCGATCGGGGACGTGTGCGCGCTCACCGATCTCAAGCCGCACGTGCTGCGGTACTGGGAGAGCCAGTTCAAGTTCTTGAGCCCGGCGAAGAACCGATCTGGGAACCGGGTCTACCAGCGGCGCGAGGTGGAGTTGATCCTCCTCGTGAAGCACTTGCTGTACACGGAGAAGTACACGATCGACGGCGCGCGCCGGAAGGTCGATGAGCACCGCAAGGCCGGTGAGCTGCGCGGCGTGGCGCGGGCGGCGTTGGATCGGCAGACGCTGGCGTCGATGGAAGCCGAGCTGGCCGAGATTGTGGATATCCTGAGCGGATCGAGGTCGTGACCGCGTGCGCCGTCATCCCCGCGTTCCAAGCCGGGCAGACGCTCGGCGCGGTTGCAAACGCGGTGCGGACGGCGGTTCCTTCCATCCGCGTTGTTGTCGTGGATGATGGCTCGACTGATGGGACGCGGGCGCTGGCACGTGCTGTCGCCGATCGCGTCGTGGCGTTTGACCGGAACCGTGGGAAGGGCGCCGCGCTCCGCGCCGGGTTCGAGGCCGCGTTGACGGATGGCGCGACGACCGTGCTGACCCTGGACGCCGACGGCCAACACGACGCTGGGCGCGCGTCCTCGCTCCTCGATGCGTTGGCCGACGCCGACATTGCGGTCGGTGTGCGGCGGCGGCTCGGGACCGCGATGCCGTGGCCGCGCCGGATGACCAACACACTCTCCAGCCTGGCGGTCGGCGTCTGCGCTGGACGCCCGATGGCCGATGTGCAGTCGGGATATCGCGCCGTGCGCGCGCGCGTCCTGCGGGCGATTGCGCCCGCCGGCGACCGGTACGAGTACGAGACGGATTTCTTGATTCAGGCTGCGCGGGCGGGGTTCACGATCGCGTGGGTGCCGGTGCCGACCGTCTACGGCGGTGCCAGCCACTTTCGCGGCGTGCGGGATACGGCGCGCGTGGTCGGTACGATTTGCCGCCGGCTCCCGCTGGCCTTTCGATAACGCGCTTGCGGCTACTCTGTACGAACGACGACGGATTTCTGGCGTTTGGACTCGATTGCCTGGTCCGCGCCGCGGAACCACTGGGTGAGGTGACGGTGGTCGCACCCGACCGGGAGCAGAGCGCGACGAGTCACTCGCTGACGCTGCACCATCCGTTGCGGGTGAAGGTGCGCGGGGAGCGACGGTATCAGGTCGATGGGACGCCGACGGATTGCGTGATGTTGGCCCTGCAGGCGCTGATGGCGGAGCCGCCGGACTTTGTGCTCAGCGGGATCAACCACGGGCAGAACATGGGGGAGGACGTGCTGTACTCGGGCACGGTCGCCGCGGCCATGGAAGGGTTGTCGCTTGGGGTGCGCTCGGTCGCGCTGTCGTTTGCGGGCGGAGATCACGGGTCGGACGCGACGCTGATGGGTGAGCACGTCGAGACGGTCACCTGGCTGCTGCGGCACATTCTCACGCTCGATGGGTTGCCGGCCGATACGCTGCTCAACGTGAACTTGCCGCCGGTGCGCGCCGATGCGATCAAGGGGGTGCGGTTGACGCGGCTCGGGCGGCGGGTGTTCTCGGACTCGCTGACGCGCATGAAGGATCCGTGGGGCAAGGAGATCTACTGGATCGGCGGCGGGACCGTCGCCTGGTCGGGCGGGGACGATTCGGACTTCCGG
>DATMNB010000143.1:0-18942 GCA_035569435.1 Gemmatimonadaceae bacterium
GAGCGGCGTGCGGGCGTAGCCATGTCGTTGCATGGGACGGCGCTCGCCGCGTATGGCGCCTTGCTGGACGGCGTCCGTGGTGTACGGTGGGCGCCACGGCGGCGCGTCGCGGGCGGTCCGACCGGATCGCACCGATCGAAGAGACGCGGGCTCGGCGCGGAATTCACGGAGTACCGGGCGTATCGCCAAGGGGATGATCCGCGGCAGCTGGATTGGAAGCTCCTGGCGCGGACCGATCGGGCGTACGTGCGATTGGCGGAGGAGCAGGCCATCCTGCCGACCATCCTGGTCGTGGATGCAAGCGCATCGATGGCGTATCCCGCGCCGGAATTCGACAAATGGCTGCAGGCGTGCCAGATGGTCGTGGGACTGGCGGCGGTCGCGCACGGATCGGGTGACCCGGTCGGGATGGTCGTGGCGACCGCCGATGGAACGGTGACCGTCCTGCCGCGAACGCGGCGCGGGATCATCGCAGAGATGGCCGTGGCGTTGGCGAGCGTCACCCCGCAGGGTGCGCGGCCACTCACGGCCGCGATGATGGTCGCGCGGTCAATACTCGTGCGGCGCGGGCGGTTGGTGGTGGTGTCGGATTTTCTGGGTGACCCAGTGGACGTCGCGCCAGTGATGGCGACGGCCGGCGAGTTGGTCGCGTCGGGAGGCGAGTGCCTGGCTGTGCATATCGCGGCGCGCGAAGAGCTCGATCCGCCGTGGCGGCAGGCGCTCGTGGCGGATCCGGAGCAGCCGACGCTGCGGCGGCCACTGGTCGGGCCGACGCGCGCGGCGTATCTGGCGCGGTTCGAGGCTTGGCGCGAGGAGCTGGCACGCACCTGGCGGGCGGTGGGCTCGGCGTACGCGCTTGTCGCCACGGACGAAGTCGCCGTGCGGGCCGTACGGCGCATCGCCGTCGGCGTCGTCCGCTGAGCCGGCGATGACGTTCCTCGCGCCGATGTTCTTCATGGCCGCGCTGGCGGTGGCGACCGGCGCCGTCGCCCTGCACTTCATCGTGATGCGGCAGCCGCCGAGTCAGTGGCTGCCGACGGTGCGGTTCGTGCCGGAACGCGATGCGCGCGCGCCGACGACGTCTCGGAAGCCTGAGGATCTCCTGTTGTTGTTGCTGCGGGTCCTGCTCATCCTGTTGGTCGGCGCGGCATTCGCGCGACCCGTGTGGGTTCCGCACCGACAGCCGGTGTACCACATCGTCGCGGTCGATCGCTCGCGCGCGGTCGCGAGTGTCCGCGAGGTGGCCGACAGCGCGCGTTCGGCGATGGCGTCGGGTGGTGGCACGCTGGTGCTGTTCGATTCGTCGGCGCACGCGACGGATGTGGCCGTGTCCGACTCGCTGCGCGTGCTGACCCGGTCGACCGCGCCAGGATCAATTTCGGCGGCGCTCGTGGTGGCGCTGCAGACGGCGTCCAGGGTGCGAGACCGCGCCGACTCGCTCGAGCTGTCGATCGTATCGCCGTTCGCGACTGGAGAGCTCGATGCGGCGACCGACTCGATTCGGGCGCTCTGGCCCGGGGCGGTGCGACTGGTGCGGGTCGCCGCGCGCGTCGATTCGGCGCCGACGCGCGTGCTCGTACGGTGGCCGTCCGATGGCCATGCGCCCGGGACCATTGCGCGCACAGTGCGCGATACGGTTGGAGCCGTCGTCGCGGCCGGCATCGCGGTCGTAGCGCCGTTCGAGCGGCGGTGGCGACTGACGGCTATGGATAGCGTCCACGGGCAGGTGGTCGCGCGCTGGGTGGATGGCGAGCCGGCGGCGGTAGAGCGCGATGCGCCACCCGGCGACACGGCCGGATGCGAGCGCGACGTGGCGGTGGCCATCCCCACTGCCGGCGACGTGGTGCTGCGGCCGGAATATCAGCGATTCGTCGACGCCATGCGTGCGCCCTGTGGGCGCTCGGGCGGCGCGGTCGCGGGTGATGGCGGGCGCTCGGCCGCCGGCGATATCGACGCGCTGCGTGGCCAGGGGGCCACGCGCATCGCGGCTCGCATGGTGGTAGCCGCCTCGGTCGTGCGGCTGCCACTCGTGCCGTGGCTGCTGGCCGCGGCGATCGGCGCCGCACTCGGCGAGCTGGTGGTGCGACGACGCAGGTCGCAGGGTTAGTGGTCACACTGACAGGACCCGGGACCGTCGCCGCGCGTGCCCGGGTGATGTTGGGTGGTGCGGTCGTGGTAGCGGCCCTGTCCTGGGGCGCCGCCGCCGCGCTCCTCATCTATAGTATGACGGGCTGGGCGCCGGGCGCGATCGGCTGCGGCGTCGCGGCTGCAGCGGCGGCGCTCTGGCGCGGGCGGCACGCGCGGTCGACGCAACGTGTGGCGCTCTGGATCGAGGAGCACGCGCCGGCACTGCAATACGCGTTGGTGACGGCCGTCGATCCGCGGTACGCCGGGGACGACGGCGGCGCGCGGACCGAGGCCGCCGAGCGAGCGCTCGCCGAGGCGCGAGTGGACACGCTCGTGCGGCGCGGGGTCGTGCGCGCGGCGGGGCCCGCGCTGCTGGCGTTGGGCGTGGCGCTGGTGTTGACCGTGCTCGTTCCGGCCGGCGTGTTGCGCGCCAGGCTCGGTGGCGCGTCGCTCGGCGGATCAGCCGTGGCGGGGAACCGCCTGACGCCGCTCCGCGCGCGGGTGACGCCGCCGGCGTACACACGGTGGCCGGCGCGCGAGATCGCCGAGCCGTCGACGATCGCCGCGCTCGTGGGGAGCCAGATCGTGCTGGAGGGGCGGCATGACGGCGTCGGCGTCCGAGTCACGGTCGGCGACGACAGCGCCCGCGTGGTGTCGCGCGATGGCCGGTGGCAGGTCGCCTTTTCGATGCCCGCGACACCGGGCGCCATGCGGCTCGGCGACCGCCAATACGCACGGCTGATCGTGTTGCAGCCCGTCGCCGACGCCCCGCCCACGGTCGTGCTGACCGCCCCGGTGCGCGACACGACGATTCGGGAGCCCGCGACCGGTGTACTGACGCTCGCGGCCGAGGGCATGGACGATATTGGGCTCGCAGAGGGGTACTTCGAATACCTCATTACGTCGGGCGAAGAAGATGCCGGCGGCGTGCAGGGGCGGGAGGGACGGGTCGGGCGCGTTGCGTTCGACAACACGAAGACCGGGACGATGCGTGCGTCGCTCCAACTCGACGCGTTAGGGCTCAAGGGCGGTGATCTCTTGTCGGTCCGTGCGGTCGTGTTCGATGGGAATACGGTGAACGGGCCGGGAAAGGGCGTCTCGGAGACGCGGACGATCCGGGTCGCCACCAAGCAGGAATACGATTCGTTGGCCGTCAACGCCGCGCCGCCGCAGGGGGTGGATAGCGCCTATATGAGCCAGCTCATGATCGTGCTCGCGACCAAGGCACTGATCAAACGCGAGCACATCAAACGTCCGCCGCTGTCGCGCGACACACTCGTCTACATCTCCACGCGGTTGGGGAACAAGGAGCACACGCTCGGTCAGAAGATCGCGACCATTCTGTACGGAGGCGGCGAGGGATCGGAAGGGGGCGAGGTCATTCCGGATTGGGAGCGGGCGCTGCTCGATACGGCGGCGCAGGCTCTGGTCGATGCGGAGACGGATCTGGACATCGCGCAGCCTGATACGGCGCTTGGGCCGGAGCTCGTGGCGTTGCGCGCGTTGGACAAGGCGCGGAAGGCCAAGCGGCTGTACTTGCGCGGCGCGCCGCCGGCCATCGTGGTCAACATCGGCCGCGTGCGCATGACCGGGACGGAGAAGCCCGATGCGGGGCCGAGGACATCGGGGACCGTGCCCGATACCCTTCGGGCCAACATGGCGTCACGGTTTGCGGCGGCGGTGCGATGGTTGCGGGCGCCGCGCGGCAGCATCGCGTGGACCGCGGGTGTGGACTCGTTGACCATGCTGCGCGTAACGGCGCTCCCGCGCGTGGGCACGACGGGGAATCTACCGCTGGCCGAGGCGCTGAACGACGCGGTGGTCGCGTTGAATGCCGGCGCCGATGCCACACCCGCGCTCGTGCGGGCGCGGCGAGTGATCACCGGCGCGCCGACCGCGACGGGCACGCTGCCCTCGTGGGGTGGGCCATGAGAGGTGCGTTATGAGTGAGTTTGTCTTCGCCACGGCCAAGTACGATTCGGGCGACTGGGACGCGTCGCCGCTCGTGCCGGCCAACATCATCGACTCCGTGGCACGCTACACGGAGATCGACGTAGCACCGCAAGGTGTAGTGGTCCCGCTGTCGTCCGCGGAGATGTTGGAGTATCCCCTGCTCTACGTGACGGGGCACTTGCCGCTTCGGTTCACGGATGCTGAGCGCCGGAACGTGCAGAAGTATCTGGATCGAGGCGGGATGATGTTCGTGGACGATCATAACCACGATATCAAAGGGGTCTTTCACAAAACGGCGACGGAAGAGATCACCAGAACGGCCGGACGGTTGGTGGATCTGCCCAACGCGCACGAGCTCTATACGTGCTTCTTCAAGTTTCCGGATGGGCCGCCCAACACCAGCCACGAGTTGAACGGGTGGGGTGACAACCTCATTCACAGTCACCTGCAAGCGGTGACGCGGGCGGGGAGCAACCGCATCGAGGTGTTGTACTCGAGCAAGGATTACAGCTCGGAGTGGGGATATCATCCGGATAGTAAGAGGTTCAACCAAGTGGACAACACCAAGTTTGGTGTGAACATCATTGTGTATGCGCTCACGCGCTGAGTGGGTGCTGCGGGTGGCGGCGGTCGGGCTGCTGGCGTGGGCGCTGTGGGGCGCGCTCCGGCCCGCCAGGTCGGCGGCCGTGTCGAGCGTCGATGCTGGCTCGCTGCGCGCGGCGCTGGCAAGATGGAGTTCGGCGGCGCCGCCCACGGCGGTCCACGTCACGCTCGGCGGCGGTGACGTGTTGCCCGGGTACGCGCGACAATGGCTCATGGCGTTTCGTCGCGACGGCGTCGGCGTGACGTGGGGCCAGCCGCTGGAGACGAGCGTGGCGCCGTTGGTGGCCAGCGCGCTGGAGGCGGAGGCCGTGGCGGACCCGCGTGGTGGGACGCGTGTGCGCGTGGCGGCGCCGGGGGGCGCGGGCGTCGTGGTGCGGGATGCATTGGGACCGCTTGATTCGGTGCGCGTGGGACCCCGCGCGCAGGGCGCCACGGTGATGATCCCCGCGTCCCTGCGCACCATCGATGGCGTGGTGGGGAGCACGCCGGCGCGGGGCGCGGTCGTGGATTCGCTGACGCTTCGACACGTGCTCGTGCTCGGGCGTGCCGGGTGGGAGTCCAAGTTCATCGTGCGTTCCCTCGAAGAGGAAGGGTGGCCGGTCGACGTCCACCTCGCGGTGGCGCCGAGGAACGACGTGGTCGAGGGAAAACCGACCGCGATCGACACGGCGCTGTACGCGGCGGTGATCGCGATCGACAGCTCGGTCGCGCCGGTGGCGCCGCGTATCGCGACGTACGTCCGGTCAGGTGGCGGGTTGGTCGTGGTCGGCAGCGCGGCGCAGGTGTTCCACGAGTTGGACAGCGGGGCGCCCGGCGTGCGCGTGCGCGATGACGAGGGCGCGCCGAGCGATACGGCGCCGCGTCGGTCGTTGGGATTGATGCCGGTGACGCAGCTGGCGGTGGACGCCGTGGTATTGGAGCGGCGTGGGGATCTCGTCGCCGTCGCCGCACGGCGGGTTGGCACGGGCCGAGTCGTGCAGGTGGGCTACGACGATACCTGGCGGTGGCGCATGGCGGGTGGCGACAGCTCGGCGACACGGCATCGCGCGTGGTGGGCGGCGGTGGTGAGCAGCGTCGCGTACGCCCCGCGCAGCGAGCGGCCGGTGCCGGCCGACGTGGACGTGGCGCCATTGGCGCATCTGGTCGACGCACTCGGCGCGCCGACGGCGCCGGCCGCGAGCACGGCGTTCGCGCGCCGCCTGGACATCGATCCGCTGCGCTCGCCGTGGATATTTGGTGTGCTCCTGTTGGCGCTGCTCGTGGAGTGGGCATCCAGACGACTGCGAGGACGACGGTGACACCGCACGGACCGATTGATCGGCGTCAATTCCTGGTCACCGGCTCGCTGGCGGCCCGACGAGGTGTTGGGCGGCCGGGCGCCGTCGATCAAGGATCTCAACCGCTTGGTGTACACGCGGTGCGTGTTCAGTGAGGGGATGCGCCTGTATCCGCCGGCGTGGGTGTTGGAGCGGCTCGCGGTGATGAGCCAGCATCTGGTGCATCGGGACCGGCGGTGGTACTGCGAGCCATCGGGTCTTTGCCCCGGACCGGTGGCTCCCTGGCGCGGACGGGACGCGGCCTAAGTTCGCGTACTTCCCCTTTGGCGCCGGGACGCGGCTCTGTATCGGCGAGTCGTTTGCGTGGATGGAGGGGACGTTGGTCCTCGCGGCGATGGCGCAGCGGTGGACGATGCGGCACGACCCGACGCATCGGGCGGAGCCGCTGCCGGTGATCACGCTCCGGCCAAAGTATGGGATGCGGATGATATTACGGCAGCGCTGAGGCTCCGGCCGTAATCTGTCGCAGGACCGAACATTGACAGCCTGTCGCAGTACCGAACATTGACAGCACGCCGGATCGGGTCTACACATGGGCCCGTGACGGCCATGTTACACCTCGATGATCGTGCGACGATCGACAGGCACGCCGAAGAGCGCGCATGGCTCCTGCGCATTCGCGCGGGCGACGCTGCGGCGTTCGAGCTGCTCTTTCGGCGGTACGCGGAAGCGCTGTATGACTTCGTGCATGGATACGTCGGCTCGCGGGACGTGGCCGAGGAAGTTGTGCAGCAACTGTTTGTCAGAGTGTGGGAGCGCCGGCACGTCTGGGAGGTGCAGGACTCCGTCGCGAGCTACCTCTATCGCGCGGCGCGAAATGGCGCCCACAACGCCGTGCGCGATCACCACCGCGCACATCTGTTTCGCGCGAAGCTGGCGCGCACCGAAGAGGCCACGCCCGCACGGACGGATGATGCGACCGCGAGTGACCGGGCCCTCCTGACGAGCGAGCTGGCCACAGCGGTCGACCGGGCGGTCCGGCGTCTGCCGGAGCGGTGCCGCGAGGTCTTCCGCCTCAATCGCTATCACCACCTGACCTACCCCGAAGTCGCCCAGGTGCTCGGTCTCTCCGTCAAGACCGTCGAAGCGCATATGGCGCGCGCCTTTCGGGAGCTGCGCAGCCGGTTGCAGGACTGGCGGCCGTAACGCCCGACTAGGGGTCCGTTGGGCCGTCGGGTGTTACAGGTCGATGACATCCGACACGACCTCATGACCGGCGAGCAGCAGCCCCCCGACGACATCGGTCCGGCCACGCTCGCCCGGTACCTCGCTGGCGAGTGTACGCCTGACGAAGCGGACGCGGTGCGGCGGTGGGTTGCCGCCGATCCCGACCGGATGGATTTGGTCGCCGGCATGCGCGCCGCGTTCGACGCCGCGCCGGTCACCCCGCCCCGGCCGGACATCGACGCGATGTGGCGCCGAGTCCGACGGGACATGGACGCACCAGCCCGGCGCGCCGGCGGGACGCGTCGCGCGCAGGAGGCGGACGAGCGGCCACCGCTCCGCATGTTGACCGCGCGAGCGCCGCGCACGTGGTGGCGGGTTGCGGCGGCGTGTGCGGCAGTCGTCGTCGCCGCGCTTGTATGGTCGACGAATGTTTACCGTTCGTCGAGCAATCATCCGGCGATCCGGGAAGTCGCGACAGCGAACGGCCAGCGCGCGACAGTGGTCCTGTCGGACGGCAGCCGAGTGATCCTTGGTGTACACAGTCGGCTGCGGACGCCGGAGCGATTCGGCGACGGGCCGCGCGACGTGATGCTCGATGGCGAGGCCTACTTCGAGGTGCGGCACGACGCCGCCCACCCGTTCCGCGTGTACGCGGCCGGTGGGGTCGCCGAGGATCTGGGGACGCGGTTCGCGGTCCGGGCGTATCCCGGCGACACCGCCGTTCGCGTGGTCGTGGCCGAGGGTCGGGTATCGCTCGGGCCGTTGGTGGCGCGCGGCGATGCGACGCCGGTGGCGTTAGGCGCCGGCCAGCTCGCCAGCTTGCCGGGACGAGGAGCGGCGACCGTGCGCGCGGTCGACGCGAGCGCCTATCTCGCCTGGACTGATGGGCGGCTGGTGTTCGATGGGACGCCGCTCGGCGACGCGCTCGCGGAGTTGGGGCGGTGGTACGATGTGGACATCCAGCTGCTCGCACCCGGGTCGGCCGGCCGGCCCATCTCGGCGTCGTTCGCCGGTGAACCGGTCGATGACGTGCTGAGTGCCGTCGCTGTCACCGCCGGGCTGCGCTACGTCCGCCACGGCCGCACCGTCACGTTCTCGCGCGCAAAGGACGCCCACCAGTGAGACCTCCGATCGCGTACGTGGTGTTGGCCCTGTCGCTCGGGCTGGCGACGAGTGTCCTTCCAGGCCAGCAGCCCGAGCCCCTCCAGATCGCGCAGAACAACACGAGCGGCCGCGGCCCTGCCTTCTACGTGGTGCGGACGCCGGGTGGCAAGCGCGAGGTTGCCTATGGGGAGGTGGCCTTGCGCCGACGGCTCTCGCTGGCGCTCGACCACGTCTCGTTGGCCGATGCGTTGGCGGCGGTGTCGCAGCAGACCGGTATCCGGTTTGTGTACATGAAAGACGAAGTCCACGTCGACCGCCTGGTCTCACTTCGGGCGCAGGACATCGCGTTGGCCGCGGCCCTGACGGAGATCCTGTTCGACGCCGGCGTCGACGTCGAGCTCCTGCCAGATAATCAGGTCGCGCTCGTCAAACGGCTGGTCAAGCCAAACGTCGACGACGCACGAGGAAAGGAGGACGGGAACACGGTGCGCGGCCGGGTGACCGACGCCGCGACCGGCGTTGGACTGGCCGATGTCTCCGTGGTCGTGAATGACCTGGCCCCCGACTCGGAGTCGATCGCACGCTCCAAGAAACCGCTCAGGTTCCACGTCAGGTCCAGCGGGTCGACGGTGACCGGGAAAGACGGCCGCTATCAGATCGGCGGGATCACGCCCGGGACCTACGTGGTGGTCGCCCACCGCCTGAGCTACGCGCCCAAGGTCGACACGATCACGGTGCGGAAGGACAGCGGGGTAGTCACGGTCAACTTCCAGCTGCGGCCGGTCGCGTACTCGCTCAACGAGGTCGTGACGACGGCGACCGGCCAGGAAGAGCGCTACAAAGTGGGCACTGACATCGCCGTGATCGATGCCGACTCGGTTGTCAAGAACGCCCCGATCCTGAACGTGAGCGACCTCCTGGCCGCTCGGGCACCGGGGGTCAGCGTCGAAGCATCGAGCGGTGCGGTCGGCTCTCCGTCGCTGATCCGGATCCGCGGGATCAGCAGCATTTACGGGACCAACGATCCGATCCTGATCGTCGACGGCGTGCGCGTGAACGGCTCGATGTCGGCCATCGAAGTGAGCAACATGGCGTCGGGCGGACCGACGCCATCACGACTCGACGACATCGATCCGAACTCGATCGAGAAGATTGAGGTGCTGAAAGGCCCCTCGGCCTCGGCGCTCTACGGCACCGACGCCGCCAACGGTGTGATCGTGATCACTACCAAACGCGGCACGTCGGGTCCGGCGCGATGGGCAGCCGACTACACGCACTCCTGGACGAGCGTGCCCGGCAACTGGCCGTGGCTCTACCAGGGATACGGGACGAATCCCTTGAGCAACGTGCCTGGTGGCTGCTCCAACGGGAGTGGCTGCCACCAGGACAGTGTTGTGCGCTACAACCCGCTCAACAATCCGTACACGACGACGCTCGCCAGCGGGCTGACGGACGCCTACAATCTCAGCGTGTCGGGTGGCGCGCCCACCGTTCAGTATTACGTGAACGCTTCACGCGAGGATCAGCTGGGGGCGTCGAAGCTCTCCGATTACGATGCCTACCTGATTCGCAAGGCGAATGGCGGAAGCATCGACAGCTGGGTGCTCCGGCCGAACACGAACAACAACAATCGCATCAGCTCGCATCTGACGATGCAGCCCACGCCGACGTTGGACCTCACGTTCACGTCGAACTTCGTCCAGCAGTTGACGCTGAACGGCGGGGATGGCATTAACGCGGCCCTGAATGGGTTCACGCAGATCGATACGGCATATCATCCCAGCTCAGTACTGACACAACGGAACACCAGCGCGATCGACCGGGCATTCGGCGCGCTGAGCGGGACCTGGCGGCCGACGGGATGGCTGGTCTTCCACGCGAGCGGGGGGTACGACTACACGAGCCGCGTCGATCAGTCCCAGTCTGCCGCCACGGACTGCGTGACCGGATGCCCCGGGGTCACGAACGGCCTAGGCATTGGCCGCTCGACGGAGACGGTCACCTCGGTCGATGTCGGCGGCACCGCCACCTGGCCGCTGCATGGCGCGATCGGCGCGAAAACGTCGCTTGGCGAGCAGTATACCAAGTCCCAAACCGATGCCGTGGGGTTGGCCGGCTCCAATCTGCCGCAGGGCTCCACCACGCTCAACGGCGCGGCATCAACCACGGCGTCGCAAGCGGATGTGGTCGCCGCGACGGCCGGATGGTATGTCCAGCAGGAGTTCTCGCTCAATGACCGACTCTATCTGAGCGGCGGCGTGCGTGAGGACGCGGGGAGCGGGTTCGGCAGCAAGCTGGTGGCGCCGGCGTACCCGAAGGCGAGCATTTCCTGGCTGCTCTCGCAGGAGCCATTCTGGCCGGTCAACACGAACGTGTTGAGCACCGTGCGACTCCGCGCGGCGTACGGGCAGTCCGGCACCCAACCGGGGCAGTTCGAAGCGCAGCAGGTCTACGCGTCGCAGCAAGCGGTGCTCGGCGGGCAACTCGTGCCGGCGTATTACATGACCGGGGTCGGCAACCCGTACCTCAAGCCGGAACGAACGGGGGAAATCGAAGGCGGTGCTGACATTGGCGTCTTTCACGACCGCGCCCTGATCGCCGTGACGTTCTATCAACGTCGCACATCAAACGAGTTGATCTCGGCCGCGCTCGCGCCGTCGGTCGGTGGCGGGAGCTACCAGGAAAATGTCGGCGACGTGCTCAATCAGGGACTCGAGATCACGCTCCAACGGCTCCTGCTGGTCGATACGCGCAATTTCGGGTGGGATGTCAACGGTGGCGTGGCGTTCAATAAGAATGATTTGGTGTCGCTCGGGAACCACGTGCTGGCGGGCTACAACGGCACCAACTCCACCACCCGCTTCGTCCCGGGGTACCCGCTCGACGGTGTGTGGGCGCGGCCGTTGCTCGGCTACTCCGATCAGAACCATGACGGGATCATCGAGCGGAGCGAGATCGTGGTGGGGGATAGTGCGGTCTATGTGGGGGCGACCCAGCCGAAGTACGAGCTCAATCTGAGCACCAACATCGCGGTCTTGCACGAGTTCCACATCAACATGCTGTTCTCGTACCAGCATGCCCTGACACAGTCGCAGGGGGTGTTCAACTGCGTCAATGGGCCGCAGAGTTTCGGCGCGCAAAGCGAGCATGCGTCGCTCGCGCAACAAGCCCAGTTCCAGTACTACAATGTGACCTTCAGCTGTCTGCCCGAGGTCGTGTCGTTCCTCCGCTTCCAATCGGCTGCCCTTTCCTGGGACGTTCCCGGTAGTGTGACGCGACGTCTGCATCTGCGCTCAGCCCAGCTGATGCTCATGGGGCGGAATCTCGGGTTGTGGACGAGCTACGCCGGGAAGGATCCAGAGGTCAACAGCAACCAGGGTAGAGACCAGATCAGTGACAACGGCATCGTGCCCCAGACTCGTGACTATTCATTCCGGGTGATCATTGGCTTCTAAACTCTTCGCTCGCCGCGCCGCGGTCTGCGTCACGATCGTGGCCGCCGCCGGCGCCGGCGGCCTCTCCGGGTGCGCGCTCAAGCCGCTGGTTGATGTCAAGCCGCCGAGCGACACGGTGATCAGCGGCAACATCAACAACGTCACGCAGGCCGTGGCGGTATACGCCGCGGCGATGCGGCTGTTTGCCGCCGCGTACGGCGGTTCGGTTTCGCACGACATCGGGTCGGGCATCGGCTACATCACCGAGACCGGGCTGCTGACGGACGAGTTCACGGCGACGTACGGGAACTACCCGTTGGATTCGCGCACGGCCGATACCGGCAGCGGGAGTTACGGCACCTACGACGCGTTGCAGTCGACGCGCACCCAGGCCCACCTCGCCACGAGCGCGCTGACCAAGTTTGGCAAGGCGTCGCCGCCATCGGACGTCGCCGAGTCGTACATGATGGAAGCGTACACGGAGCTGATGCTCGCCGAGTACATCTGTTCGGGGATCCCGCTGTCGACGGTCAGCTTCGGAGGCGGGATCACGTATAGTGCCGGGCTGACGACGACGCAGGTGTTGAACGCGGCAATGGCGCATTTTGACACGGCGTCGACATACGCGGGTACGGCGAGCGTCCAGACCGCCATCGCCATCGGCAAGGGGCGGACGTGGCTGGATCTCGACGAATACGATTCGGCCGCGGGGGCGGTGATCAACGTGGCGCCGAGCGATGCCTATCTGGTGCAGTACGGGACCCAGTTCGGATTTCAGAACGGGATCTGGGTCGAGTTCGGCTCCGGAAACCTGACCGGCACAGCCACGGTGTCGAATGTCGAGGGCGAGAATGGACTGAATTTTGTCAGCGCGCGCGATCCACGTGTGCCGACGATGAACCTCGGGGCGACGAATGGGTACGCCGCGTACAGCTCGGCGTCGTCGCCGATCGTGTTGGCGAGCGGGATCGAGGGGCAGCTGATCCAAGCCGAGGCCGCGCTGAGCCACGGCACGCCGACCTGGCTCGATATTCTGAACGCCTTGCGCACGAACGGGACGTTCACGACGGCGCCCGATGCGTCGAATCCGAGCGTGACCGACACGACCTATAACGCCGGAAGCGGCGGCGTCGCCGGACTGCCGCCGCTGGTCGATCCGGGGACACTGGACGCCCGAGTCGATCTGCTGTTCCGCGAGCGCGCCTTCTGGATGTACGCGACGGGGCACCGGGAGGGCGACCTGCGGCGTCTCGTGCGGCAATACCAGCGGCCGGAGCAGACGGTCTACCCGATCGGTCCGTACATCTTGCCCGTCCCGGTGAATGGAGCCCCGACGACCTATGGATCACAGGTCGTGGGAATCCCCGATGCGCGCGAGCAGCAGACCAACGGGCTGTACCATGGCTGCAACAATCTCGGAGCATAGAATGGACCGAGAGTCGCGGGTCCGACGCGCATCGTGGCGCGCCATCGCTTTGACGGCGGCCATCTGTGTGTGTGGCAGCTGCGCCAAGGACGCGGCGGCGCCGCCGAACATTCCCCTCGATGCGCTGTATGTGTCGCTCGGCGTCAGTCCAAGCGGGACGGCGATGGCGGTCGGCGGGACACAGCAGTTGACGGTGCGTCCGCTCAACCCGACCGGCGCCACGTTGTCAGGGGCCGGGCTGGCGGTGTTCGCGTCGTCGGACAGCTCGCGCGTCGTGGTCAGCCCGACCGGGGTGCTCACTGGATTGCAGACGACGGACAACGGGCCGGTGTTGATCACCGTGAGCCTGCAACTCACAAACATCACGCACGTCGACAGCGTCTACGCGAGCGTCACCGCAACGCGGCAGGCCGCGGCGTCGCTCAGCATCCAGCCGGCCGACACGCTAGCCAGCGGGGTGACCGTGACCGTGCCGGCCGTCATCCGCGACAGTAGTGGGAATGTCCTGAGCGGGATCTTTCCGTATTTCTCGGTCGCGCCCAATACCGGCGTCGGGATCGGTCCGTCGTCCGGCAGCGTCACGTCATCCATGGCGCAGTCGCAGTGGATCCACGCGTCCGTCACGGCGTACGGCGTACCGCTCCAGGACAGCGTGCTGTACACGTTCACCAGGGCGCTACGTGCGGGCGTGGTTCTTACAATGTACGGGACCGCCGTCAGCGCGACCGCGGGCGTCCCAGAGGTCGACAGCACGTTTATCGGCGCAACTGGTACGGTGTATTTCTGGAATACAACCGGCGACTCCACGCTCAGCATCATCTTCGACGATTCGACCGCCGTGACCGGCGCCAACCTCCACCACCTCGGGGGCTCGGCTACGCCGTACGGCTTTGCGATTCTCGCGTTCCCGACGGCGGGTGACTACGCGTGGCACATACCCGGTACCACACCCGCCGTGACTGGAGTCGTCGATGTCCACTAACCGCCGCCAATTCCTGACGACGGGCGCGATGGCCGCGGTTGGGCTGATCGCACCATGGGGCCGGCGCGGCGCGCTGGTCCGGTGGTCGGGGATGCTCCCCGGCGCCTTACCCGATCGCATGTTCGACGATCCGCTGGTCAAGACGTGCGCGATGCGGGCGCTCGATGCGGCGACGCACGCCGGCGCATCGTACGCCGATGTGCATCTGTCGCGCGATCTCGGCCGCAGGTTGCTGTCGGCCCCTGGCGCGGCGCCTATGGACGCGCGCCAGGAGGCGCTATTCGGCTTCGGCGTCCGCACGCTGGTGGACGGCCAGTGGGGCTTCGCCAGCAGCCCATTGTGGACGGCGGATGAGGCGGACCGGCTGGCGCGGGCGGCCGTGGCGCAGGCGAAAGCCAACCGCATCGCCTCGGCGCCGCCGCTCGAGCTCGACGCCCCACCGCCGGCGGCGACCGGCACCTGGATCATGCCCGTCGCCGCGGACCCGTTCACGGTCTCGTTCGAGGAGCAGTTCGACTATCTCGACTCGCTCGTCGACATCATGGAGCACCTCCGGCTGCGAGGAGCGCCGACGCCCTGGCACCTCAAAGGGATCGGCATGTTCGCGATGGGGTTCATCGCTAATAAGAAGGAGCGCGCGTTTGCGTCCTCCCTGGGCGCGTATACGGAACAAACGACCTACCAATGCGAAGGGCAGGCGGCGATCAAAGTGGACGGCTGGAACGACCAGTCAGCACAGGTGGGCGCGGACCGGCTGTCGGTGGCCGGCAAGGGGTGGGAGATGATGCGGGAGGCGAACGTGCCCGAGCAGTTACCGGGCATGATCGAACGCGCGATTCTCATGTTCAATCAGGTGCCGGTCGAGTTGGGCCGCTACGACGTCGTGTTCGACGCGAAGTCGATGGCGGCGATCCTCGATGCGACACTCGGCACGGCGACCGAGCTCGATCGGGCGATCGGCTACGAGGCCAACGCGGCCGGGACGAGCTTTCTCACCGATCCGCTCGCGATGCTCGGCTCGCTCCAGGTCGCGGCGCCGACGATTGGCATCACGGCGAATCGGTCGACCCCCGGCGGTGCCGCCAACGTGAAGTGGGACACCGACGGCGTCGCACCCGAGAGCTTCCCGCTCGTGCAGGACGGCGTCGTGGTCGGGTTTCAAACGACCCGCGAGACGGCACCGGTCCTGGCGCCGTGGGATGCCAAGCGCGGTCAGCCCGTGCGGTCCAACGGTTGCGCCAGCGCCGCCGACGCGTTGCACGTGCCGATCCAGCACACGCCGAATCTCGCGCTGCAGCCTGGCAAGGCCGATCTCACGTTCGACGAGATGGTGGCCGGGACGGAGAAAGGATTGGCGATTTACGGAGCGAGCGTGATGATGGACCACCAGCAGGTGACCGGATTGGGTGTGGGCACGTACGTGCGCCGCATTGAGAAGGGCAAGCTCGGCCCGATGATCGCCGGGGCGGCGTTCCAGTTTCGGACGGCGGAGCTCTGGAAGAACATCACGGCGCTGGGCGGCGCGCGCAGTGTCGAGCTGTTGGGGTTCCGCCGGAAGAAAGGACAGCCGGAGCAAGAGATGGTCCATAGCGTCGCCGCCGTGCCGGCAAAAGTGAAGCAGGTGGCGATTGTCGACCTGAGGAAAAAAGCGTGAGCGATGTGCCGAAGTTCATGACGCTGGACGACTGCAAGGCGCTCGCCCAACGGATCATCGGGATGGCCACCGGCGGCGGCGAGACGCGGGTCTCGATCGACAGCTCGTGGACCGGGAACACCCGCTGGGCGCGGAACCGGGTGATCACCGGCGGCGACACCCTGGACCATGTCGTCACCGTCTCGCGGACGATCCTTGGCAAGACGGCGCACGGAACGACGAACCGCCGCGACGACCAGGCGCTGCGCGAGGCCATCCAGCGGGCCGAGTCGTTCATCCCGCTCTTTGGCGCCGATCCGGAGGACGTGGCCGGCATCACGCAGAATCAGCCATTCCTAAAGCCCAACTTGTGGAGCGAGGCGACACTCAACCTGGAAGCGACCGAGCGCCACGACGCCGTCGCGCCGGTGGTCGAGGCGGCGCGCGCGGCGGGCTTTCTGAGCGCGGGCTACCTGCAGGTGTCGGCCCACGGGCGCGCCGTGATCGACGACCGGGAGCTGGCGCGCTACTACCAGTATACCCAAGCCGAGTATTCGGTGACCGTGCGCAACGCGACCAGTACCGGCTCCGGGTGGGCGGGGGTCGACTATACCGAGTGGCCCCGCATCAAGCCCGACGAGCTGGGTGCCAAGGCGATCGCCAAGTGCCACGCGTCGGCCGACCCGGTCGCGATTGAACCGGGTCGCTACGTCGTCATCCTGGAACCGCAGGCGGTGGCCGACCTGATGGACCGGGCCATGGACAAGATCAGCCCGCGGGCAGTCTACGAGGGTGGGAACGGACCCTACTCGGGCGGACGCGGACCGGATGGCGCAGGGCGGACGAAGATCGGCCAGCAGCTGCTGGACGAGCGTATCACGATCTCGTCCGATCCGATGGACCCCGACGCGGGGTTCCCGCCGCTCGACTTTGGCTCCGACGACATCGATTCGGTGACCGCCACGACCTGGTTCGAGCACGGCGTGCTGCGCAACCTCGGGTACGACAGGGGCTATGCGGTGCGCAGTCTCCATAGTCCCGCCCCCCGCCCATACGTCGGGTCCTGGCGGATGTCCGGCGGGGACGCGACGCTGGAGGAGATGATCGCCACGACCAAGAGAGCGCTGTTGGTCACGCGGTTCTCGGGGATCCATGAGATCGATTATCAGAGCGTGCTCTGTACCGGGACCACGCGCGACGGGCTCTGGTTGGTGGAGAACGGCAAGATTGTCAAACCGGTCAAGAACCTCCGATTCACGGAGTCGCCGTTGTTTGCGTTCAACAATGTGGAGATGCTCGGCAAGCCGGAGCGGGTCTATCACCCCAACGGCCCGATCGTGGCGCCGCCGACGCGCGTGCGCGACTTCAGCTTCACGAGCCTGGCCGATGCGGTCTGAGGTGCTTCTCGCCGCCGCCTGGATGGCGGCCGCCGCCGGTCTCGCGTCGCCGGCGATGGCGCAGGAGTCGCCGACGCCGGCCTATCAGCACTACGAGCAACCGGTCGAATGCATCGTGGCCGCCGAGCGTGTGGGGCGCGGGTACTGGCGTCTCCGTCGCCCCGATACGGTGAGCGTTCATTGGACACGGGACACGTTGCCAACTGTCGTCGTGACTGCCGCGCGAGAGTGTGGCGCGCGGTTCCAGCCGGCCACCGTGCCGGTCGGGTCGTTGTTGGACCTGGCGCGTCTGGCGTTGATCGCCGGACGCGACGATGTGGTGACGGCGGCGATCGATCGGAGGCTGGCCCACGTGCCGTCGCTGGCGGAGCGTGCGACGGTGCTCTATGACATCGTGAGCTGGCTGCTGGACGCGCGGCCGTACCACGCGGCACTCGTCGCGAAGTATCAGAGTCAGTTGGACGCGCTCGGCGCCGCGGCCACCATCCCGCGCATGATCGTCTACAGTCGGATCGGCGGCATGGCCATGCAGGATACGGACTTCGCGACCGTCGAGCGCGCCGTGCACGCGGGCATCAAGCTCTATAAGGCGGCCCCCGCGGCGAGTCTCGACACGGTGATGTATTGGAGCCAGCTCAATGGGCAGTTTGTGGGCCTTGGTCGCGTTGCGTGGTTGCTGCACGGCAAAGCAGCGTTGCAGGCGGTGGCCGACTCCAGCCTCGCACTGCTCGGGTCGGAACGGGACGGGGGGTTGGTGCTGGGCTTCTTGGGCCGACTCGGCAAACCGGCGCCGTCGCTTCCAATGCTGGTTCGGTCGGGGTCCGACTCGTCTAACCAGCGACCAGCCCCGGGACAGCTCACGCTAATCGCCAGCCGGTGCTTCGGACCAGCGGTGGACCACACGGGCATGGGCTACGAGCGATGCTATAGAGAGTATGCGGGGCAGCGCCGACTCCTGGCCGCGTTCGCCGATCGCGGCCTCACGGCCGTCACGGTCTATCGGACGAATGGATATTTCCGGAACAGCGGGCCGTTGACGGCCGAGCAGGAGGCGGACAGCGCGCGGCGTTACGCGCGCGAGCACTTTCCGTTTCCCGGTCCATTCCTGGTGGTCGAGACGCAGTTCATCAAGATCGACGACGGACGCTTCTTGCCGCAGCGTGATGGCGGCGAGTTCGGCTGGGACGAACTTATCGGAACCGACGGCACGTTCCAGATGGTGTTCTGTTTGTTCACTCGCGACTATAACTGTGAAGGGATGTACGCGTGGGTCCTGCAACACCGGCTGCTGCCGACGGCGAACGCCCAAGCTGACAGTCATGCGCACGAATAGATGGTTGATCGGCGCACTAGCGTGCGGCGTGGCAGCGGCTACCGCTGCGGGCGCGCAAGACGCGCATCCGGCTGCCGCCGATTCGATCCTGCCGCGTGACACGTCGGTTCACATCGGGATGTTCCCCAATGGGATGCGGTTCATCCTGCGTCACAGCGCCACCCCCGTGCACCACGTCGAGCTGCGTCTGGTCGTCAATGCGGGGTCGGCGTACGAGGACGCGGACCAGCGTGGCCTGGCGCACCTGGTGGAGCACCTGGCGTTTGCCGGCACCACGCATTTTCCGCGACGCCAACTGATCGGCGCGCTGGCCGCGCTCGGCGTGCGATTCGGCGCCGATCTCAACGCCGAGACGGTGTTCGATGCCACGGACTACCGGTTGGGGATCGACGCGGATTCGGCGGACATTGCCACCGCGCTCAAGCTCTTTGGCGACTGGGCGCATG
>DATMNB010000144.1:0-8030 GCA_035569435.1 Gemmatimonadaceae bacterium
AGTGGATGGTGCCGTACTTTGGGGCGACGGTGTACGAGGATCCGGCGGTGTACGCGAAAAGCTCGCCGATCGAGTTCATCACGCATGCCCACACGCCCACGCTACTCGTCGTCGGCGAGCGGGACGTCGAATGCCCGGCGCCGCAGTCGTACGAGTACTGGCGTGGGTTGGAGCACGCGGGGGTGACGTCGCAGCTCGTCGTGTATCCCGACGAAGGGCATGGGTTCCAGAATCCCAACCACGCGCGCGACGTGGTCGATCGGTCGATCCGGTGGTTCGACAGGTATCTCAAGTAAGACCCACGCGCGCTGACCTGCTGGCGGCCGCCAACCGCACGGTCCGCGATGTCATTGCGCCGGGGTTGCGTGTGTTGTTTGCGGGCATCAATCCGGGGCTCTACACGGCGTGGGCTGGGCATCACTTCGCCCGGCCGGGGAATCGGTTCTGGCCGACGTTGCACGCGGCGGGATTCACCGATCGGGTGCTCGATCCGAGTGAAGAGCACGCGCTCCTGCCACTCGGGTTTGGGATCACCAACGTCGTCCAGCGGGCGAGCGCGCTGGCGTCGGAGTTGTCAGCCGCGGAGCTCGAGGTGGGTGGGATGCGGCTTGTGCGTACGGTTAAGCGATACCGGCCGCGGTGCCTGGCGGTGCTTGGCGTGTCGGCGTATCGCGGTGCGTTTCGTCAGCCGCGGGCGATCATCGGGCGGCAGGACGACGCGATCGGTGAGACGACTGTCTGGGTGCTGCCGAATCCCAGCGGGTTGAACGCGCACTATCAGTTGCCGGAGTTGGCGCGGCTCTTTCGCCAGCTCCGGGAAAGCTGTTGTCGTGGCTGTCAGTCAGCCCGATAGTAGGCGCGAAAGCATCGGCGCTCGACGTGCGTGACGAACATCTCGGGATCGGTCCATTCGGCGTTGGCCTCGAGGCGGATCTCTTCGGCGACGCGGCGGGCGGATTCGCGCACCTGGATCACGGCGTGCTCGGGAAGGGCGCCGTGTTGCTTGAGGTGCACGACGTACGCGCGCAGTGGGATGTCGAGCGCCGGAAGCGCGTCGACCGGTTTCTGGATGGCCGAGGCGAGGGCGCGCGAGAGCCGATCGGCGAGCGTTGTCCGGGTGAGGCGTGCGAGCGGCGCCTCTCCCGGCAGGGCTGCCGAAGGATCGAATGGCATGGGGTCGGAAGCGGCAAATCGCAGGCCCTCTGGCGGCCCGTGTTAGCCCTGGGAATGGCGACTCCGGCGATGGCGGGAGAGCTCCGAGTGTCGTACCCGCGCCACACCGGGCGCTGTAGTTTTCCCGCATGAGCTCTGCTTCGTTGGCATCGCGGATCGTGGGTGTCTGGCGGCTGCGCGCGTTCGAGTCGCATCGCGCCGGGCTTCCGGTCCGCCACCCATTTGGGCGTGACGCCACGGGCGTGCTCGTGTACGCCGCGGATGGGACGATGAGCGGGCAGCTCATGCGGCGGGGTCGGCCGGAGTTCGCGTCGGCAACGATCGTCGGCGGCACGGACGCCGAGTTGCGGGCGGCCGCCACGGGCTACGTGGCGTATGCCGGGACGTTCGAGGTCGATGAGGCTCGGGGAGTGGTGCTCCACCGGGTGGCGATGAGTCTCTTCCCGAACTTGGTGGACACCGTCCAGGAGCGTTCAGCGACGCTCTCGGGAGACCTGCTCGAGCTGCGCACACCCGATGGGGCGCGTCTCGTTTGGGAACGCTAGGTTGTACGGGTGACTACAGACCTTCGATATCCGATCGGCCGCTTTCAGCGGTCGGCGCAGGTGACGGACACCGCGCTCGCCGCGGCGGTCGACACGATCGCCGCATTCCCTGGGGCGATGCGAGCCGCGGTCGCGGGACTTTCGGCGAGCCAGCTCGATACCCCGTACCGGCCGGGCGGATGGACGGTCCGGCAGGTGGTGCACCATGTGGCCGACAGTCACATGCAGGCCTACACGCGGTGCAAGCTCGCGTTCACCGAAGATGAGCCGACAATCCGGCCGTACGACGAGTCGGCATGGGCCGAGCTTGTGGACTCGACGGGGCCGATCGACGGATCGCTGGGGATCCTGGACGGGCTGCACGGGCGGTGGGTGCCGCTGCTCAGGAGTCTCACGCCCAGCGCCGCGGCCCGGACGTTCCGGCACCCAGAGACCGGCCTGTGGCGGCTCGACGAGGCCGTGCTGCACTATGCGTGGCATTCGGCCCACCACCTGGCGCATGTGACGGGCCTCCGGGAGAGATCGGGCTGGCGCTAATGGCGGGTTTGCACAATGTTAGGGCTCATGGGAGTACCAAACATTCGAACAGCGCATGGCACGTTCCAGTATGCCATCGAAAACGCCGAGCGTGGGAACCCCGCCGCCCGGCGTGAATTGCGGGCCGGCATGCTCCTGATCGAGGCGATCGAGCGTGTGGGGCCGGGCCGACCTGGCACGCTGGGGACGTTGCGGAACGAGCTGCGGGCCGCGCGCCGGTTGGTCGTGGATCTGCCGACGGGTCATGGCATGCGGGCCGCGCTCCTGGCGTTGGCCGACGGCGCCGTGGCCGCGTTGGGCGCGCCGATCTCCAGCAACGAGGGCGTGCCGTCACTCGTCGAGCTCCTGCTGGGCTATGCCCGCGTGCTGCGGACGGACGGTCGATGGGCGCTGGCGGCATCGGTCTATCAGCTGGCGATCAGCCGTGCCGATTCACGGGCCGACTTCGCCTCGCTCCCTGATGCCTATCTGCGGTACGGCTATTGTCTCCGCATGGAGGGCCGGATTGTGGGCGCGACGGCGGCGTTCCGGACCGGGCATGCGGTGGCCAGCAGCTTGGGCGACACGGCGACGATGCTCCGGATCAGGATCGCCGAGGCGGGGATCTTTCGCCACAAGGGGGAAGGGCAGACGGCCCAGCAGATGTTGCGCCAGGTCGTGGTGGAAGCCGAGAAGCACCAGCTGACGGCCGAGCGAGCGATGGCCACGCACGATCTGGGGACGATCGCGTACGATGCCGGCCAATACGACGAGGCCGTGCGGTGCTTCTACGACGCGTGGACGCACTACACGGATCGAGCCCGTAAGGATCGCGTCCTGAACGATCTGGCGCGGACGCTGGCAGACCTCGGGCTCCGCGACGCTGCCCGACACGCGCTCCTGCTCCTGTCCACGTCGGCCGTCGAGCGCGAGATGCGGCTCAACGCCCGGGTCAACCTGCTCGATCTGGCCGCGCAGGACGGGGAGCTGGCGGTGTTTGAGCAGTATCGGCGGGATCTGTCGGCACAGGCGATGCCCGCGCGGCTCACGACGCATTTCCATTATCTGGTTGGCGAGGGGTACCGGCGGTTTGGGCGTCTTCAGCAGGCCGCGTCGGCGTACCAGCGGGCCATCCGGTTTGGGTCGCGGCACCAGGCCGCCGATCTCGTCCAACGCGCCGAAGCCGGCGCGCGGGCGGTCGCGACGGGGATCGCGACCGCGTGGACGCCGCCGCTCAGGCTTCCGCCGTCGATCTCGCCAGCCGATGTCGCGCACGTGACCAGCGCGTTGCGTGAGATGCAGAAAGAGGCGGAGCTGCGGATGGCGCCTGCTGCATGCCCGAGTTACCCGACGTCGTCGTCTATCTCGAACGCCTCACTGCGCTGATTCTGGGGGTGCGGCTGCTGCACGTCCGGGTGCGAAACCCGTTCGTGCTGCGGTCGGTGTCCCCAACGCCCGAGGACCTCGTCGGGCGACGGGTCGTGGCGCTGAGACGGATCGGGAAGCGGATCGTGCTCGGGGTCGAGGGCGATCTCTTTATCGTGATTCACCTCATGATCGCCGGGCGGCTCCGGTGGCGCGGTCCCGCCGAGAAGCCGCTCGCCGGGAAGCTGGTGCAGGCGGCGTTTGAGTTCGAGAACGGGACGCTGTTCTTTACAGAGGCCGGATCCAAGCGGCGGGCGTCCATGACGTTGGTCGCGGGTGAGACCGCGCTGCAGGCGATCGACCGCGGGGGGATTGAACCACTCGACGCGACGCTGGCGGAGTTCGCCGAACGGCTGCGCAGCGAGAGTCACACCGTGAAGCGCGCCCTCACCGATCCCCGGCTATTCAGCGGGATCGGGAATGCCTACTCGGATGAGATTCTGCACCGGGCGCGGATGGCGCCGACCGCGCTCACGCGGAAGATGTCGGACGACGATATCGCCCGGCTCTATGTCGCCACGCGGGACACGCTCCTCGAGTGGACCGATCGGCTGCGGGCCGAGATCGGGGATGGGTTTCCCGAGAAGGTGACGGCGTTTCGGGAGGGGATGGCGGTACACGGGCGGTTTCGTGAGCCGTGTCCGGTGTGTGGGGCACCGGTGCAGCGGATCGTCTATGCGGACAACGAGACGAACTATTGCGCCCGGTGCCAGACGAACGGGCGGCTCCTGGCGGACCGGGCGCTGTCGCGGCTGTTACGGGAGGATTGGCCCAGGTCGATCGACGAGGTTGAGTGATCACGCGTCTGAATGCAGGTCGGGGCGCAACACGACGGCGTCGCCTAAATAGACGTGCTGGATCTCGTTGCGCTGGCGATCGCTCTCCACGTGCAGCAGGACGCGGATGCAGTGGCCGAGGGCGCCCGGGACGGGGATCTCCATCGTGCACAGCAGCGGGACATCGAGCCACCCCATTTCCCGTGCGGCCATGGCGGGGAAGGCGCTGGTGAGGTCGGGCGTGACTGTGAAGATCACGCTGATGATATCGGCGACGGCGATGCCGTTCCGGTCTATGATCTCATTGAGCAGCGACCGGGTGGCTGCGTAGATGTCGTCGGGCTCGTCGCGCGCGGCGGTGACGGCGCCGCGGACGGCGCGCAGAAGGATTTTGGGTGCCATCCTCGGTAACTCGCATCGTCACCGCGATTGCGCAAGGCGTCGGGTCGGCCGATACGGAAAGACGTCGAGGACTTCGCCGGCCCGGACCTTGGCTTGGACCTCGCGCCAGTACTCGACATCGAGCAGGTCGGCGTGGGCGCTGAGAAACGCGTCGCGGAGCGCGCCGGGCGGCACGAGGAACGAACGGAACTCCTCCGGGAACACATCGTGCGGCGCGACGTAAAAATACGGCTCGGCGGACATCTCCTCGTCGTTGTCGGCCGGGGGCGGGATGCGACGGATGTGGCAGTCATTCAGCAGGGCCAGCTCGTCGTAGTCGTAGCAGATGACGCGGCCGTGACGGGTGACGCCAAAGTTCTTCAGGAGCATGTCGCCAGTGAAGATATCGGCGCCGGCCAGATCCTTGATCGCGTTGCCGTAGTCGAGCACGGCGTCGCGCGCGGCCGCGGGGTCGGCGTGCTTGAGAAACAGGTTGAGGGGCGTGACGCGCCGCTCTGTGTAGGCGTGCTGGATGACGACGCGGTCACGGTCGACGCGGACGGTCCGAGCGCAATCGCTGAGCAGGTGGGTGAGTAGCTCGGCTGAGAATCGGTCGACGGGGAACTCCAACGACTCGAATTCCTGGGCGTCGGCGAGGCGGCCCACGCGGTCGCGCACGAACACGAACTGGTAGCGGTCCATGACGCCGCGCCGCGTCGTCGTTTTCGTCGGGCCGAAGGCGTCTTTGATCACCTTGAACACAACATTGAACGACGGCAGGGTGAAGACGCTCATCACCGTCCCCTCCTCCCCCTCGGCCACCTCGAACCGGGCGTCGGGGTGTTGGAGGTGTTGCATGAGGTGGTGGTAGAACACGGTCTTCCCATGCCGGTGATACCCGACCGCCGTGTAGAGCTCATCGACGCGACGGAACGGCATGAGTGACGAGAGAAACGCCACGAGCGCGCCGGGCCGGTCGATGTCGACGTGGAAGTAGGACCAGCTGAACCCGAAGACGACGCTCGCCTCATCGGCGGTTGGGAGGGCGGCGTCGATCGTGATGCCCTGCGGGCCGTTGGACAGGGCCAGGATGAGCGGCGTGACGCCGCCAGCGTGCCGCACGCGGCCGACGACGTAGGCACCCTTATTCCGATAGAACACCGAGCAGAGGACGTCGAGTCCCTGGATCGGCCGTTGGCCGAAGCCGGCGATGGCCGCGGCGGTGCGTGCATCGCCGGCCAGGTCGGCGTAGGGTACCGACCAGGTGAACAGGCGGAGCATTCGCGCGATCACGTCGGTATCGAGGCGTGTCGCGTCGAGGGTCGTGCACGTCGCCTCGCAGTTGGCGCTGATCAGGGATGCGCCGCTGAACTCGGTGGCGGGGTCGGAGCCGACGGTGCCTCGCACGCGCCGAACGACGGAGTTGAAGAACGTCTGGGCGATCTCGGCGTCGGGGCGATCGCAGGTGTGGACGGCAAAGCGGGATTTGGCCGCGGCCCAGAGGGCCGGGTCGGCCGCGATGTCCTGGCCGAGTCGGGCGCGGGTGTCGCTGACGGCTTGCTCGACGCGGACGCGGTACAGGGCGAGGCGGCCGGTCGCGTCCGCCTGCGCGCGTCCCCAGTCACGCCGCTCGAAGTGGCCCTGGGCGCGTGTGGTAATGTCACGGAAGCTGTCGTGGTACGCCGCGAAGGCGTCGCTGAGCAGGTGGCCCAGGCCGTCGGCTACTCGGTTGCTGGCGCCGTGGTCGGGTCTCATGTTTACCGACATGCCCAATACTATCACGATGCCCGATACTATCACGATCGTTGATGGACGGCTGCGGGTCCCTGACGCGCCGGTCATTCCGTTTATCGAAGGGGACGGGACGGGCCCCGACATCTGGCGCGCGTCGCGGGTGGCGCTGGACGGCGCGGTGCGCGCCGCGTACGGGGATCGACGCCGGATCGAGTGGCTCGAGGTGTTTGCCGGCGAGAAGTCCAAGAATCAGTTTGATAGTTGGTTGCCAGAGGACACGCTGACCGCGATCAAGCGGCATCTGGTGGCGATCAAAGGGCCGTTGACGACGCCGGTTGGTGGCGGGTTCCGGTCGCTCAACGTCGCGCTCCGGCAGCAGCTCGATCTCTACGCGTGCGTGCGGCCGGTGCGGTATTTCACGGGGGTGCCGTCGCCGGTGAAGGCGCCGGAGCAGGTGGACATGGTGATCTTTCGGGAGAACACCGAGGACATCTACGCCGGGATCGAGTTCAAGGCGGGGACGCCGGACGCGGTGCGGCTGATCCAGTTTGTGCAGGACGAGCTGGGCGCGCGGACGATCCGGTTTCCGGGGACGAGTGGGATCGGGATCAAGCCCATCTCGCAGGAAGGGAGCGCGCGACTGATCCGGGCCGCGATCGATTATGCGATCGCGGAGCGGCGGAAGAGCGTGACGTTGGTGCACAAGGGCAACATCATGAAGTACACCGAGGGCGCGTTCCGCGACTGGGGGTACGAGTTGGCGCGGGCCGAGTATGGCGCGACCGAGTGGCAGGGTGGGCCGTGGTTGGCGTTGCCCAACGGAATCATCATCAAGGACGTGATCGCTGACGCGTTTCTGCAGCAGATTTTGACGCGGCCGGCTGAGTATGATGTGATCGCGACGATGAATCTCAATGGCGATTACATCTCGGATGCGTTGGCGGCGCAGGTGGGGGGAATTGGGATCGCGCCGGGGGCGAACATCAATTACCAGACGGGGCACGCGGTGTTTGAGGCCACGCATGGGACGGCGCCCAAGTACGCCGGGAAGGACATGGTGAATCCCGGGTCGGTGATCTTGTCGGGTGAGATGATGTTGCGCTACATGGGGTGGGGGGAGGCGGCGGATAAGATCATCACGTCGCTCGAGAAGACGATCGCGCAGAAGCGCGTGACGTACGATTTCGAGCGCTTGCTGCCTGGATCGAAATTGCTAAAGACGAGCGAGTTTGCAGCAGCCATGGTCGACAACATGTGAACATGTTGGCGATTCTGGCTGCCACAAACTCGGGTCTTCTTTGAAGTCACCTGACGTCGTCATGTGACCGTGTTATCCGAGAGTGCTTCGTTCCTTTATTGCCAGTGGCCGTCGACGAACTGCCACATGCCATCGCTGCGTTCGGTCCACTCGCCGGGCACCCATTCGTGGGTGCCGGCGGGGGGCTTGGCCCAATAGCCGGGGAACCACTCGAAGCCCTTA
>DATMNB010000145.1:0-13752 GCA_035569435.1 Gemmatimonadaceae bacterium
CGCTCGGTCTGGTCGATCCAGTTCTCGATCAGGCTGGCTGTGGCGACGTCGTTGTATTTGTCGCAGATCGCGTGTGTGGCGCGGAGGCTCCGCGTCAGGCGCTGATTGTCCTCCGAGAGTTCGCCGAGCATGTCGAGCGGGGCGACGAAGGACTCGTTGTTGTCTTTGAGGCGCTGGTGTTCGGAGATGTCGCTGATCGAGCGCAGCGTCGTGCCGCCGATCTTGCGCGCGCGCTCGGCGATGTCGTCCGTCATGTCGAAGATCTGGTCCGACTGCTCATCAAGGAGCAGGTGGTAATCACGGAAATGGTGCCCGCTCATGTGCCAATGGAAGTTCTTGGTTTTCATGTAGAGGGCGAAGACATCGGCCAGCAGCTGCCGAAGGGAGCTCGAGATCTCCGCGACGCCGTCGCGGTTGAGGTCGGTTGGGGTCGCCAACGCTGCGTCGACTTTACCGTTGCTGCTGCGAACTGCCTCGCGCGTAGCCATCCATCATCTCCATAGAGATATCCATCAAGATATGAGGTCGCGCCGGGGCGACGCCTCATCCGAACGGCTGATGACCAGCACATTTTGCGCCACGCACCGGGCGCACACACATGACCACGTGCGGTGCTCGGCTGGGACGCGCTGCAGGAGTGTCGGCGGAATGTCCGCGGTGAAACACCAGCAAGGTCCGCTCGGGCTCGCACCGGCCGCGATCACACAATGGTTTGGTTGACCGCACAGAGGGCAGTGCGTAGGAGACCGCTCACACACGCTGCCCGAAATCCTTGAGCACGCGGTAGTGGGAGGCGATGGCGCCGAGCATGGTTGGGTGCTCGTTGTAGGGCAGGTTGTGCCGGCGGGCCGCGTCGCGGACCAGCGGACTGAGCGCCGGGTAGTGCACACTGCAGACGCGCGGAAACAGGTGGTGCTCGATCTGGTAGTTGAGTCCCGCGACGTACCAGGATACCAATCGATTGCCGCGGGCGAAGTTGGACGTCGTGAGCATCTCGTGGACGATCCACGAGTGTTCCATCTCGCCGGTGGCGTCGGGGAGTGGGTGCTCGGTGCCTTCGACGACGTGGGCGAGTTGGAAGACCACGCCCAGGATCGTACCGGCGATCAGATGGACAGCGACGAACCCCACCAGGATCTGCCACCAGGGCCGGTGAATAACGGCGAGGGGCAACACGAGCGCGTAGGCGAAGTAGGCCAACTTGGAGGCCAGGAGCCAGGCGATGGCGCCGGGCGAGTGCGTCCGATCGCGAAAGGGCCCGAGGTCGCGCTGCAGGAAGTACTTGAAATCCTTGATGAAGACCCAGAAAAGCGTCGACAGGCTGTATGTGGCGAACGCATACAGGTGTTGATAGCGGTGGACGGGGCGCCAGGGCGCTTTGGGGGAGAGCCGGAGCAGCGGGGACACGGCGAGGTCTTCATCGACGCCGTGAATGTTGGTGTAGGTGTGGTGAATCACGTTGTGCGTGAGCTTCCACATGTAACCGTTGGCGCCGAGGACGTCGAACGATGCGCCGATGACGGTGTTGAGCCATGGGCGTGAGGCGTAGGCGCCGTGGAGGGCATCGTGGGAGACGCCAAAGCCGATGCCAGCCATGGCGATGCCCATCATGACGACGAGCACGCAGGAGGTCCAGCCGCTGACGGTGTTGGAGAGGAGCAGCCCATAGGCGGCGCCGAAGACGCCGATGAGGATTACGGTCTTGGCGACCATGGCCGCGTTGGCCTTGTCGGAGCGGCCGATGAAGCTGCGGGCGACCGTCGATCGGACGTCGGCGACGAACGCGGCGGCTTCGCGGCTGGTGAAGGTCACGCGCGGGGGTAACGCAACTGAATCGACCATCTGGGTCTGGCTCTCCGGAACAGGTCACACACCGGAAGCCCGTCACGCCCAGATGAGGGCGCGGTCACGTGTTTGTGCGCGAGGCACCAACGCGTACACCTGCCACCACGGCGATTCGTCCCAATCCCCTTCCCACGAGGGCGCGCTGGGCTTCACACGTCTGGCAGGTCTTCTGGCTCGGGAGTCACTCTCGGGAGAGCGCCTTCCCGCGTCGCACCAAGCAATGACCGCTCGTGCGTCGCAGTGGCTGCTGCCACTCTCCGTCGTCGTCCCTCACAGCGGCGGGGCCGCCCCGGAATTACACCGGGTTCCCTATTAGGTGCCGCGATTGCTCGCGGCACCACCAGCGTGATATGTCGCCGGGGAAGGTAGCGTCAGTTCGCGGCCGGTTCAATGAGCGCGCCCAAGGGGACGATCGTCTTGATCTGGTCCTGGGTCAACCCGTAGCGGCGCATCAGATAGGCGGGGTCGTTGTAACTGAGCCAGACCTTGCCGTCACTGTCGGTCCAGGCCAGGGCTTTGAGGGGGAGGTCGATCGCCGACGTGGGCGCCGCGAGCATGATCGGGGTGCCCCCTTTGGGGTTGCCGAAGATCAGCACCTGGGTTGGGGGCATGGTGAGGCCGGCGGCCGCTGCCTCGCCAGAGTGATCGACGCGGGCGAAGACCTTGATGCCCTTGGAGCGGAGGATGGCTTCCACGCGGTCCAGGGTCTCGGGCACCGAATGGTTGCTGGGCCGGGTGATGATGCCGTCACCTGTTTTCGCTTCGCCTGTTTTCATGGACGTGGCCTCTGGCCGGGCGAGATAGAAAGCGATGGCGAGGCCGGCGGCCGCCAGGATCAGGGCGATGGCGATCCCCAATCTGGACGGTTGGCCGACGACGAGAGTGCCGCGGTTGAGCTCAGCGATGTAGCGCAAATGCGTTGCCGCGGCGGCAACGTTGGCCATCACACCAAGCAGCACCAATCCCAGGCCCAACGGCACAGACAGCGCCGACAGCTCGGCGTGCGACCCCGCCATCTCGCGGAGAAAGAGGCCAAAGCGGGCGACGACGAACCCGAACGCCATGAGGGCGAGCCCCGTTCGGATCCACGCGAGGAACGTGCGCTCGGCGGCGAGATAGACGCGTGGGTCGTGCTGGGCGTCGGGGGCTGGCATGGAGCGGAGAATCTTACTTTGTATCGCCCACCGGTGCGAGCACGCGCACGGCCACGCCTTCACGGATGTCGTCGGACGGATTCACGATCAGCTGCGCGCCGTCGTCGAGGCCGGTGATCACTTCCACCTGGTCGCCAAAGTCGCGGCCCAGCTCGAGCTTCCGATAATGGACGGTATTGTTGGGCCCGACGATCGCCACCTGCGGGCCGTCCGTCCGCACAACGAGTGTGTTGGCTGGGACGAGAAGCGGCGGCGTGGTGGTGGTGATCTCGAACCGCACCTGGACATACATGCCGGGCACGAGCACGCCGGACTTGTTGGGAATCTGGATCTCAGTCAAGAGGGTCCGCGAGGCGGCGTCCAGGGCGCGCGCGTTGCGGGCAACCGTTCCGCGAAACAGACGATTGGGCAGTTCGCGCACGAGCACGTCGACGTGCGCGCCGGGCTGGACCAGGCCCATGGCGCTTTGCGGGACATCTACGTAGATGCGGACCGTGTCGGTGCCCGAGACGGTGAACAGCGGCCGCGCCGACGCGGTGCTGCCTGTCGACCCGAGCGTGGCGCCAGCCGTCACGAGATTGCCGACGTCGACGCCGCGGGAGGTGACGACCCCGCTGAACGGCGCGACCACGCGCTCAAACCGTTGGAGCTCGACCAAGTGCTGGTAGTTGGCCTCGCCGGCCTTGAGATTGGAGACCGCCGCCTCATAGGCGGCCTGATTGACGTCGACCTCCTGCTGGGTCACCGCCGAATCCTTGACGAGCGCGAGCCAGCGGTCGAGCGTCTGCTTGCTCAAGTTGAGATTTGCGTGGAGCTGGCCGAGACTGGCTTTGGCCTGCTCCGCTTGCTGGTCGATCTCCGGCGACTCGATCTCGGCGAGCACCTCGCCGGCGGTCACGTGGGCGCCGATGTCGGAGGTCCAGCGCGTCACGTACCCGCTGGTCCGGGCGTAGATCGGCGACACATGGAGCGCCTCTATCGATCCCGGCAGCACGAGCGCCGACGTAGGCCCCGACCGCTTCACGGTCACGACCGTCACGGCCGGCGTACTGCGGACCGACGCGGACTCGGCCTCGAGCTCGCGCGCGTCGCGCAGGCGAGGCACGACGCCGGCGACGATGAGCGCGGCGAACACAAGGACCAGCGCGACCCCGGCGATTTTCACGACTGTACCTCTGCGGTCCGATCGAGACGTCCGCGCACGACGCTGTACACCGTCGGCACGAAGAACAGCGTGAACACCGTGGCCACCACCAATCCCCCGATGACCGCGCGCCCGAGCGGTGCGTTCTGCTCGCCGCCCTCGCCCAGTCCGAGCGCCATCGGGAGCATGCCGATGATCATGGCCAGCGCCGTCATCACGACGGGCCGGAGTCGTGTGAACCCCGCATCGGCGGCGGCCTCGAGGGCCGTGCGGCCGGCGCGCCGCCGGTCGTTGGCAAAGGTGACGAGCAGGATACTGTTAGCCGTCGCCACACCGGTGGCCATAATGGCGCCCATGAGAGACGGGACGTTGAACGTCGTGTGCGTCGCGAACAGCGCCCACAGAATGCCGGCCATCGCCCCGGGGAGCGCCATAATAATAATGAATGGATCGGACCACGACTGGAAGTTGACGACCATGAGCAGATAGACGAGGAGGATGGCGAACGCCAACCCCGCGCCCAGTCCGGCGAACGACTCGCGCATGCTGCGCACCTGTCCGCGCATCACGAGCCGGGTGCCGCGGGGGAGTGCCCGTTCGGCGTCGGCGAGGATGCGGTCGATATCACGCGCCACGCCGCCCAGGTCGCGGTCCTGCGCGGTGGCAAAGACGTCGTAGACCGGCTGCACGTTGTAGTGGCTGATCTCGAGGGGAATCGTGCCGCGGCGCATGGAGGCGACGTTGCCGAGGATCTGGGGCGCGGGGGCCTCAGGGACGGGCACGACGCGCGAGGGGTCGTCGGCGCCCTCGCTCATGCCCGTCGTCGGTGAGCCGACCGTCGTGGCATTGACCTCATCGAGCGACGTAATGCGCAGCGGTGGGGTCTGGACGACGAGGCCGTAGACGATGCCATTCTTGGGGTCCAGCCAGTAGTTTGGCGCGGCCTGCACGGTGGAGGACAACGAGGTCAAGACGCTGGTGGCGACATCGCTCTGGGTCAGGCCGAGCATGGCGGCGCGGGTGCGGTCAACGTCAAAGTGGAACTCAGGGGCGGCCACCACCTGCTGGACGCGCACGTCGACGGCGCCTTTGACACCCCGGACGGCCCGGGCAATCTGCTCGGCAATGTGATAGTTGGCCGTGTCGCGGCCGACGACTTGAATATCGATCGGCGCCGGGATGCCGAAATTGATGATCTGGCTCACGATGTCGGCCGAGCCAAACGAGAAGGCGCCGAGGGGGAAGTCGTCGCGCAACCGGCGCCGGAGCGTCTTGATGTAGGCCCACGTCGACGTGCGGTGCTCGGGCGCGAGCGAGATGAGCACCTCGGCGTCGGCGGCGCTGATCGTTGGGGTGTCGCTCGTCGACAGGTTGATCTGGCTGTTGGGCAGGCCGATGTTGTCGAGGATGCCGGCCAGCTCGTTGGCCGGGATGATCGTGCGGACGACGCGATCCACCGACGCCACGAACTGCTCGGTCTCCTCGATGCGCGTGCCCGCCGGGGCGCGGACGTGGAGCCGGATCTGTCCGGCGTCAACCCGCGGGAAGAAGTCCTGTCCAATAGCGGGGATGATACAGGCCGAGGCGGCGCAGAACCCAAACGCCGCGAAGGCGACGAGTCGTCGATGGGCGAGGGCGAGCAGGAGTGCCGCGTGGTAGCGATCCCGCGCGCGCTCGAACCAGGCGTTGAAGCCGTGGTAGATGCGCCAAATGGGCCCTGCGCCGCCCTCGGCGTGCCCCTCGGCGCCGCCGCTCGCGTACATCTTGGCCTCGTCCTTGAGCAGGAACTGCACCATCGTCGGCACGATGGTGCGCGAGAGGAGGTACGAGGCGAGCATGGCGAAGATCACGGCCATCGCCAGCGGCGCGAATAGGGAGCCTGTGATCCCGCCCAGGAAGAAGATCGGCACGAACACGATGCAGATGGCGAGCGTGGACACGAAGGCTGGGACGGCGATCTGCGAGGCGCCGTCCAGGATCGCCTGGGTCAGCTCTTTTTTCTGCCCCATGTTGCGGTGGATGTTCTCGATCTCGACCGTGGCGTCGTCGACGAGGATGCCGACGGCGAGCGCCAGGCCGCCCATGGTCATCACGTTGAGCGTCTGGCCGAGGGCGGCCAGGGTGATGATGGAGCAGAGGATCGAGAGTGGGATCGAGGTCGCGACGATGAACGTGCTGCGCCAGCTGCCGAGGAAGAGCAGGATCATGAGGGCGGTGAGGCAGGCCGCGATGGCCGCCTCGCGGAGCACGCCCTGGAGGGCCCCGCGCACGAAGACCGATTGGTCGATGACGTAACGGATCTTGAGCGACGTGGGGAGCCCGGCGGTGACGTGCGGCATCGTCTCGTGGATGCGGCGGACGATGTCGAGGGTGGAGTTGCCCTGGGCCTTGAGGATGCTCTGCAGCGCGCCGCGGGAGCCGTCCTGGCGCACGACGTTGGTCTGGACGGCAAACCCGTCGTGCACATGGGCCACGTCACGCACGTAGACCACGGCGCCGTTCACCTGGCGGATGGGGAGGTCATTCAACTCCGCCACGAGCGCCGGCGTGCTGTTCAAACTGACCTGGTACTCGCGGGTGCCGATCTTGGTGGTCCCCGATGGGACGACGAGATTCTGCACGTTGATGGCGCGGCTTACGTCGGCCGGGCTGATGCCTTTGGCGAGGAGGGCGTTTGGGTCGAGGTCGACCATGATCTGGCGGACCTTGCCACCATAGAGTCCGGGCAACTGGGCGCCCTGGACGGTGGCTAATTCGACGCGCAGATAGTTGGAGGCGAAGTCGTTGATCTGCTGTTCCGACAGCGTGGTGCTGCTGATCCCGAGCTGCAGGATCGGCACGTTGGTGGCGTTGAACTGAATGATGAGGGGCGGCGTCGTGCCGGGCGGGAACTGCCGGAGCGCCGTCTGGCAGAACGCCGTGACCTGGGCGTTGGCCGCGCCAATGTCCACGCCGGGGTGGAAGAAGATCTTGATGACGCCGACGCCGAACAGCGAGTTGGATTCGATGTGCTCGATGTTGTTGACGACGGTCGTGGCGAACCGCTCCGAGGGCCCGACGAGGCGCTGTTCCATGTCCCGGGGGCTCATGCCCGGGTAGACCCAGACGACGTTGATGACCGGGCTATTGATCTCGGGAAAGACGTCGGCGGGGGTGCGGATGATCGCAACGACCCCGAAGATGACGACTAAGAGCGCGCCCACCACGAAGGTGTAGGGGCGCCGGAGGGCGAGGCGGACTATCCACATTCTTTAAAGCTTACGCACAAGCGGGGTCCACTGTTGCGAACTGTCGCAACGCGTTGGCCCGGGGCTAGATGGGCGGCGCCTCCAGGTGGTTCCAGTTTGCCATGGCGTTGAGCACGAGGGCAAAGGTGCCCTGTGACTCCCAGCGCCACAGCGGGCGGATGCCGAAGAGGACCACATGGCCCCGGCCGACCGGGGCGTCGACCACGGCCGCTTTGCCCACGAGCTCCGGCGCGCCGACGAGGAGGCCGGACAGGAGGAGCGAGTCCGGGCGCGGGGCGTAGCGCAGGATCACGCGGGCGCGACGCGCTTCGGCCTCGCGCAGCAGCGAGGGGTCGACGTCCGAGGTGATCGCGAGTGTGTCGCGGGGCTGCACGGCCAGCACGGGGTCGCCGCCAAAGTACACGGGGAACGTCGAGGCGTCCTCGTAGCCGTAGAGGACCGGGCTCCGCTTGGTGACCACCTGCGCGCGGAGAATCGAACCCTGGACCTTGAGCGCCTTGCGCTCGACGACCTGCACGGTCGGATTGAAGCCCAGGGCCGCCACGAGGGCACTCGTCGAGCCCTCGGTGATCAGCACGCCGCCCCGCTCGACGAACCGGCGCAGTGCGTCGGCGCCGGCCAGGCCCATGCCGGGTCGGACGTCGTCGGTGGCGTCCAAGAGTCCCAGGTTGGGTGTCTGGGGGGTCTTCTTCCACGGGATTGGCGGGCCGACCATTGGACGCCCGTTGAGCAGGGTCGTCGTCGGCACGCCCACGTGCGGGAACACGATGACGTCGAACCGGTCCAGCGCGCCAGGCTTGGACAGGGACTGGTCAGCGAGCACTGTGTACGGAATGCCCATCTGGTCGAACGCGTACCGCACCCAGCCCTCGTTCTGTGTTTCCAACCACGTGTGGAGCATGGCGATGCGCGGCACGGTGATCGGATGCGTCCGCACCGACGGTGTGGTGCTGGTTGCCACGGCCGTCAGCCCGAGCGCGGTCACGGCCTGGGTCGAGCCCTTCTCGACCAGAAAGGTCCCAGCGGGAAACTGCTGATCCCCGACGGCGAATGCGGTATCGGCGACTGCGACGCGGGCGCCTGCCGGCATTTTCCATGGAAGCGCGGCCGCGCGCCAATCCCCGCTATGGCGGACGATGAGCGTCGTTCCGGTGCCCGAGAGCGTGCCGGTGGCCACAGCGTCGTGGTCGAGGGGCGTCATCGCCTGGGCGAGCACGCTGGAGTCGGCGACGGGCGTGGCGACCACGTGGCGGAGGAGATCGATCGTCCAGCCGGTGTCATCATATGGTGCTGGCTCGTTCGCGCCGAACTTCTGCGTGGCCAGCAGCGTGCGCACCGTCCCGGTGTACGGCTGATCCATGCGTACGATCCAGTCGCCGCGATGCACGGCGAGCGCCTTGGGCGCCGGCGGTGGCGGCGCGCTGTCGCCCGGCAGGCGAGCCGGGGCCGGCGCGTCGGGGGCGGGCGCGAGGTTGGAGCCCATGTCGACCGGACGCGGCGCCTCGTGGGTCGCGAAATCATTGGTCGCGACCTGAATCTCGACCCCCTGCAGGCGGAAGAGGTTCACGAGGGCCGCGGCCTCGCCGGCGTGCCGCTGCCCGTGCGGGATGACCCACGCATACGGCGCGCTCGTTTGTCCCCGCCGGATGCTGCGGTCGGTCTTGGAAGCAAAGTTCTCGAGAAACGTCTCTTTGTGATCGGCGACGTAGCGGAGGGCGATGAGCGCACCGGACTGCTGATAGTTGATGTTGGAGCGGATGCACCAGCGGACGCCGTTGACCGGCGGGTTCTGGCGGTCCCACCGGCGGTCGGTCGCGTCGGTCGCGAGGTGGACCACGTGGCACTCGGCGCCCATCGAGGTATACGTCTCGTAGAATCGTCCGATCGAGTTGTGCAGGCTGGCGACCGACAGGATCGTGTAGTTGGGCGCCCAACCGTCGTAGAACCCATGCGTCCACACGCCGGGCAGCCCGCGGCGCGTCAGCTCGGTCATCTCCTGATAGGCGAGCGTGTGCAGCTCATCGACCAGAATCGGGTCGAACTCGTCGTTGTACGGGCCGGTGCCGGTGCTCGTATAGAGGAACGGCACGGACTCGTGCAGGTCGTGGGCGACCTGGGGATGCCAGTCGAGAAACACCTTCATGACGGACTGCGTCAGGCGCTGCGACAGCACCATGGCGTCGCGATTATTGTCGTGCGCCGTGTACTTGCCCCAGTAGGCAAGCGGCACGCCGCGCTCGCCGACCTTGAGCGCGCGGGATTCGGCGAAGACGTCGACCATTCTGTCGCGGCCATCGGTCTCCAGGACCGGCGTGATCAGCGTGATCACGCCGCGCCGGATCGCCTGCACGTGCGGGGACTCATCGACGGCCAGGCGATAGGCGAGCTCCATCAACATCTCCGGGCTGCCCGTCTCGGTGGAGTGGATCGAGCCGGTGAGCCAGTAGATCGGCTTGGCCTCGTGGATCAGCCGCGTCCGCTCATCAGCGCCGAGTCCGCGCGTGTCGGCCAAGCGCGCGACCTTGGCGCGGTAGTCGTCGAGGGAGGCGATCGTCTGCTCGTCGCTGATGGCGACCAGCAGCATCTCGCGCCCCTCGTCGCTCGTGCCGACGGTAAACACCTTGACGCGGGGCGATGCCGCGGCCAGGGCGTGGAAGTACTTGTTGATGTCGGCCACGTGGGACAGGTGGCCGACGGTCCCGGGGACGTAGCCCAAGACCTTCAGTGGGGTGGGTACGGTCGGCGACGCGGGGAGGTAGTCGACAAGCTCCGTCGAGAACTTCCATCGGGGGTCGGTCGGCGTCAGCTCGCGGATGGCCGCGGTGTAGGTCGAGTCGACCAGCTGTTGGGCGGGGGCGGCGGCCGGGGCGACCAGCGCGATCAGCGCGGCGCATGTCCGAATTTTCATGCGCAGACTATACGGCGAACCACCCCGCGACGCCATTAGTCGTTGCACTAGTAGTTCCACGCCGTCACATCCTCCCCTGCCGGCGCGTGCGCCGTGATGGCACCCGCCATCTTGCGGATCATCTCGGCCCACGTGAACGAGTGCCACCCATGTCCTTTCATGGGGCGGCCGTAGGTGAAGTCCACCTCGGCGTGCGGGTTGGTCGTGTGTTGGAGAAACGTCTCAAAATCGTACACGGCCAGGTTGAGATAGTACTGGTCCATGTCGCCGGCAAAGAAGTGCAGCTTGCCGGCGAGCTTGGGCCCGAGGGTCGGCCAGTTGCGCTCCGCGTAGTCGCGCAGGTCGAAGCCGTGGTCCTTCATATAGATGGCGACCGTGCGGTCGATCGTCCCGGTGCGCTTGTCCCAGAGGGGCACGGGGTAACCGTCGGCGCCGACGGGGCCGTAGACGGCTTCCCAGGCTTCGAGCTGGAAGCCGGAGCGGCCGTGCGAGCCTAAGACGTTCTCCAGGCGGCTGATCATGCGGGTGGTCACGACGACCTGGCCGGCGGTCGTCCGTTGGAACGGGCGCTCGGTGATCGTGAACGGGCCTGTCACCAACGCAAAGGCGTTCGTGTCGTCGTAGATATTGGTCTGCTGGTAGTGCCGGAAGTCGATCGGGTCGGGTTGGAGCACCCACGCGCCGCCGAAGGCGTCGGGATGCTGCAGGGCGAGCGCCAACGTCTGCCACCCGCTGGTGGAGGCGCCTTCCACGTGGCGCGCGTACGGCTGGCGGATGATCCGGAAGTGTTGCTCGAGATACGGGAACACGTCGTCGATGATCGCGTCCCCATAGGGGCCGTTGTTGGCCGAGTTGACGGAGTAGGAGTCGGGGAAGTACGGCGTCTCCTGCTCGAGCGTGATGGCGATCACGCGGGGGAACGCGTCGCCCGTCCACGATTTATAGAAATCGTAGCCGGTCTCAAGGCCTGAGATCGTGTTGATCGTGGCGCCGCGCCGAACCTCGGTCTTGCCCCGCGGATCGTCGGTGGAATCCGGGGTGAACCCGAATGGGGCGCCCGGACCGTGTCCCAGGGGATAGATGCTCGGGTAGTACGTCGTCGGATGCTCGGCGTAGCCCTTGGGGAGGAGCACGGTGGCATTGATATAGATGGGATGGCCCCAGAAGCGCGTCAGGCGATCGCTCTGGATGCGCACGTGCTTCAGCCATTGGGTGTCGGCCGGCCGCGTCTTCGCCGGGATCACATGGGTGACGGTGAGCCGGACCGGGCGGCCGTCGCCCACGTGGATCCGTTGGACGTCGCTGTACAGATTGCCGGCCGCGGTATTGAAGAATTCGACGGTGCCATCGTTCAGATGGACCCAGATCGTGTGCCCGTCGGCCCGGTGGACCTGTTCGTAGACATTGACCACCGCTTGGGCGTAGTAGTCGCCGGGCGGGAGGGCGGACAGGGCGAGTGGATAGCTGTCGGCGCTGTCGGTGACGGCGATGGCATGGTTAGGGGCCAGCTGCATGAGGTCGACGCCAAAGGCCGCCGGCCCGGTGAGCGAGAGACGCAGGCGTGGCTCGGGGGTCGAGTCTTTGGCAATGATCAGCACCAAGCGTCCAGTGACCGGTCCTGAGGACGCCGACGGCGCGATCGTCACGTCGACGCGTTGAGCCTGCGCCACCGATGCCCACAGGGCACACAACACGGCGAATCTCATGGTGAGACCGTCTTGGTGACGCGACCCGCGGCGTCGAGAAACTGAATGCTCGCGGCGCCCGTGGAATCGACGACCAATCGAAGGCGTGGATGGCCCTGCGGGTCGGACAGGTTGATCACGGCGTTCTTGTTTGGATCGCGCCCGGCGAACAGCCGTTGGGCGGCGAGCGGGTGGCCGTTGTTGGCGACGAACGTCGTCAACGCCGAATCGCGCGCTGGCCCGGCGGGCATGGCGCGGATCGCGTCGCGCTTGGCGAGCATCTCGGTGATCGGCATGTCGCCGCGGTCGGCAACGCTCAGGCCAGAGCGCCGATGGCCATCGTCGTCGGAGTAGCGGAGGGTCACCGTCTCGTCCTGCTCGTACTGGTCGAAGGCCATCCCGCCGCCCGCCGCCACCTTGCCGTTGACCTTGCGGCCCTCGAAGCCGATGCCGCCGTCTTCCTCGCCTTCGTCATTGAAGAAGATCATCCCCGCGCTCTTGGAACGGCCAGGATACGGCTTGCCATGAAAGATCCAGCCGGGAGAGCGGGCGGCATCGGAGATGGTCATCCGGAGCGTGCCGTCGGGCTCAACGATGTTGATGCGCTCGACGGCGATTTCCGAGAATCGCGTCGGGGTGCTGGCCTTGGTGAACGCGGCGAGCGCGAGCGCCCCGACGAGCAGGATGGCGATCGTTAGGTACCGGTCATTTCGCATTGGTCTCCTCGAGTCGCTGGAGGGGCCGCACGGTCCGAACACCGGCTCGCGCGGTGGGGTCGTCGCCACCCGAGCGGGCGGCAGCGATCGCGACGTCGTCCGACGGATCGGCCCCGTCGACGCGCCACAGATAGACGTACCGACCTTCCGCGAGCGGCAGCGTGACGATCCACCGATCCCCGTCGCGGGTTGCCGGGTTCGGGGTAGCCGACAGCGTGAGCGCGACGGTTTTCGCCCGCGGGGCCAGGAGCTCGAAGCGCGCGACCTCACCCCAATGCCGGCGCAAGAGAAAGTCGTGGTCGGGGTCGACGCGTGCGCGGGAGACCGGGCCGAGTGTGGTCACATCTATAGTGTCGGCACGCGCCGTGAGGTGGACGGTGCGCCGGACCTCGCTGGTCGGTAGGTCGAGGGCGATGGTGAGGGCCAGTTCGAAGAGCGCGCCGGGCTGGCGCTGTGTGACGATCAGCTGGGTACCCTCGATCCGGGCGTCGACGTCTGGGACGTATTGCTCGGTCAGCCACGGCATGATGAAGGCCGTCATGTCGCGGCCCGCGGCGTGAGACATGGCGGCGATGAGCTCCTCATATCCGTCGGGGCCATATCCACAGCGGGCGATGTACTCGCGCATGCCGCGGTCAAAGATGGAGTCGCCGAGCGCGCGATTGAGCGCGTGGAGAATCCACGAGCCTTTGGTATAATGAATGCGGCCGTTGTCCGGGTTGCCGAGGATACTCTGCTTTCCCTCGAACCGGTCGCCGGCAAAATAGGCCGTGCTGTTGCGTTCCCAGGCGTTGCGCTCGGCGCCGGGGCCGTAGACGTCGCCGAGCATGAGCGCTTCGGCGTATGTCGCCCATCCCTCGCGGAGGAAGTTGGCGGCGAGCCCGCTGGCGTTCATGGTCCAGGCGTGCGCCACCTCGTGCGCGAAGGCGTATCCCGGACCGACGACCGTCTCGTCCATCATCGTGGCGTGGTCACCGGAGATGACCGCATCGTTCATGCGCACGGAAAAGCCGCCGCCGTGCAGTTGGCGGTCCTCGACGACGGCGAAGTAG
>DATMNB010000146.1:0-20425 GCA_035569435.1 Gemmatimonadaceae bacterium
CGGGCGCCCTCGGCTCTTGTACGCCGACGACGACAGCGTCGCCCGCGGATTGGCCGAGCGTCTCGTCGCGCTGGCCGACCGCCCGGGAGCCCCCGTGCCGGCGTCGCTCGCGGCGGCCGGGAGCCGGCTACGGGCGATCGGCGCCCCGCCCAAGGCGATCGGCGATGGGGTCGATGGGGGGTTTGTGCTGCAAGGCCCCATCGGCGCCGATTGGACGTGCCTGCGCTACACGGTTGTCACCCTCATCGAGACACGCCCACGCGTGATCGTCCGGCGCGCCGCAGCCCGACTCTCGACCGACTCCGTAGGGACGGTGCACCTCGAGCCGCTGGCGGCGGGCCCGTGAGCTTCCGCGTTCGCCTGCTCCTGGCCTTGGCCGCTGTGGCCCTCCTCCCGCTGATCGCCATCGGCCTCGTGGTCCGTCACGAGATGGACCGCCGCTTCACCGCCCAGGACGATGCCCGCGTCGACGCGCTCACCGCGGCGACCCACGAGGCGCTCGCCGAGGAAAGCGCGGGCATCGCCCAACGCCTCGCCTCGCTGCGGGATGCGTTAGCCGCCGATGATCGCTTCCGTGCCGCCGTGCGCGGGGCCGGCGATCCAACGTACCTGATCGACTACGCGCCCAAGGCCATGCAGCTCACCGGGCTCTCCATGCTGCAAATCGTCGATGACAACGGCCGGGTCGTGAGCTCCGGCCAGTTTCGGAATGACTACGGTCGCGTCGACCCCACCGTCCCGCACGGCCTGGCGCTCGTGGACGCGCGCACGCCGACCGGTCCGCTCCGGGCGCTGGCCCGTGCCGACTCGGTGCAGGTCGGCGGACACCAGTTCAGGCTCGTCGGCGGCATTGCCGTGGACCAGCGATTTCTGCGGGCGCTGTCACCTGACACGACGCTCACCGTCTCGCTCAGCGATGACACGACGGCCTCGGGGCTCCCGCGATTTGTCATCACCCGCCACACGAGCGAGCTCGATGCCCTCCGCGCCAGCGTCGACCGCTGGTTCGCCACGACGATCGCCGTGGCCGCCCTCGCCGTGCTCCTCGTCGCCGCCTGGCTCGCCGCCCGCGTGAGTCGCCCCCTCGCCGTCCTCGCCGAGCGAACGGCAGCCGTCGACCTGGATCGCCTCGACGTCGACTTCAGCTCCGACCGGGACGACGAGATCGGTGCCCTCTCCCGGCTTCTGGCCGCGATGACCCGTCGCCTCCGCGTGAGCGCCGTCCGCGTCCGCGACGCCGAGCGTCGTGCGACGGTTGGCGACCTGGCCCGGCAGGTCACGCACGACGTGAAGAACGGCCTTGCCCCGATCCGCCACGTGCTCCGGCACCTGTCTCAGGTCGAACGCGACTCCCCCGCGGAACTAGCCACGGTCTTCGCCGAGCGCCGCCCCACGCTGGATGCCAGTGTCGCGTATCTCGATGGATTGGCCCGTCAGTACGCGCGCCTCACCCCGTCCCTCGACGTCCGTCCATCGGACGTCAACGCCGTCGTCCGCGACATCGCCGCCGGCTACCCCTCGATCCATCTCGCACTCGCGCCCGATCTCCCTCCCGTCGCCGCCGACCCCCTCGTCCTTCGCCGCATCATCGAGAACCTCGTGACCAACGCCACCGACGCCGGCGGCACGGTGACGATCACGACTGAGCGCCTGACCGACGCCGTCCGTCTGGTGGTCGCCGACGCCGGCCACGGCATGACAGAAGCGCAATTGGAGCAAGCGTTCAACGATTTCTTCACCACGAAACCCGACGGCACCGGCTTGGGCCTCTCCATCGTCCGCCGTCTCGTTGCCGATCTCCACGGCACGCTCCGCGTCGACACCGCCCCCGGCGCCGGCACCCGCGTGAGCCTTAGCATTCCATTCGGATGACAACGATCCTGGTGTGCGACGACAACGCCGCCCTGGCCGACCAGTACGCGTACGACCTGCGACGCTTGGCCGGCCACGAGGTCCTCATCGCCCACTCGGGCGACGAGGCCCTGGCCACGCTCGCCACCGACGCCATCGATTGTCTGATCCTCGACCTCGAGATGCCGGGCACCGATGGCTTCGCCGTGCTCCGCGCCATGCGCGAGCGCGAGCTGACCGTGCCGGTCATCGTCTACACCGGCACCGGTGACTTTGACCGCTGTATCCAAGCGATCCGCTGGGGCGCCTACTCGTTCATCGATAAAGCCGAGCCGATGGAACGCGTCACGCGCGAGATCGAGAACGCGATCGAGCGGCGCCGCATTCTCGACGAAGTCGCGGTCCTCCGCCGCTACGCCGACGACGCGAGCGCCCTCGTCGGCTCGAGCCCCGCCATGCGCGCCCTCAAGGACGCCATCGCCCGCGTGGCGCCGATCCCGAGCCCGGTTCTCATCGTCGGTGAGAGCGGCGTCGGCAAGGAGCTCGTCGCTCGCGACGTCCACCGCCTGGGCGGCCACGCCCGCGAGCCGTTCGTCGCGGTCAACAGCGCCGCGCTCCCCGAGCAGCTCGTGGAGAGCGAGCTCTTTGGCCACGAGCGCGGCGCGTTCACCGGCGCGGCCACCACGCGCAAAGGGGCGTTCGAGTCCGCGGGCCGCGGCACGCTCTTCCTCGATGAGATCGGCGAGCTCCCGCTCGCGGCCCAGGCCAAGCTGCTGCGCGTCCTCGAAGAACGCACGGTCGTGCGGCTCGGCAGCACGCGGGAGATCCCAATCCCCACGCGCGTCGTCGCCGCGACCAACCGCGACCTGGACGCCGAGGTGCAGGGCAACCGCTTTCGGCGTGACCTGTACTTCCGGCTCAACGTTCACGTGCTGCGCGTCCCACCGCTCCGCGACAGGCTCTCCGACTTACCGGAGTTGGTCGACCGGCTGCTCACGACGATCTGCCAACGCTTCAGCGTCCGTCCCAAGCGACTCGGCGCCGCCGTGATGCCCCTGCTCATGGCCTACGACTGGCGCCAGAACAACGTGCGCGAGCTCCGCAACGCCGTCGAGCGCATGGTCATCGCCGCCGACGGCGACGTCATCGGCCCCGAGCACGTCCCACCCGAGATCCGCGACGAGGGCGCGCCGCCGCCCGCGTCGACCGCTCGCACGTTTCTCGAGCGCAAGGCCGAAGCCGAGCGCCAGATCATTCTCGCGGCACTCGACCGCAACGACTGGCAGATCACCCGCACAGCGCAGGATCTCGGGCTCGCCGATCACGCCAGTCTTCTCAAGATCATGCGCCGCCATCGCATCTCGCGCGACTAACGTGTCCGCCGGGCCACACGCCCTCCCACCCGCGCGTGTCCAGTCGGACACATTCACACCCATTCGATGCGATTAAGTACTTACTAATAACGTAGTTAGCTCCCCCCGTGGGACCGGCCACCCGATTGCCATACAGGGGCCCGTCCACGTCCCACACACCACACGGAGGAGCCCATGTACCGCCCGCTCGCCCTTGCCACCCTGTTGGTCGCCGCGGCTTGCAACAGCCGCCCCCACGACGTGAAGTCGGTCGCCACGTCGACCCCCACGGTCACACCGCCGACGCCAGTCGTCGTCGCGCCGACACCGGCGCCGGCGCCAGTCTCGTTCGCCACCGCCGAATCAACCTTCAAGGCCAAGGACTACAAGACCGCGGCCGACCAATTCGACGGCTACACCACCACCCACCCCACCAACCCCTGGGGCTTCTACATGCTCGGCCTCTCCGCCTGGAAGGCCGGAGACCTCTCGCGCGCCCAACACGCCTTTGAGACCTCACTCACCCTCGACCCGCGCCAGGTGAAAACCCTGGTGAACCTGAGCCGCGTCCTCCTCGCCTCCGACCACCCCGACTCGGCGCTCGCCCGCGCCAAAGACGCCGCGGCCATCGACTCACAGTCCGCCGACGCCTGGCGCGTCATCGGCCGCGCCCAGAGCACGCTCGGCCAGACCGACTCGGCACTCGATGCCTTCCGCACCGCGATCTCCATCGATCCGCGCGACCGGTGGGCCATGAACGACATGGGTTTGCTATTGATCAACGCCGGTCGCTACAACGAAGCCATCGGCCCACTCGCGATGGCCGTCCAGATCGACAGCATGTCCCCTGTCTTCGAGAACAACTTGGGCCTCGCCCTCGAACGCTGCGGTCACCTGACCTCGGCCGCCACGGCGTACGAGCGCGCGCTGACCGTCGACAGCACCTACATCAAGGCGCAAGTCTCCTTTGATCGCGTCAAGGATGCTGCCGTCGACGCCGACTCCGAACCGGTCGACCTGGCCGCGTTCCGCGACGCGTTCTCCCACGAGATCGAGCAGTGGAAGTCAACTCGTAACCTCGCGGAGGTCACCCCCCAGTAAGGGGATGAACCAGAAGGGGCGATGAAATTGACGGTGTCACACTGTGTCGCGCCTTTTGCGACACAGTGTGACACTGCGCCGCGTTTGGGCGCCCTATCTTGCCGCCATGACCACCCCACTGCGTGTCGCCGCGACCTTGGCCCTGTCAGCCTCGCCCCTCGCTGCCCAAACCTGCGTCGCCCACGTCGACACGCTGCGCGACACCATCTACGCCGTCTTCGCCCCAGCCCGATCAACCGACGCCGTGACCGCGGCTGCCCTCACGCCAGTCGCCCGCAAGATGATCACCCCCGGCAATGTCATCTCGTTAGGCAACGGCCCCGCGGGCCCGCTCCTCGACATCCGCACTGGCCCGCACCAACCGCTGCCGGCGAAGTTCACCGCCCTCCCCGGCCCGTGGACCTTCACGCTCCATCGCGACGGGACAATCACCCGCGCCACTGCCTTGGATGGGCCGTTCAGCCACGTGTTCACCACAGCGGCCGTCCCGTACCCCGATGGCCTGACCACCGACAGCATTGCCCTCCACGTCTCCTTTCGCATCGGCCCGGACTCCTCGCTCGCGTCCGCGCCCGCTGTCGTTCGCCGGATCTACCTCCTCCCGATCAAACAACAAGCCCACGCCCTGCCGACTAACCCTCGCCCCACCGCGAGAACGACCGACACCGCAATGGTCCAGTTCACCGTGACCGCCGACGGCACCGTCGACACAACAACGTTCTATCCGATCCACGCCCACTCGCAAACATCCATTGACGCCATCCGCGCGATCCTGCCGGCCCTCCACTTCACCCCCGCCCTCGCACTCAACGATTGCCCCACGCGCACGGTTACGTCGCAGTCGTTCATCGTACGCCCCAGCCCCCGTTGAGGAGTCCCCATGCTGCAACCCGGCGCCGTCGCCCTGCGTCCCCCCACGGGTAAGTCACAAGCCCACGCGGGCGTCGCCCCCATCTCGCCCCTCACGCACTCCCAGCTCTTCCAACCGCTCCCGCGCCCACTCGGCCAGCCGCCGTACCACTACGATCTGGAGACCGCCGTCCCCGGCATCGGCCAGCTCGCCGCGACACAGGGCCAGCTCGTATTCCATGCGGTGGGCGACACCGGCGGGATCAACAACGCCGCCTTCCAGGCCGCCGTCGCCACCGCCATGAAGGGCGACCTGAACCTGGCCCCCAAGAAGGTCCCGAGTTTCTTCTATCATCTGGGCGACGTCGTGTACTTCAATGGCCAGCCCACCGACTACTACGCCCAGTTCTACGAGCCGTACGACCACTACACCCCGCCGATCATCGGCATCCCGGGCAACCACGACGGCGACCCGATCAACGCCCAGCAGGTCTCCCTCGATGGATGGGTCGCCTACTTCATGCAGGCCCGCCCCCACGTCGACCCGCGGTCCCACGACGCCCCGCGCGTCACGCTGTCACTCCCCAACCCGTACTTCACGCTGGTGTGCCCGTTCGTGACGATCGTCGGCATGTACACCAACGTCCCCGAGGGCGGGTCGATCGACTCGGTGCAACAACAATGGTTGACCAACGAGTTCACGCAGGCGCCCAAGGACAAAGCGCTGATCGTGGCGCTGCACCACCCGATCTATTCGTTTGACGATTTCCATAGCGGCAGCCCGCGCATGGCCGACGCGGTGCAGCACGCCATCAACGACTCACGCCGCGTCCCCAACGCCGTACTGACCGGCCACGTCCACAACTACCAGCGCATCGAGCGCTCGATCGTCACGGGCACGGTCACCCCGTTCTTTGTCGCCGGCAACGGCGGCTACTACCACCTGCACACCTTGAACGCCAAACCCGGCGCGACCGATCCTGACACGCAAGCCCACCTGATCGTCGGCGACGACAAGAACCACGGCTACATGACGCTCACCGTCACCGCCACCGAGATCACCGGCACCGTGACCCGCGTCGACACATCCGGCGTCGCCCACGCGGGCGCCGACACGTTCGCCTACCCAGCCGCCGCGCAGTTCCTCCCGGACGGCGCCGTCATTTCTCTGTGATCCGGATGGAGATGCGCCGGTTCTGTGACCGGCCGATATCGGTGTTGTTGTCGGCGACGGGGTGCGCCGCGCCGTACCCCTTCGCCGTGAGCCGGTTGGGCGCGACCCCCAGCACCACGAGCTGACTGACGACGTTCGACGCGCGGTCCTGCGAGAGCTTCACGTTGGCGTCGGCGTCACCCGTGTTGTCGGTGTAGCCACCGATCGTGGCCCGCGCGGTCGGGTATGCCACGAGTATCTTTGCCACGTTATGGAGCTGCTCATTCGACGACGGCGCCAGCGTCGCCGCATTGGGCTCGAAGAGCAGCCGGTCAAAGTCGAACCAGACCGTGTCGGTCCCGTGGCGTGAGGGATCCTGGAGGTAGGCCACGAGCTTGGGCTCGACGCCGTTCGCCGGCACGCGCATGTCGACGCCCGTCGGCAGATGCATACTCATCATCGCCCCGGCCACGGGAGCGGCCGCGGTACTCGACGCTGAGGGGCGCGCGATCTCGCCGGCCGCGGTCGCAGTGTCGGCTGCACTCGCGGCCGGCGTCGCAGCCGTGGTCGCCGTGGTCGCGCGGTTCCCGCGCATGACGTTCCACACGACGCCGAGCACGAGGATCGCGGCGATGGCCGGCCAGAGCCAGCGATCGGGACGGACCGGCTGATATGGCGCCAGGCCGGCGGCCACGGCCGCATCGGTCGCCCGCGTCGTCGTTGCCGGCATCCCGAATATCCCACGCAGCGCCGGCGGCGCCTCGCGCAGCAGGCTATCGCGCTGTAGGGCGAACCAGTCGGTGAACCCGGCCGCAGTCATACCGTTGCGCCGGATCTGCGATGCGAGCACACCGAGCACGAGCGGCGTGGCCATCCCCAGGAGGGACATCGCCGACTCCGGACGCATCCCCGTCGCACCGGCGATCGCGGTCGCGACCGTGTTGGTGCTGTTGCCAAAGACCGTGGGCAAGAACTGACTCGCGGTGACGTTCGCCGACGAGTCCGGCGCGATCAGCCCCGTGAGCACGCTCGGGTCCGACACCGCGCGCGCGGGATCGATGCCGCGGGTGGTTGCGAGGTCGAACAGTTGTCGCATGAATCCCTTGTCCTGGGATTTGGCCGCCAGTCCGGCGCCGAGTGATGCGACGCTCATTTGGAGACCACGAGTGACCTGCTGCTCGGACTGTCCGAGCTGTCCAGCGACCGTGCCGAGTGCGCCTGAGCGGAGTACGTCGGTAATGGAGTCGAGCAGAAAGTTCGACATACGACGATCCTCGTGGGACGATCAGGGTGATCGGACGCGCCTGGTCACGAACAGGCGATAGCGCCAGAGGAGGAGCAGCGCGCCGAAGATCGACGCGATGAAGCCCGCCTGCTGACCAGGCAGATACCACCCCAGGGCGCGACCGAGGGACGTCGCGATGAACGCGCCCGCGAGACCAATCAGCATCGTCACAACGATGCGACCCGGATCTGTGCCGGGCATGATGAGCTTGGTGATCGCACCAACAACGAGTCCGATCAGCAGATCCCACAGCATCACGACCTCAGCCTTCGCATGGGTGGACAGGCCATCCCTGGCGAACTCAGCCAACACTTGCGTCAGAACCAGACGCTGCGTTACGGTCAATTGTGCCGTCTATCGGTTCATCTAGCGGCAAATTTTTGGCCATTCACCTTTGAGGGCAGATGGTATGACGGAGCATGGTGCGGTGGCGCCGGGCAGCGTTACTCGGCGGGACTTCGCGGCGCTCACGGGGATCGCGGCGCTTGGCGCGTTTGCGCCGAGCGGCGTGCCAGTTGTGGGCGGTCGCGAGCAACGTCCGACGGCGAGCCTGGCGGAGCGTATGGCGATGTCCCCGGCGGAGCCGATCCCTCCGTTCACCTACAACATCGAGGCAACCGAAGGCAAGGTCACGTCGGGCGGCTACGCGAAAGAAGCGACGGTCAAGGAGTTCGCCATCTCCGAGGGATTGGCCGGCGTCTCGATGCGCTTGAAACCGGGTGGCCTCCGCGAGCTCCACTGGCACGCGTTGGCCGCCGAGTGGGCGTACATGGTGAAGGGGCATTGCCGGGTCACGGTGTTCGATCCCGATGGGCACAACGAGGTCGTCGACTTCTCGCCCGGCGACATCTGGTACTTCCCGCGCGGGTACGGGCACTCGCTGCAGGGACTGGGACCGGACGAGACGCACTTCGTGCTCATCTTCGACAACGGCCACTTCTCGGAGTACGGCACGTTCAGCATCACCGACTGGATGGCGCTCACGCCGGCGTCGGTGCTCGCCAAGAACTTTGGCACGAGCGCCGCGACGTTCGCCAACCTGCCAAAGAAGGAGGTCTACATCGGCACCGGCCGCGTGCCGGCCCCACTCCCGCTCGACCCGCCGCCGGGCTCCGACCGCGAGGGTTCACTCACGCACCGCTATCGCCTGCTCGCACAGGTGCCCAAGGAGTTCCCCGGCGGCACGCTCCGCGTCGCCTCGTCCGTCGAGTTCCCGATCTCGACCACGATGACCGGCGCCTTCATGACCTTGAAGCCCGGCGCCCTCCGCGCGATGCACTGGCACCCTAACGCCGACGAGTGGCAATACTGGCTCTCCGGCCGCGGCCGCGTCACGCTCTTTGGCTCGAGCGGCCGCGCCCGCACCGAAGACATCGGCCCCGGCCAGGTCGTGTATATCCCTCGCGGCTTCGGCCACCACATCGAGAGCACGGGCCCGGACGAAGCCCACATCATCATCGGCTTCAACAGCGGCATCTACCAGGAATCCAGCTTCGCCCAGTGGCTCCACGCCGTCCCCCCGGAGCTCGTCACCGACAACCTGGGGATCTCCGAGAGCGTCGTCACCGCGTGGCCCAACGCCAACAACGCGATCGTCTCGGCGGAGAAGTACTAGCGGTCGCTCCTTGTTGGTGTTCTACGCGCGCCAACGGCTCCAGTCGCGAGTAGGCTGGAGTCATTGTCGTTAAATGCATACGGCTAAGACAACGCGCCCGACCGGACGTGCACAAGTACCCGCCTTTTGCATCAATCCCCTTGCAAGTGTTATGATTCTGGTCATTCTAGTCAGAATAGGCCTTGGAGGTGCTATGAAACGTCCCCGCCGTCCCCGGAAGCCACCACGGACCACGCCGGCCATGCGCGCCCCGCGTGCGGGCGAGCCGTGGCAGCTCCAGACCGCCAAGGCGCGATTCAGCGAACTCTTTCGCCGAGCGCGCGCCGACGGGCCCCAGTGGGTCACGCGCCACGAGACGGAGTCGGTCGTCGTCCTCCCCGTCGAGCAGTACGAGCAACTGACCCGCCGCGCCCAGCAGCCGCGGAGCCTCGTCCAGTTCTTTGCCGAATCCCCGCTCGCCGGTGCCGCCCTCGACCTCGACCGGCCACGCGACTACGGGCGCGACGTCGACCTGTAAGAGCGGCCGATGCCCGGCTTTCTGCTCGACACCAATGTCGTGTCGGAATTGATCAAACCGACGCCTAACGGGCGGGTCGCCACCTGGGTCGACGCCACCGACGAGTCACTGCTGTACCTGAGCGTGCTCACGATCGGCGAGATCCGGAACGGCATCGCGCGCCTCGCCCGCGGCGCACGCCGCGCGCGCCTCGAGGCATGGCTCGAGACCGACCTCCGCCCCCGATTCCTCGGTCGGATCGTCGATGTCGATCTCGCCGTCGCGGACCGGTGGGGAGTCCTCACGGCACGCGCCGCGCTCGCCAAGCAACGCGTGCCCGCGATCGACGGGCTCCTCGCTGCCACCGCGGTGCAGTACAACCTGACGCTCGCGACGCGCAACGCTGACGATTTCGAGCATACCGGCGCGTCGGTGTTCAACCCGTGGCGAGACTAGTCTCCTACGACCGCCAGAACGTGATCGTCAGCCCGCCCGCCGCGATCAACGCCCCGCCGACCACTATGGGCACCGTCGGCGCCACGCCAAACGCGATCCAGTTGATCGCCTGCGCGACGAGAAAGAACAGCGTCACGTACACGCCGAGCAGCCGCCCAAAGTCCCAGGCCGGCGTGTTGACCGTTACGCCGTAGGCAAAGAGCACCACGGCCCCGAGCCCGAGAAACGCGCCGCGCGTCCAGGGTGACTGCCCATGCAGCCCGTGCCGCACCAGCGCGTCCCCACCCGCCTCGAGAACGGCTGAGAGCAGAAGCAACAGCAGAATCCCGAGCGTGGTCACGACACTCCTCCCCATAGCAGGTGGCCTGGAAGATTAAGTTAGGACCATGCAGCCATCGGACAGAACAAGCCGAGTGGCACCCACGGATCTTCGGGAGCAGCTACAAGCCGCCCTCGGCGACCGCTACGAGATCATCCGCGAGCTCCCGCCCGGCGGGATGAGCCGGCTGTTCCTGGCCACCGAACGCTCCCTCGACCGCCAGGTCGTTGTCAAAGTCCTCCCCCCCGAGCTGACCAACGAGGTCAACGCCGCGCGCTTCCAGCGCGAGATCACCGTTGCCGCCAACCTGCAGCACCCGCACATCCTCCCCGTGCTCGCCGCCGGCGCCACGGGCTCACTGCTCTATTACATCACCCCGTACGTCGAGGGCGAATCCCTCCGGCACCGCCTGACCCGCACCGGCCAGCTCCCGGTCGCCGACGCGGTGCGCATCCTGACCGAGACCGCCGACGCCCTGGCCCGCGCCCATCGCGCCGGCGTCGTCCACCGCGACATCAAGCCCGAGAACGTCCTCCTCCAGGACGGCCACGCCTTACTCGCCGACTTCGGCGTGGCCCGTGCGTTGGCCCATGCCACCGCCGACGGCCCACTGACCGAAAGCGGCCACGTCCCAGGCACTCCGGCCTACATGGCCCCCGAGCAGCTGGCCGGCGAGGCCCACGTCGACGGCCGCGCCGACGTCTACGGACTCGCCGTGATCGGCTACGAGATGCTGGCAGGCGTCTCGCCGTTCGCCGGCGCCACACCGCAGGCCATCGCCGCCGCCCATTTCAAGACCGAGCCCCGCCCGCTCACCGCGATCCGACCCGACGTCCCACGTACGGTGAGCGACGCCATCGCCCGCGCCCTCAAGTCCGACCCCGACGCGCGCTTCGCCACGGCCGCCGACTTCCGCGACGCGCTCGCCTCGCCGGGGGCGCGCGCCGTGAGGCGTCCCGACCGCCGCACGCTGATCCTCGCCGCCCTCGCCGTCGTCGTCGCCGCCGGCACGATCACCACGCTCGTCTGGCGGACCGGTCAACCACGCGTGCCGGTCCTCGACCGCCAGGTCATCGCGGTCGAACCCTTCACCGTCCTCGACCCCCCGCTCGCTCTCTGGCACGAAGGGATGGTCGACGTCCTCGCGCACAACCTCGACGGCGCCGGCCCGCTCCGCACCATGGCCCCCACGTCCGTCATCCATCACATCCGGAGCAGCGGCACCGACCCCATCGCCCTCGCCCGCGCGCTCCGCGCCGGCCTCGCCGTCACCGGACGCATCGAACGCTCGGGCCCGGATTCGGTCCGCGTGATCGCCACGCTCCTCGACGTGGCCTCCGGCCGCCCCCAGGACGAAGTCTCCGCCCGCGGCTCGATCGATCACATGGACCTGGTCACCGATTCGATCAGTGTCGCGCTCCTCCGGTCGATCGCGCGCATCGAGCCAGTCGGCGTCGCCCGCGGCTCGCTCGCCGGCGCCGGCGCCAACTCACTCCCCGCGCTCAAGGCCCTCCTCGAGAGCGAGCAGGCATTCCGGCGTGGCGCATGGGTCCAGGCGCAGACCGCCGCCGAGCACGCGATCCAACTCGATAGCACGTTCGCGCTCGCCTACTACTGGGCCGGCGCCGCCCGCGGATGGGCCGAGAAAGCCGGCGACTCGCTGGCCGCGGAATTCTCCACGCGCGCCCAAGCCCTCAATCACGGACTCACCCCGCGCGATAGCCTGCTCATCGCGACGAACGCCGCGGTCGAAGCCCCCGAAACGCTCAACAGCGTGCAGTTGCAGCAACTGTTCGCCGCGGCCGACGTCAGCGTCCAGCGCTATCCCGACGACCCGCAGATCTGGAACAACCTCGGCGAGATCCGCACGCACCTGGGCTACGGCCCCCGCGTGGGCGTCACCAACCGACGCGTGCTCCTCCCCCTCGAGCGCGCGATCGCCATCGATTCCGACTTCGCGCCCGCCTACGAGCACGCCACGCACTTCGCGCTCGCTGTCGACGGCAGTGCCGCCGGCGTGCGATACGCCCGTCGCTACCTCGCGTTCGACCCACCGTCGCCATTTGGCCAGGCCTCGAGGCTGTACGTCGCCCTCCTGACCACGCCGCGCGACACCGCCGGCAATCGACGTCTAGCGGATGCGTCCACCCCACACGAGCTGGCGTACGCCTCCAAAGCACTGGCGGCCGTCTACGACTCGGCCGAGTCGGAGACCTGGCTCGGACGCCAGCTGGCGCGTCGCGTCGGACCGTTGACACGGATCGAAGACAACGCCGCGGTCGAGATCGTCTTCGATGGCCTGTTGAATCGCGGCCACGTACGCGACGTGTGGTCCGGGGTCCGGGCGCTGCAAGTCACACCCATCCCGGGCGAGGTGTCCGCCCTGGCGATGTTTGCCGAGGTCGGGATCGTGCCGACCCCAGCGCTCGACAGCCTCCTCCGCCGCGCCGACAACTTGCGCGCGGGCTACTCGTGGTTCGGCCTGCGCTGGTGGGCCACGCGGGGCGACACGACCGATCTGCGTGCATTTCTCGCCGCCCGCGCGCGCGCCGTCGGCCACGAACCCGGCAAGGTGCCCGTGAACCCCGCGACGTACGATACGGCCGTCACCCGCGCCTACCTCGCGCTGGCGAAACACGACACCGCCGACGCCTTGCGACGGTTCGCCACCCTGCCGGACACGCTGTGCCGCGGCGGCTGCGCCCTCGACGCCATCACGTACGGCGAGCTGCTCGCCGGGCGCAACCAGGCCGCGGCCGCTGACTCGCTGCTCGATCGCCGGTATCGGGTGCAGATCACGTCGGCAACCGATGTTCTCCTGCAGCTCGCGCTCGCTCGCGTGGCGAACCGCGCCGGCGACGCGCGCACGGCCCGCGACGCCTACGAGCGCGTCGCCGACGCGTGGGCCACCGCCGATTCCGAGCTCCAGCCGGTCGTCACCGAAGCCCGCGCCGCCGTAGCCCGCGGTCGCGCCCCCTGATGCCGGTACGCCGCGCTAGCGTGCGGCAGGGTGCAGGTACTGCTCCGGAATCGTCGTCCCTGGACGCTCGCTGTCCCAATAGATCGTCACGACATACCAGCGCGTGCCGTCGTTGAACAGCTGAATACTGTTGATCCCCCGCGCAAACGGCTTGGGATCACTCGCCTCGTGTCGCGACGCGTAGGCGCTGAACACCTGCGTCACCGCCCCAAACGTGTTCACCTCGCGCCCGATCTCGTGTTCGTAAAATGACTGTTTGGCGAAGACCTGCCCGGCATGCTGCGCGTACTCGCGCGGCGTGAGCGGCACGATGTGGGTCGCGCCGGTCGAGTCGCGCCGCGTGGGAATCAACCGCGCCCCCGGCGCGAACAACGAATAGAACCGATCCCAGTCTCGCGGGCCCGCCGGCCCCGAGATCACGGCGTACAGCTCCGTGAGGATCGCGTCCATGGACCCCACATCCGACGCTTTCGCGACTGGCGTCGGTGTCGAGTCCGCGGGCGCCGGCGCCGCGCTCTGCGCGGTGGCGACCGCTGGCATGCCCACTAGCGCGACGATCGATATCAGGCGACGCATCATGATGTACGGGTCTCCGACCACCGGTAATAGATCAGGACAGCGAGGACGAGCGACATCACCGCGACGAGGATGCCGGATTCACCAACCCAGACCGTCGCGCCCGGGCCCGTCGACGATTGGTCGAACGGCCCCTGAATGACAGAGTTCCAGCACGCGTGGAACACGATGGCCGGCCAGACGCTGCCGGTGCGGAGCCGCAGCACGCCGATGACGACCGCGATCCCCACGACATCGACGATGAAGATCCCCGCCGAGATGAGTGGATGCGGACCGGACGCATACTGACCGCTCAGGATGAGCGGGAGGTGCCACGACGCCCAGATGAGACCACTGACGAGCAGCGGTCGCGGAACGCCCGCGGCTACGAGTCGCGGGAGCATGTAGCCCCGCCAGCCGATTTCCTCGCCGGACGCCGAGAGCATGCCGAACAGCGTCCCGACTGTCGCGGAGATGAGGAGCAGCATGACAAAGCGAGCGCCGGATGGGAGGGCGGCGACCCATGGCAGGGCCGTCGGGCGCCAGACCGAGAGCCCCGCTAACCCCGTCGCCCAGGCGATGCCGTAGGCAACGCCACCGACAAGGAGCGGCCCGCCGATCGCCACGCCAAGGGCGCGAACGCCGAGCCGGCCGCCCAGTCGGAACGAGACATCCCGGATGCGCTCCCGGAGCGAGACCCGGGCCACGGCCGACGCCAGCGCCGGCATCCACATGAGGCCAAAGATGAGGCCTCCATGATTCCCGATCGGATCGCCCGTGCGCAGGACGAGCCACTCGAAGATCCCGGAGCCGACGATGAGGACGACAAAGTAGATCGTCAGCCCGCGCCGAGCGTCGGCAGCCGGGGAAGCGAGCGGCAGGGACGGCGCGGACAGTGTCATGACCACAGGATGGCGATCCGACTGCCATGACGCCAGGGCCGTTTACGTCAGGCCCCAGAGTTGATGCAGCTCACTGGCGATGAGATCCGGCATCTCTTCGGGGAAGAACACTTTCGCGCCGTCCACGCGCCGCACGCCGCGTGAGCGCGCGAACGCATGATCCAGCCAGTCCGGGCTGGCCGGCGAAAAGATCGTATCGCCTGTCCCCCAGACGATCCGCGTCGGCACGGACGACGCCCTGAGTGCCGGCGCGATGCCCGCCAGCGCGTTCTGCGCGAGCGCCGTCGTGTAGCCATGGAACTGCGCCCGCCGGAGCGGCGTGCTCACGAGCGGCGCGAAATAGCAGTCGACGGCTTGGTCCGTCGGATCGGCGGGATATGTGTAGGCGAGCCCACCGATCCCCTTGGGCGAACGCGCCAGCACCTTGTCGGCGAGTTGCGGCACCAGGAACCGGTCGGCCAACGTTCCCGCTTCCGCCAGCTTGATCACCGGCACGAACGACGGCGGCGGGCTGTCGGACTCGGTGTCGCAGTTGGTGAGCAGGAGCGTCCGGACGCGCGTCGCGTGTCGCGTCACGAACAGTTGCGCCACCGCGCCGCCACTGTCGCTCGCCACCACATCGACACGCGATATCGACAACCGGTCGAGCACCGCCGCCAGCATGTCGGCCTGTTGGTCGGGCGCCAGGCTCTGGTGCTCCGGGATCTCGGAGTACCCGAGCCCCATGAAGTCCACGGCGATGCACCGGCGATAGGGCGAGAGCCGCTCCAGCGCCCCGCGCCACTGGAACCCGTTGAGCGGATACCCGTGCAGAAAGAGCGCCGCCCGTCCGGAGCCCCGCTCGACGTAGGCGATCCGCCCGAACGTCGTGTCCGCGAACCGCCGCGAGGCGTGGAACGCGGCCGCATCGATCGGCGTCGATGGCGCCGCGGACGTCGCCAGCTGAGCCCCATGGCGCATGCATGCGGCGAGTGTGGCCGACGCGATGGCGCCGGTCGTGGTCTCGAGAAATTGTCTGCGATCCATCCGATCCTCTGCTGAGAGTGGGGTCCTGGCCGCATAGTGCCCGCCAGCCCGGCGAGGATCAATTACCTCCGAGGTCATGGTGTCACCGCCGTGCCGCGTCTAACATCCAGTATGCCCGCGACCGAGTCGCGCTCACCCCCGCCACCCGCCCCGGCCACCCACGTCGGCGCACTGCTCCGTGACTGGCGCGCGGGCCGGCGTTTGAGCCAGCTCGATCTCGCGCTCGCCGCCGATGTCTCATCACGCCATCTGAGCTACGTCGAGACCGGCCGCGCCCAGCCGAGCCGCGAGCTCGTCTCGCGACTCGCGGAGGCGCTCGACATTCCGCTCCGCGAGCGCAACACGCTGCTCATCGCCGCCGGCTACGCACCGGACTATCGCGAGACCGCTCTGAGCGCCCCGGAGATGGCTCAGGCCCGCCACGCGGTCGAGCTCATTCTCAATCAACAGGAACCCTATCCGGCCATCGTGATGAACCGGCACTGGGACTTGCTGATGGCCAACCGCAGCACGACGCGGATGTTTCGCTGGCTGTTGGGCGGCCCGGCGGCAGAGCCCAACATCATGCGAGGGTTCTTCGATCCCAACGGCGTGCGGCCGTGGGTGGTGAACTGGGAGGAGGTCGCGGGCGACCTGGTCAAGCACCTCCACGACGACGTAGCCGCCGCGCCGTCCGACACGCGGGCGCGAACGCTCCTCCGCGATGTTCTATCCTACCCCAACATTCCATCCCGATGGCGCACGCGCGAGCTGGGCGCGCCGGCCAGCCCACTCTCGACGATCACCTACGCCAAGGACGACGTGCGGCTGACGTTCTTCTGGACGATCACGACGTTTGGCACGCCGCGCGACGTGACGCTGGAGGAGCTCCGGATCGAGTGCTCGTTCCCAGCCGACGACGCCACCGACCAGTTCTGCCGCTCACTCACCTAGCGCGCGATAGAAGTACGTCGTCGCGCACAACCCGCCGTGCGGCATGAGCGCGTACCCGGGAATGACGCCGCACCGCTGCCATCCCAGTCGGCTATAGAGTCGCTCGGCGTCGCTCCCTGTCACGGTATCGAGCACGAGCAACGACTTCCCACACTCCCGCCCCAGTGCTTCCGCCGCCCGTATCAGCGCCGCGCCCACCCCATGCCGTCGCGCGCGCCGATGCACCAACATCTTCGACAGATCCGCCCGGTGCGGCTGATTCTCGGGCTGCTCGAGCACCAACTGCACGGTCCCGACGATGCCGTTGTCGTCGTCCGCCACCAACAGCGCCCGCTCGCCCCGGCTCACGCCCTCCGCGACCCGACGCCAGAACGCGACCGCCTTCTGTCGCGACAACGGATGCATGAAGCTCACCGACGCCCCGCCCTCGACACAATCGATGAGCAACTCGGCCAGTCCGTCGATCTCCGCGTCAGTCACGGTCACCAGTCGCCGAATCATCACGGCTCACTCACGCACGATGACAACCGCATAGCGCGCGATTTGTCGGGTGGGATTCTGGAACATGATGGGTCGATCCAGCACCATCGCCAGACAGTCCCCCGCGCCCAGCCGATACCGCGTGTCGCCGTACGTGACCTCGATGCTCCCGTCGAGCACCCACACCTGCTGGTGCACCACGACGTCCCGCGCCCCCGTCTCGTACGCCACCCGCGCTCCTGCCGGGAACGCCACCTCGACGATCTGCATCGGCGACGCCACGCCACTCGGCGACACATTCCGCCGCACGTACCCGGACTCCGGATCGCGCCACGACACCTGCTCCGAATGCCGCGCCACCGGTTCCGCCTTGACCCGCGGTCCTTCGAAGAGCGACGCCAGCGTCACACTCAACCCGGTCGCCAACTTCTCCAGCACCACGGCCGTCGGACTACTCTCCCCTCGCTCGATGAGCGAGATCATCGACCGACTGACCCCTGACCGCGTTGCCAGCGCCTCGAGCGACAACCCGCGCGCCGCCCGCAAATCGGCGACGCGCTGTGCGATTGCATCCTGTATCATGGATACATTATCTACTATACAGGACACCCCGTCAAGCGATCCACCCAACTATAGATGAGGTCGCCAGATGAGGTCGCCCGCAACCTTAACACCCCCGCACCCAGCCCGGCAGCCGCTGCTTGTCGATCTTCACAAGCACCGTGTACTCCGGATCGACGATCTGGATGATGGGCGCCTTCGCATTCTGCGAGACAAACTGGTACGCGTCGATCTCTGACAACCGTGTCACGTCGCGCACCCACCCGACCATCGCCTTGAACGCCACGCGCGCCGCATCCTCGAGCGGCCGCCCTGACCCGACAAACATCACGGCGTCGTCGTTCTCGATCCGCGGCACCGCCGCGTACTTCCCCTTCACCAGATCCACCACGACCTCGACGTGCATGGCCCCCTCGATGGCCGCCCCCATGATCTCCCCGTCGCCCATCGCATAGTGCCCGTCCCCAAACGAGACCAGGCCTCCCGGCACGTTGACGCCGAGGAAGACCGTATTGAACGCTCTCACCTCCGGGCAGTCCATGTTCCCCCCAAACGGCCCCGGCGCGATCGTCGAACGCACCTCGCCGGACGCCGGCGCCACACCGAGGCAGCCGAGGAACGGCGCGAGCGGCACATCCCAGGAGACTTTCCCATCGCGCGACGTCGTGCGCGCCGCACTCCGCTCAGCGTTGACGTCGTAGCGCCACGTCGACTCGGGAAAGTCTGGCCCGAGCATGGCAGTCCGGTCCGTGCCCACGAGCGCCCCGAACCCGGGCGAGAACGACGACACCGCCCACGTCCGGGCTGGCTCGAGCTTGATGATGTGAATGGCGAGCGTATCGCCGGGCTCCGCGCCCTCGACAAAGAACGGCCCGGTTTGCGGGTTGTCATGTCCGGGCGGCATGACCTTGGATGGCAGATCCCGTGACGTCTTCACTAAGCCGTCGAAACAGTCCTCAGTCCATGTGACGATGCGCGTGCCCGGCTGGATGCGATGCCGCGGCGCAGCGCCGCCAAATGTGTATACCAGCTCCTCGTGCTTGGGTATCCAACTGAGCACGGGACCCGAGCCGGGTTCCACAGGCGCGACCGAGGCTGCCGGTGGCGCCGGAACACTGGCGACACTGCTCCCCGCCTCCCCACGGCATGCCGCGACCGCGCCAAGGAGGCCAAGTGGCGCGGCGACCACGAACTCTCTGCGTGTTTGCACAGCGTCTCCCGTGAAGATGCGTTCATCGCAATATTGGGCTCGTGTATCTGCCCGAAGCCTATCCGGTGGCACTCCTGTTCATGCTCCTCAGCATGATGTGCTGGGGCTCGTGGGCCAACACGATGAAGCTGGCCCCGGGCTGGCGGTTCCAACTGTACTACTGGGATTACGCCCTGGGCGTCCTGCTCACAAGTGTCCTGTGGGCGCTCACGCTCGGCTCAGTCCATGGCGGCCCCTCGACGCTCCTCGCATCGATCGCCGGCGCACGACCCGCCAACGTACTGTATGCGCTCCTCGCCGGCACGATCTTCAACGTCGCGAACCTGCTCCTCGTCGCGGCCATCGAGCTGGCCGGCCTGGCCGTCGCGTTCCCGATTGGCATCGGCCTGGCACTCGTCGTCGGCGTGCTCCTCAACTACGCCCAGTCTCCGCGCGGCAACGCCACGCTCCTCTTCACTGGCGTCGGCCTGATCGTGGTGGCCATCGTCCTCGATGCCATGGCCTATCGCCGCAAGGAGACCGCCCACCCAACGCTCAGCGCCAAGGCCATCGCGATCAGCCTCGCATGCGGTGTGCTCATGGGACTGTTCTATCCCTTCGTCACCCGCGCCAGCTCGGGCGAGGGCGCGCTCGGCCCCTATGCCGTGTCAGTCGTGTTTGCCACCGGTCTCGTGCTCTCAGCCATCCCCGTCAATTATTTCCTGATGCGACACCCGCTCGCCGCGGACGGGCCACTCGACATGCGGGACTACGCCCGTGGCAAATCCCGGTGGCACATCGCGGGTCTGTTCGGGGGGTGTATCTGGTGTACGGGCACGGTGCTCAACTTCGTGGCCGCCCACGCCCACATCGTCGGCCCCGCGATCTCGTACGCGATCGGCCAGGGCGCCACACTCGTCTCGGCGGCATGGGGCGTGTTCGTGTGGCACGAGTTCGACGGCGCGCCGCTGGTCGCCCGCCGATTGCTCGGGTGGATGTTCCCGTGTTTCGTCGCGGGCTTGGCGCTGGTGGCTATCGCGCCGATCGTCCGATGACGCGCCCGATCCTGGTGGTCGGCAGCGTGAACATGGATGCGGTGTGCGCCGTCGATCGCATCCCGCGTCCGGGTGAGACGGTGCTGGGCCAGGACGTGCAGTTCTTCCACGGCGGCAAAGGCGCCAACCAGGCGGCGGGGATCGCGCGGCTTGGTCACCCGGTCCGCATGGTCGGTCGGGTCGGCGACGACAGCACCGGCGCCCAACTCCGGGCCGGGCTCCGCGCGGCGGGTGTCGACGTCCGACGTCTCGCCACCACGCGAGGCG
>DATMNB010000147.1:0-6124 GCA_035569435.1 Gemmatimonadaceae bacterium
CAATCAACACGGGGTGCCGCGGATCGAGCGACACAATGATCTCGCGCCCGCCAAACGCGCCCGACACGCGTTGCAGCACCGCGCCGACCAGATCCTCGGCTTCATTGGGCTCGGCCGACGCGGCGCGCGCGCCGCCCGCGGCCTGCAACCGCGACAGATCGAGCAGGTCGCTGACGAAGCGGTTCAACCGGTCGGCCTCCTGCTCGATGGTCGCCGCGCGATCGTCGTCGGGCGCCGACGCCGAGGTCGAGGTGGCCAGCTCGTGGGCGAGGGCCTTGATCGTGGTGAGCGGCGTGCGCAGGTCGTGCGACACCGATGCGAGCACGGCATCCTTGAGCGCGTCGGCATCGCGCAGCGCCATGGCGTACCGCGCATCGGCATCCAGCCGCACGCGCTCGACACCGAGCGCGGCGTAGAAGGCCAGGGCGTCGAGGATGCGGCGGCGCGGCTCATCAAGGATGAGACCGTCGGCCCGCTCGACGCCCAGCACGCCGACGACGCGATCGCGCACGCGGAGTGGACGCAGCAACACGCGGAACGCCGGCGTCGACGCGGCATTATGGTCATCAATAATCGGCCGCCCCGGCGCGACCGCCGCCCGCGTCGTCCCATCGACGAGCACGGCCGACTCGGCGCCAAAATCCCGCGTCCACGCCACGAGCTCGCTGGCGACGTGGGGCTCGGGCGATCCGTACGACGCGCCCGGCGTGTACACCGTGCACCGATCCACACCGACGATGGCGCGGATCACGTCGGCCACCGCCACAACCGCATCCTCGGGGCGGCCGACATTGAGCGTCTCCGCGCCCAGCGCGGCCAACCGGTCGACGTCGTCCGCGCGGTGCCGTGCCGTCTCGGCTTCGGCGCGCGCGCGATCGAGGAGCTGCGCGGCAACGCCGCTCGTCGCGAGAAACGCCGCGAGCACGAGCCAGTCCAGCGGGTTCGCCACCAGCATCGTGGCGTACGGCTTCAGGAAGAACCAATCGAACAGCACGAACGCGGTCATCGCCAACGAGAGACCGAGGACCCGACCGCAGCGGGCGCTGGCGCCCAGGATGATGAGCAGGTACGTGAGGGCGACGTGCGCTTCGTTCAGCCGTGCACGCACGCTGAGCATGGCCGCGGTCGCCACCAGGAGCAGGGCGATCCACGCCCCCGACTCGGCGGTGCGGCGGAGATTACGCCCCGGACGCGTCAGTATCGAACCGATATCCCACCGCCGGTTCCGTCACGATGTAGCGCGGCCGCACCGGATCGGGCTCGATCTTCCGGCGCAGACTCCGAATGTGCACGCGCAGATACTGTTGGGCGTCGCCAAACGAGTTCCCCCACACCGCGCTGAACAACTCGCGATGCGTCATCGTCCGGCCCTGGTGCGCGATCAGCACGCGCAGCAATTCCCACTCGGTACGCGTCAGGTGAACCGGCACGCCGGCGCGCGTCACCTGGGGTTTCACGACATCGATCACGATGCCGCCGTCCAGCGTGATCGGCGCGCCGTTGTCGCCGACGGCGGCGAGCCGGCCGCGACGGAGCTGCGCCCGGATGCGGGCCCGGAGCTCGATCGTGCTGAATGGCTTGGTGACGTAGTCGTCGGCGCCCGCGTCCAGCAGGGCGACTTTCTCCCGATCCGAATGGCGGGCAGACAGGACGACGATCGGCGCGGTCGACCAGGACCGGATCTCGCGACAGACGTCTTCCCCCGACATATCGGGGAGCCCCAGATCGAGGACGATCAGGGCAGGGCGGACCGCGGCGGCGAGATCGATCCCCTCGGCGCCGGTCGCCGCTTCTACCGTCCGGGCGACTTCCCCTTCGACGGCATGCCGGACGACCCGGCGAATCTGGGGCTCGTCGTCGATGACAAGCACAGTTTCATCGGCCATCCTCCAAAGATACGGACAAGCGACCCATTTCCGTGGCCAACGGGCTATCGACCAGTTGGCAGAAGACCATATCGTCGATCGCCGCCAGGTCGGCGTCGGTCAGCCGCCGCGGACTCGGATAGAGTACCGACCGCATGACGCCGCTGGCTGAATAGAAATAGAGGCGGCTCCGCCCTTCTTCGACCGACACGGCCTCCCGTGGCCGGCCCGCCGGCGCAACCGGAGTCGTGGCCACGGACACGCGCCACCGCTCTCCCGCACACATGAAGTACCGATGCGTCACATGCGACCCGGTGGAGGGAAGACTGTGATAAGAATATCCAGGCGCACGCCAGGGGCCTGTGACCGTGGTCACAGCGACCGGATGTGGACATCTGACGCCATCTCATGGCGCCATGTGACTTACAGGCTTGGGAACCGTCTAATTCTTGGATATGAGTCATTCCGTCGCGGGGGAGCTAGAGCTCGCCAGGAACGCCCTCGCCGACGAGTACGAGGTGCTCGACGAAATCGGCCGGGGCGGCATGGCGATTGTCTTTCGGGCGCGTGATAAAGCGCTCGATCGCGACGTGGCCATCAAGGTCCTGCCGCCGGCCATGGCGTTCGACGCGGCCTTTGTCGAGCGGTTCCAGCACGAGGCGCGGACGGCGGCGCAGCTCGAGCACCCCAACATCGTCCCGATCTATCGCGTCGGTCAGGCTGGCGCGGGGCCCTCCCAGGTCATCTACATCGTCATGAAGCAGCTGCGCGGCGAGTCACTCGCCGAGCAACTGGCGGCGCGCGGCACGCTCCCGCCGGACGAGATTCGCGCCATGCTGCGCGACACGGTCCAGGCGCTCTCCTATGCCTCGCGGCGCGGCGTGGTCCACCGGGACATCAAGCCGGACAACATCCTCTACGACGAGAATCGCTGGGTACTGGCCGACTTTGGCATCGCCAAGTCCCTGAACGGACGGTCGCTCACGCAGAGCGGCGCCGCCGTGGGCACGCCACGGTACATGAGCCCGGAACAGGCGCGGGCCAAGCCGCTCGACGTGCGGGCGGACATCTATAGTCTCGGCATCGTCGCCTACCAGTGCCTCGTCGGACACGTGCCGTTTGACGGAGAGGATGGATTTGCGATCCTCTACGATCACGTGACGGCACCGCTCCCGACGCCCCCGCTGGCCAACGACGACGAACGAGCACTGTTCGCGATCATCGGCCGCATGACCGAGAAGCACACCGACGACCGTGTGCAGGACGGCGACGCGCTCCTCCGACTGCTGGATGTGCCGCCGCGACCGACGCCCACCATGACGGGGATCGTCCCGCTGGTCGACGTCTCCGTGCCCACGAATCCGACCGCGTTGCGGACCATCGCCGAGGGGCCGACGGTGCCGATCATCACGTCACCAGTCGGACTGCAGGCGATCAGCGACGGGCCGACGATGCCGCTGCCGCCGGAGGCGGTGGGCGCCGACACCGCCACCTCGCCGGCCGGGCGCCGGTCGTGGCGCCGCTGGACGCGATGGGCGATCGAGGCCGCGATCCTGGCGACTGGCCTGCTCGTATTGCTCGGCCGATCACATCGGCCCGTGCCCGCGCTCCCAGTCGTTGCCCCGGCGGCCACGACGGCGCCGCCAAAGGACACCGCGACACCAACGCCGGCGCCCGCGCCCGCGGTGCCCGTGCCGCCCGTGGCGAAGGCGACCGGCAAGTCCCGCTGTGGCTCGGCGTTCCGATTGCTCATCAATCCCATCGCCACGCCGCGATACCGCGACACGCCGTTCGATTTCAGTTACGACGTGTGCGGACTCGCCGCCAACGCGCCGTACAAGCTCGTCGTGACGACCCGCCGGCAGACATCCGGCATCGGCAAGCTGTTGGGCGGCGCCGGCGCGGTGACCGAGACGCTCGACGAGCGCGCCACCGGGCCGCTGTCGCATCTCAAGATCCGCTTCTCATCGTTCGCCGAGCTCAAGCCGGGCGACTACGTGATGGTCGTGACCGTGAGTGACAAGCGCCGCCGGATCCGCACGCGGACCGAGACCTTTCAGGTGCTCGACCGCCGAAACTAGGTGGCGCTAGTCGGCTGGGCGGAGCAACCCGGCGTGCGAGAGCCGGTCGACGAGCTCCACCACCGCACGCTGCGCGCTCGCGGCGTCGATGTCGAATCGCCGAGCAAGCTCTCCCGTGATCACGTCGGTCGTGCTCCCCGCCTCGAGCATGGACCAGATCATGGCGGCCGTGTCGTTGAGCGAGAAGTAGCGGTTGACGCCTAGATGCAGGACGACGCCACCGCCAGGCACGGCGGCGTAGGCGGCGTCCGGAGACACCACATAGCGACCGGAGCTCGGCTGACCCATGCCCTCAGTCGGTTCGCTCACGACCGGCAGCCCGTGTGACAAATCCCTCGACGATCGTCGCCGCCTGCGCGGGCCGCATGAGCGCCCGCCACGCCAGCCCTGCCAACACCGTCGCCGACCCCTCCGCCAACTGCCCCGCGACGTACACCAGCGGATCGTCCGGCGCCCGCACGCCCGCCCGTGCCGGCACGGCCAGCCGCGCGACCGCGACACGCCGGATCCGCTCCCACGCCCGGTCGGCCGTCGCCCCATACGGCGCCACGCCGGCCGCTGCCAGCAATGTCTCCGCCGCGCGCGCGTACGGTTCGCCGCCGAGCCACCGCCGCAGCGCCTCGGTGTCGACGCCCGCCCGCTCCCAGACCGTCCGCACGTCCGTCACATCGCGGAGCCGATACCGCACCGTCCGATGCACGACGAGCGCGTGCTGCAGCGTATGCATCACCCGAGCCGTCGGCGAGGGCACCGCCAACGTCGCCCCGCTCACCGCGACATCCACGGCGCCGTCCCATACGCGTGCATCGACCGACGACCCGGCATCGGTCAACCGCTCGTGGATCTCGACCGGCAACGCGCCCGCACGCGCGAGCATCGGCCGGTGCCGCCCCGGCGTGACCGCGCCATCGACGGTGTACCCACACTCCCGCACCAGCGCGTCAAACAGCGCCGTCGCGCCACCAGACTCGGGCAAAAGATCGATATCGGAGATCGACCTCCGCCCCGGCGTCTCGCCACTCAGCAGCCGGGCCGCTCCCTTGAGCGCCAGCACCCGCACGCCGATCCGCGCCGCGACCGCCGCGACCTCGGCGAGCTGCGCGGACATCACCACCGCCTGACAGACGGCGAGTTCCCCCTGCGCGCGCAGCATGGCATCCGCGGGCTGGAGCGCCGCCCAGACCGCCGGGTCGCCGCGCCGGACGCGATCGACCCACGCGCCGCAGGCCTCGAGCACGAGCGCGCGCTCCCACACCGCGTGCGCCGCGGTATGCGCGAGCGCGACGCGGCTCTCGCGGACCGGCACGCCGCGCACGGCCGATGCCAGCACGTCGTACACCGCCGCCGCGAACCGGGCGCCGATGCCATCCGGAGACGGTTTATCGTGTTCCAAGGAGCACGACTCCGTTGTCACCACCCACGATGATGTGACTGCGCGCCGTGCCGTGCACAGCCCGCAGCGATGTGGTTACCCCACTCGGCATATTCAACCATTCTCCGCCGTTCCAGTGCTGAATCGCCCCGGCGTCACCGACGACATACACGTCATTGGTATCAGCATCCCACACGCCATGCAAATTCTGCGTCGTCGCCGCAGTGCTCACCACCCACTTCCCGCTGGCGATCGTGTACTGGTCGACCGCGCCCCCGGCGCCCGCCGCCCACACGTCGAGCCCGCTAAAACCGTGCACCGCGTTGAGCGCGGTGGTCGTGCCGCTCGCCATTGCCATGAAGACCGACCCGCCTGTGTGGTGCGAGATCGTCCCGTTTGACGCCACAGTATACACGTTGTTGGCGGCGTCGCCCCACACGGCCTGGAGGTTAGCGGATGTGCTAGCCGGCGTGGACGGGACGTACGACGATCCGTTGTAGTACCCGATGACACCAGCGTTGCCGCAGCTGTACATCACGGTCGGCGAGACTGGGTCCAGGATGCACCGTTGTAGTGCGCGATCACACCGTCGGCGCCCGGTGATCCACCCATCGTTCGCGCCACTGCCGCCAACGGCAGTGTAATTGATGGCGGGTAGTCCGGTGACCGCCGAGGTATTAGCGCGTGCCAAAGAGCACCACGCCGTTGTCCCCACCGACCACGATGTGCGTCCGCGCCGTCCCGTGCACCGCGCGCAACGCCGTTGTCACCCCGCTCGGCATGTTCAGCCATTGGCCGCCGTTCCA
>DATMNB010000148.1:0-31108 GCA_035569435.1 Gemmatimonadaceae bacterium
CGTGACCGTGGCGCCGGTGTAGAGATGGCCGGCGGTGTCGTCAGGGAGTCGACTGACGCCGCCGAGTCTCGGTGGCGTGGGCCGGGCGCCCTTGATCACGGTCGTCGGCAGGCGATTGACGCTGTCGGCCTGGGCGCGCGCAGCGCAGGGGGCGAGCACGCATGCCGCCACAAAGCACGCGCGCCGCAGCGGACAATGGGGACAAAGTGTATCGGGTATGGCCATGTCGGCGAACGTACAACACCGCCGCATTCCAGACAAGTATTGTCGGGAATCAAATTACACATTCAGGAGAGTTCTGATCATGCACTACCTGCTCATCCCGCACGTCGCGTTCGTGACCGCCGTTCTGGCCGCTGGCGGCCCCCATTCACGGACGGTCTCCGACACGGTGTGGGTGGCGGACACGTCGCATTCGAGCGCTGAGTTCGATGTGTTGCACATGGGGATCTCGCACGTGCGCGGGACGATCCCGATCATCGTGGCGCAGGCGACGATCCCAGGTGGGCAGACGCTGCCAAGCAGCGTCGAGGCGACATTGGATGCCTCGCGGATCGATACACATCAGGCCAAGCGCGACGCCGACCTGCGGTCGGATCATTGGTTTGATGTGAGTAAGTATTCGACAATCAAGTTTGTCAGCAGTGGCATCACGCGCACGTCCGACACGGCGTTCACGATCGCCGGCAATCTCACCATTCATGGCGTGACCAAGCCGGTGACACTGCAGGCGACGTTTGGCGGGCGCGGGGCGGGAACGCGGGGCGAACCGCACGTCGCCTACACGGCGGTGACGACCATCGACCGACGTGATTTTGGTATGACTGGTGGCGGACCGGTAGTCGGCACCGCCATCACGATCTCACTGGCGATCGAAGCGGCGGCCCGTTAGCAGCCGCTACACCGAGCCGTCGTTGAGCGCGCGGCCGGGGCGAAGACCGTATTGGGCCATTCGGCGATAGAGGGTGCTGCGCGTCACGCCCAAGGCGTGGGCGGCGGCTGTCATGGTGCTTGCACCCCGCACGATGGCAATGAGCTCGTCGCGGGCGGGGTCGGACGAGGGCGCTGCCGCCACGGTGCGTGGCGGTAGCACGGCCCGCATCTGTGGAGGCAAATCGTCCGGCAGAATGATGGGCCCGGCAGTGAGGGCGACCAGACGTCGGATGAGATTCTTGAGCTCGCGCACGTTCCCTGGCCATGAGTACCTGGCCAGCAGCTCGAGGGTCTCGGGGGCGAAGGCAGGGGCGGAGAGTCCCAAGTCGGTCGAGGCGCCTTGGAGAAACTCCAGGGCGAGCAACTCGATGTCCGTCGCCCCACGCTCCCGGAGCGGGGGCAGGGGAATCGTGAGGACATTCAGGCGATAGAAGAGATCCTGCCGGAGCGTCCCGGCGGCGAGGCAGGCGGTCGCGTCGCGATTGGTCGCGGCGATCACACGCACGTCGACGGACTGGCCGTAGGCCGACCCGACCCGTGTCACCTCGCCTTCCTGCAGGACCCGCAAGAGCGACGCCTGGGCGGCCGGCGAGAGTTCGACGATCTCATCGAGAAAGATCGTTCCGCCCTCGGCGGCCTCGAATTTTCCTTTCTGGCCTTCGCGGCGCGCGCCGGAGAACGCCCCGCCGACGTAGCCAAACAGCTCACTCTCGATGAGATCGCGCGGGAGTGCGGCACAGTTGACGGCGACAAACGGACCGTTTCCGCGCGCGCTGGCCGCGTGGATGCCCTGGGCGAACACTTCTTTGCCTGTCCCCGATTCGCCGAGGACGAGCACCGGCAGGGCATTGGCACTAGCGATGCGGGCGAGGCGCGCGGCATCGGCCACGGGCGTCGATGCACCAATGACATCATAAAGGGTGTACCGTGTCGCGCCAGGGCGTGGTGCTCGCCGCACCGTGCTCCGGGGCGCCGGTGGCGCCGGAGCGACGGCGCGTCCGACGAGGACCGGATGCGCCACGACGAGACAGGCGCCGATGACGCGGCCGCCATCGAACACCGGATGGACGATGGCCGCGACGCCGTCGCCAATGGGGACGCGCACCTCGAGTGGCCGGTCCGTCTCGCCGGCGCGTCGGACCGCGTCGATCAGGGCTTGGCGCACGGGCTCGGGGGTTTCGGCGGCCCGCTGGAGCGCATGGGGAAGCGGCCCGGCGCCACCGAGAATCGTGCCGCCGCGGTCGACCGCCGCGAGCCCATCAGCTGGCCACCGACCGACGAGGGAGGCGAGTGACCGCAGCACGATGACGCGGCGCTGCGCCTCGTGCGCGGCCATCATCTGCGCCACGGCGGCGGCCAATGTGCCCGCCAGCGCGAGGGTGTGCGGATGCGCGGACTCCCGGAACCCGGAGATGTCGAGCACACCCACGATGGCCCCGGTCAGCGGATCGCGGACAGGCACGGCGGCGCAGTGCCAGGGTTGCCACCTCTCACAAAAGTGCTCCGCACCAACGATGTGTACCGATCGTCCGCTGGCCAACGCGGTGCCGGGACCGTTGGTGCCGACCGCGCTCTCCGACCAGAGCGCGCCGGGCCGAAAGTTGATTTCAGCCAGTGCTTCCTGCGCATGCGGATCGCCGCGACTGGCCAACATCCGCCCCGCCGCATCGAACAGGGTCAGAATGTGTCCGCCCTTGGCGTAGGTGGAGTCTGGCGCCACCAGGAGGTGTTCGGCGAAGGCGAACCAGTCGGCACGCTCTCGGGCGATCTGGATGGCGTTCTCGTCCCAGACGAGCGGTGCCTGAGTGAGGGTCGGCGGGACGGCCGCATCGAGGGACCGGGTCCAGGAGTCGCGCACGACAGGTCGGACGGTTTCGGGCACCGAACCGCCTGTGAGGGTGGCACGCCACCGGCGCTCTACGGCCCGTTGCGCGTCGCGGCCGAGCGGCAGGTGTTCTGAAGGGGAAATGCCAGGGGGGGAGGATGGAGACATGCCTTTACGAACATCGGTCGGGACGGTGTGGGATGCAAGCCGGAACCAGCGACAGGTGCCGAGTGACGCGACGGGCGTCGCGCGACAGGTGTCCCGACGTGGGCGGCGTGGTCGTCCGACCGGCCGGATGTTAGAGTGTGAAGTTCAATTAAATGACTGCGTTGCACGGCTGAGATTGATACGGCCGAAACTGGCATTCCAAATGCTTTGACCGATCGACAGGATTAATCAGCGGATAGGACCCTTTTCACCCGGAGGCACTCGCCGTGGCTACCACGCTGGATCGACCGGAATCCGTCACGCTCCCGTCCAACGTTGACGTCAAGAAGCTGCGAATTCCGATTCGGCATCGGTACGACAATTGGATCGGCGGGGAGTACGTCCCGCCCAAGCGCGGACAGTACTTCAGCAATCCGAGCCCGATCACGGGCAAGCCGCTCTGCGACGTGGCGCGGTCGACGGCGGAGGATGTTGATCGGGCCCTCGACGCGGCGCACGCGGCGGCGGTGAGCTGGAATCACACCTCGCCAGCGTATCGGGCGAACCTGCTCAACAAGATCGCCGATCGACTCGAGGAGAACCTCGAGAACCTGGCGCTGATCGAGACGATCGACAACGGCAAGCCGATCCGCGAGACGATGAACGCCGACATGCCGCTGGCGGTGGACCATTTCCGCTACTTTGCCGGCGCCCTACGGGCGCAGGAAGGCGGGATCAGCGAACTCGATGAGGATACGATCGCGTACCACTTCCACGAGCCGATCGGTGTGGTCGGTCAGATCATCCCGTGGAACTTCCCGCTTCTCATGGCGACGTGGAAGCTGGCGCCGGCGCTCGCGGCCGGGAACTGTGTCGTGATCAAGCCCGCCGAGCAGACGCCGGTGTCGATCATGGCGTTCATGGAGTTGATTGCCGACATCCTGCCGAGCGGCGTGGTGAACGTCGTCGAGGGATTTGGCGTCGAGGCGGGGAAGCCGCTGGCGTCGAGCCCGCGGATCGGGAAGATCGCCTTCACCGGCGAGACGACGACGGGGCGGTTGATCATGCAGTACGCGTCGGAGAACCTGATCCCGGTGACGCTGGAGCTGGGCGGGAAGTCGCCCAACATTTTCTTCGCCGACGTGATGGAAGCCGACGACGACTTCTTCGACAAGACGTTGGAAGGGTTCGCGATGTTCGCCTTGAACCAGGGCGAGGTCTGCACGTGTCCGTCGCGGGCGCTGGTGCAGGAATCGATCTATGACCGGTTCATGGAGCGGGCGACGGCGCGCACCAAGGCGATCATCGAGGGGGACCCGCTCGATCCGCGCACGATGATCGGCGCGCAGGCGTCGAATGACCAGTTGGAGAAGATCCTGAGCTACATCGACATCGGGAAGCAGGAAGGGGCGACGGTGCGGACGGGCGGTGCGCGTCGCATGCATTCGGGCGAGCTCGCGGGCGGGTACTACGTGCAGCCGACGATCTTCGAGGGGAACAACAAGATGCGGGTGTTCCAGGAGGAGATCTTTGGACCCGTGGTGTCGGTCACCAAGTTCAAGACCGAGGACGATGCGCTGGCGATCGCCAACGACACGCTCTACGGGCTTGGCGCGGGCGTCTGGACGCGGGAGCAGAACACGGCGTACCGGATGGGGCGCGGGATCAAGGCCGGGCGGGTGTGGGTGAACTGTTATCACGCCTATCCGGCGCACGCGGCGTTTGGCGGCTACAAGCAGTCGGGGATCGGCCGGGAGAATCACCGGATGATGCTCGATCACTACCAGCAGACCAAGAACGTGCTGGTGAGCTACTCGCCCAAGAAATTGGGTTTCTTCTAGCATGAGCATCGCGCGCGTTGCCGTCACGGCCGATGGCGCCGAGTTGGTGCGGCGGCTGCAGGCCATGCACGGGGACCTGGTGTTTCACCAGAGTGGCGGGTGCTGCGACGGCAGCGCGCCGATGTGTTTTCCGCGGGGCGAGTTCCGGATTGGGGAGCGGGATGTGTATCTGGGCACGATCGCCGACGTGCCGTTCTACATCGGCGCGCAGCAGTTCGAGTACTGGCAGCACACGCACCTGACGATCGACGTCGTGCCGGGGCGGGGGAGCGGGTTTTCCGTGGAGGCGCCCGAGGGCGTGCGCTTTCTCACGCGATCGCGGGTGTTCACTGACGAGGAGTGGCGAGCGTTGGAGGCCGAGGGGCCGCCACCGCGGGGTCCGGACGCCTGGGTATCGACTGGTTCATAGGGCCGGCCACAGACAAACTGTGGCCGCGCTGGATTGTGATGCGCGGCTTGGGGCTGATATTCGCCTCGGCGTTCTGGTCGCTTGCTACGCAGATCCACGGTCTGATCGGGCCGACTGGGATTCTCCCGGTCGGCCCGTATCTCGAGAGTGGGGCCACGTGGTGGAATACACCGACGGTCTTCTGGCTCGGGGCGGGCGACCGCGCGCTCACTGCCGTCGTCGTGGCCGGCCTCGTGGTGTCGTTCCTGCTGACGATCAACATCTGGCCGCGCGTTACCGTGGCCCTGGCGACGCTCCTGTTTCTGTCATGTGTGAGCGTGCTGCAGGAGTTCTCGGGTTACCAATCCGACGGGATGCTTCTGGAGGCGGGCACGATCGCGATCTTTCTCGCGCCGCGCGGTATCCGGCCCGGGCTTGGCGCGGACGATCCGCCGATGCGGATCGCCGTCTTCATGCTCCTCTGGGAGTGGTTCCGGATCTACTTCGAGTCCGGCGTGGTCAAGCTGCTGAGCGGCGACGTGCAGTGGCGGACGCTCACGGCGCTCGATCACTACTACGAGAACAACCCGTTGCCGACGTGGATCGGCTGGTACGTGCAGGAAGTGCCACCCCATCTGGTACAACACGTCGCCACGCTCGGGATATTGATCATCGAGTTGGTCGTGCCCTGGATGATGTTTCTGCCACGGCGGGGGCGACTCGTGTGCGCGGCGATCGTCACGCCGATGCAGATCGGCATCATACTCACGGCGAACTACGCGTTCTTGAACTATCTGGTGCTTGTCCTGGGACTGCTCCTCCTGGATGACAGGGTGTTCGCGCGCGTTGGCGTGCGGGTCCCGCCGGTGACGGTCACGCCACGGGCTCGCCCGGGTCAGTGGGTGGCGGCGGGGGCGTTGGCCATCCTCTGGTATACGACAGTCGCGGTCGCGCTCTTCCCGTCGTCGGCGTTTGGTCTACCAGCTCGGCTGCTGGCGCCATATCGGATCGCCAACGCCTACGGGTTGTTCGCCGTAATGACGACGGCGCGGTACGAGATCGAGTTTCAGGGGACGCGCGACGGCGTCACGTGGGTGGCGTACCCATTTCGCGATAAGCCGCAGGACCCGGCGGAGGCGCCGGGGATCTACGCCCCGTACCAGCCGCGATTCGAGTGGAATCTCTGGTTCGCGTCGCTCGGCAGTTGGCGGGACAATCCGTGGGTGGTCGCGACGCAGGCCCGGCTGCTGGACAATGATGCCGGCGTCGTGTCGCTCTTTCGGCATAATCCATTTCCAGGCACGCCCCCTGCACAGGTTCGCACCGTGCTCTGGCAATATTGGTTCACCACCGTGGCTGAGCGGCGACAGACGGGCCGTTGGTGGAATCGGACGTTCCTCGGCAACTACGCCGGCACCGTGGCGCGTGACGCTGACGGCCGCTTATTTCTCACTCCATGACACGTATTCACAGAGTGCTGCTGCTGGCGGGGCTCGTGTTCGCACCGATAACAGCGCTGGCGCAGGGGGCGTTCGCGGTTGGGATCGGACCCTCCTTTCCGATCGGCGACATCGGCAAGTACGCGGGCACCGGATTCAACGTGCTCGGCGCGTTCACATTCCACATCCCGTATTCGCCCCTGGGCGTGCGGTTGGACGGCTCGTTCAGTCAGTTCTCATACGACCACATCCCTGGCAACGCGCGGGTGTTCGCCGGCACGGCGAACGCGGTGTACTCGTTTCGCGGGTCGATCATCCGACCCTACGTCCTGGGCGGCTATGGGCTGTACCACGCGCCCCACATCGAGACGATCAACGACCACATCGAGACGTCGAGCGGTTATGCGAGCGGACTCAACGCCGGGATCGGCGCGCGGACCGGCGGGGTGGCCGGACTCGGGCTGTTCGCGGAGTTCCGGTTCCACTACGTCTTCACGCCGCATTCGGGCGCGGAGTTCTTCCCACTCACGGTTGGGATCACATTTTAACGTCCACGGCGCCGATCACGGCGTAACACCGCCCGTGGTGTCCGTCAACGGTACGCATTGGTAACGGTTGCGTGCGTCCGGCGACCATTTTGCGTATCGTAGGGACATGCATTACTGCCATGGGGAGCAGCGCCACGCATGGGAGGACCCGGCGGACGCCGCAAAGTGTTGCAACGGGTATGAGCGCGCGCACCGGGTGAGCCGCCGGTCGGACGGCACCCTTCACCTCACATACTACTGGCGCCGCGGGCCGCAGACGCGGCGCACGGTGGTGGAAACGCCGACCACGGTGGCGCGGCCGCTGGATGTACCCCATGACGCGTTCTTCAAGCGGCTCGGCGAAGCGGGACCGGGGTCGCGCCAGTGGCAAGCCGTCTCGGCGGGGCTCGTGGCAGTGCGGCTGGTCGAGCGGTGCGCGACGCGACGGGATCCGTCGACACGCTCGGCGGGCTTTCGGGAGCTGCTCGCGGTGCGGCGGGCGGTCCGCGCGCTAGACGAGGGGCCGATCCATGATGCGCTGAGCGCTGTCATCGACGCGGTCGCCGCGGATGCCTCGAGCGCGTCGAGTCAGCTGATCGGCGCGCTTAGCGCGTATGGTCACCAGTTGGAGGCGGATGGCGAGTGGCGATTGGCCTCCGATGTGTTCAGCGTGGCCATCGCCTGCGCGGTCGCGCGGGATGATCGGACGCCGCTGCCGGCGTCGTACTTCCACATCGGGCTCTGTCGCCGCAAGCTCGGTGACGTCGACGGGGCGCAGGCTGCCTATCAGTCGGGGCGCGTGGTGGCCGAGGGGGTCGGTGACACGGCCGGGTTGCTGCTGTTGGAGGTCGGCGAGGCGCGCATCGCCATCGATCGGGGAAACTATCCGGACGCGGAGGAACGGCTCGAGTCGATCATTGCGGCCGCGCGCGCGGCGGGGGTGCAGGAGGTGGTGGCGCGGGCGCTGCACGACCGCGGGTTGGTGGCGGCCAAGCGCAACCACATCGAGGCGGCGGTGCGGCACTACTTTGACGCGCTGCAACTCTTCGAGGCCAGTGACGATCAGGAGCGTGCGTTGCACGATGTCGCCGCGGCACTGCTCGAGCTCGGCGCACGGGCCGACGCCCGGCGTGCATTCGAGGTGTTGTTCGACACGGCGAAGGGGCAGGAGACCAAGTGGGCGGCGGCGATCAACCTGTTGGAGGTGGCGGCCCGCGACAGCGATTGGGCGGCGTTCGAGTCGTGGCGCGCGACGACAGCCGCTGTGGCGTTGCCACCCGAGTTGGCGGCACAATGCGCGGTGGTGTTGGGCGACGGCTATCGCCGCTTCGGCCGCCCGGCGCTGGCGATCGACGCCTACCAGACCGCGACCACGCTGGCCGCAAGTGCCGGTTTACACGAGTACGTGGCCCAAGCCGAGGCGGGCCGTCAGGCCGTGCGCGAGGTGCCGACGCGCATGACGGCGCCGGTCACCATGTTGCCGAGTACCTTGTCAGACGTGATGGCCGCGGTTGCGGCCAGATCAGCAGTGCGAGCCTGAGCCGAGGATAACGGGACCACAGTCTTGCGACGGACCGGTCGGGTTGCTGCAGGCCGCGAGGAGGGTCGCGAGGGCGGTGAGGGTCAGGGCAGCAGCGATGCGACGGATCATAGTGCCTCCGGCAGAAAAGAGATCTGGTGCTGTGTTGACACCAGAGAGGTCGTCGCGTGGTCGCGAAGTACGACCGGCCCACCGCGCGATGTTACGCAACCCGCCCATGGCGGCTGAGGCTTGCCCAGTGGGGTAGCTTTCACGCCAATGTTGTCGATCGAACGACTCGGCCCGGATGTCCTCCAACTGCGTATGTCGACGGCCGCCGGACGGGCGGTCGGCTACGGGGTCAGTGCCTACGTCACGCGGGGCGTGCTCATCGATACGGGATGTCCGGCGCTCGCTGACCGGATGACCGCTTGGGCGCGCGAGGCGCGGCCGCGCGGGGTGCTGGTGACGCACGCGCACGAGGATCACGCCGGCAACGTCGATCGCATGGTTGCCCTTGGGTTGCCGCTTGGTGCGGCGATGGCGACGCTGGCGTTGATTGCCCAGCCCGGGCCCATCGGTCAGTATCGGCAAGTCGTGTGGGGCCGGCCGCGGCCGTTCGTGGCGCGGGCGATTCCGTTCGAGGATCCAGCGCTCCAGCTGATGCATACGCCCGGGCATGCGCCCGATCACCACGTCGTCTGGGACGAGGAGCGGGCAACGCTGTTTGCGGGCGATCTCTTTCTCGGGATCCGCGTGCGGGAGATGCGCCCCGACGAGGATCCGCGGGAGTTGGCGGCGAGTCTGCGGCGGGTGGTGGCGCTGGCGCCCGAGACGATGTACTGCGCGCATCGCGGCGCGGTGGCCGATCCGATTCCGGCGCTCGTGCGCAAAGCCGAGTGGCTGGCCGAGATGATGGGCCGGACGGAGTCGTTGATCCGGGCCGGCTGGTCGGACCGTGCGGTGACACGCGAAGTCTTTGGCCGCGAGCAGGCGGTGAACTACGTGTCCGGTGGCGACCTGTCCCGGGTGAACTTCGTGCGTGCGGTGCGGCGCGGGGTCGTGTAGTTTTTGCCCCACATGACACCAAATGCCACGACGCTGCTCGATGCGAGGGCTGTCGATCGAACACTCAAACGCATGGCCGGCGAGATCATCGAGCTGAACGATGGGACCGACCAGCTGATCCTCGTCGGAATCCAACGACGCGGCGTGCAGCTGGCGGCGCGGCTGGCGGCCATGATCGCCGAACGTGAAGGCGTGTCGCCCCCGCTCGGCGCGCTCGACATCACGCTGTACCGGGACGACCTGCAGACGATCGGTCCGCGCCCCGTGGTCGGCGCGACCGATTTGCCCTGGGCGATCGATGGGACGCGGGTGGTGATTGTGGACGACGTGCTCTATACGGGACGGACGGTCCGCGCCGCGCTCGACGAGCTGGCCGATTTTGGCCGGCCGGCGCGGATCGCGCTGGCGGTGCTGGTCGATCGGGGCGGGCGAGAGCTGCCGATCCACGCCGATATCGTGGGGAAGCGGGTGGATCTCCCGGGTCGGGGTCGGGTCGACGTGCTGGTGCAGCCCCTCGATGGGCGCGACGCGGTCATCGTCGTCGAGGGCAACGAGTGACCCTGACCCTGGGCAAGGATCTGCTGGGGCTGGAGCCGCTCTCCCCCGACCAGATCCGGCTCATTCTGGATACCGCGCAGCCGTTCAAGGAAATCAGCGAGCGGGCGATCAAGCGGGTGCCGACGCTGCGCGGGTCGACGATCGTGAACCTGTTCTTCGAGGCGTCGACGCGCACGCGGATCTCCTTTGAGTTCGCCGAGAAGCGGCTGTCGGCGGACCCGGTGAACGTCGCGGCGAGTGGGTCGAGCGTGTCCAAGGGCGAGACGCTGGTCGACACGGCGCGGAACCTCGAGGCGATGCGGATCGACATGGTCGTGATCCGGCACTCGGCGTCGGGGGCGGCGCAGTTTCTGGCGGAGCGGATCGAGTCGAACGTGATCAACGCCGGCGACGGGACGCACGAGCATCCGACGCAGGGGCTGCTTGACCTGCTGACGCTACGCGATCACTTCAAGGAGTTGGCCGGGCTCCGCGTCTGCATCTGCGGCGATGTGTTGCATTCCCGGGTGGCGCGGTCCAACATCTGGGGGCTGCAGAAGATGGGGGCCGAGGTCGCGGTGTGCGGGCCGCGGTCGCTCTTGCCGAATGCGATTGAAGAGTTCGGGGTGCGGGTGTTCGATCGCATCGAGGAGGCGATCGAGTGGGCGCAGGCGCTCAATATCCTCCGGCTGCAGCTGGAACGGATGCAGGCGGGCTATATCCCGTCGTTGCGGGAGTACAACCGGGTGTTCGGGGTGACGAAGGAGCGATTGTCGCGCGCGGATCACCCGCTGCTCATTCTGCACCCGGGCCCGATGAATCGCGGCGTGGAGATCGACTCCGATGTGGCCGATGGGCCGCATAGCGTGATCCTCAACCAGGTGACGAACGGCGTGGCGGTCCGGATGGCGGTGTTGTATCTGCTGGCTGGCGGCAAGCCGGAGCTGGCCGAAGCGGCGAAGGCGGATCGGTAGATGCGCCCACTCCTGCTGCAGGGCGGCCGGATCATTGATCCGTCGCGGGGCGTGGACACGCGCGGGGACGTGCTCATTGCTGATGGGGTGATCGTCCACGCGGGCGCGCCGGCGGGCGTGCCGGACGACGCGACGATCATTTCCTGCGAGGGGCGCATCGTGTCGCCCGGGTTCATCGATGTGCATTGCCATCTGCGCGAGCCTGGGCGTGAGGATGTGGAGACGATCGCCACTGGGGCGCGGGCGGCGGCTGCGGGTGGGTTCACCGCCGTGTGCGCGATGCCAAACACCGATCCGGTGACGGACAATCAGGCGGCGGTGGGATTTGTGGTGCGGCAGGCGCAGAGCGCGGCCGCGGCGCGCGTATATCCAATCGGCGCGATCTCGGTGGGCCAGAAGGGTCAGTCGCTGGCCGAGGTGGGCGAGATGGTCGGCGCTGGGGCGGTGGCGATCAGCGACGATGGGAAGCCTGTCGTGTCGGCACAGCTCATGCGGACGGCGCTCGAGTATGCCCGGCGGTTTGGCATCCCAGTCGTCGACCACTGCGAGGAGCCGACGTTGGCCGCGGGCGGCGCGATGAACGAGGGCATCGTGAGCGCGCGGCTCGGTCTCAAGGGGATTCCGAGCGAGGCCGAAGAGATCATGGTCATCCGCGACATTCTCCTGGCGCGGCGGACGGGTGGACACGCGCATATCTGTCACGTGAGCACCAAGGGGTCGGTCGAGCTCCTGCGATGGGGCAAGGATCGCGGGATCCGGGTCACGGCGGAGGTGTGTCCGCACCACCTGTCGCTGACCGAGGCGGCGGTTGAAGGCTACAATACGAATGCCAAGATGAACCCGCCGCTTCGGACGGCGGACGATGTGGAGGCGATGCAGGTGGCGCTCCGGGACGGGACGATCGATCTGGTGGCGACCGATCATGCCCCGCACCACTACGACGAGAAAGAGCGCGAGTTTGCCGACGCGCCCAATGGGATCGTGGGCCTGGAGACGGCGTTGGCGGTCGTGGTGACGACGTTGTGCGAGCGCGGCATTCTCTCTTATGCCGAGCTCGTCGAGCGGATGGCGGTGCGGCCGGCGCGGGTGTTCAATCTCCCGGGCGGGACGCTGGCGCGTGGGACGCCCGCGGACGTCACGGTCTTCGACCCGACGCACGAGTGGGTGGTGGACCCAACGACGTTTCTCTCGAAGGGGCGGAACACGCCCTATGCGGGGCGGCGCCTGCGCGGGCGGGCCGTCACGACGATCGTCGGTGGGCGGGTTGTGTTCAGAAACACAACCGGGGTTGGCGACTGATGCAGGACGCGGCGGCGCGCGAGGCGATTGTGCGCGTCTGCCGGCGGCTGTATGCGGCCGGGCTCATCGCGGGCCAGGATGGGAACGTCTCGGTGCGGTGCGGCGACGGCCGGATTCTGGTGACACCGTCAGGTCTATCCAAAGTCGATGTCGAGGCCGATGATTTGGTGGTGCTCGACAGCGAGGGTCGGCATGTGGCCGGCGACCGGCGCGCGTCGAGTGAGGTCGCCGTCCACCTGCGCATTTATGCGCGTCGCGCGGATGTCGGCGCGGTCGTCCATGCGCATCCGCCGACGGCGACCGGATTCGCCGTTGCGGGTGAGGGGCTGGCGGCGGACGTGCTCCCTGAACTTATTTTGTTGATGGGCAGTGTCCCGCTCGTGCCGTACGCGACACCGGGGACGACGGCGTTGGCCGATCAGTTTGAACCTTTCCTGGCCGGCCACGAGGCGTTCTTGATGGCGAATCACGGCGCGACGACGGTGGGTCCGACGGTGGCGATCGCCCATCAGCGGATGGAGAGCGTGGAGCACGCGGCCAAGATTCTGTTGACGGCGCGTTTGCTCGGACGGACCGACCGGTTGTCGAGAGAGCAGGTGCGCGCGCTCGAGGAGAGACGCGATGGTGACAGGATCCGCTGAGCGGCCGGCGTCGCCGGCCGGGAAATCAACTGACGAGATCGCGGCGTTGCTGCAGGAGCGGCGTCGCTTTGAGCAGTGGCTGGCCACGCTGGAGTCACGCCGGGCGATCACGCCGCCCAACGTGTATGGGCGGGTGCACGCCGATTACACGGCCCGGCTATCGGCGGTGCTCGACGAGCTCGGTGGGCGGTCGGCGGAGCTACAACAGTCAGTCGAATCGCTGACCGGGCGGGTGGCGGCGTTGCAGTCGGAAGAGAGCATGCGGCGCGACGAGCGGTACGAGGCGGAGTTGCGCGCTGCCGTGGGGGAGTTCACGCAGGAGCGGTGGTTGCAGCTCAGTGAGGCGTCGGACGCCGAGCTGGCGCGGCTCGGGCAGCAGCGGACCGAGCTGACCGCGGAGCTCGCGCAGATGCAGCAGTTGTTGGTGTTGGCCAAAGCTCGGCGGGAGCCTACGGCAGCGGCGCCGGCACCGCCGCCGCCGACATTGAGTGTGCCGGCGGCCGCGCCGGCGAGCATCCCGGCGGCGCCCGCGGCGAAGGTGCCGCCTCCCTTGCCGCCAAAGGCGGCCCCGCCGCTCGCGCCGATGGCGCCCGCGACGCTTCCGTCGGCAGCGCCCGCGGCGTCTGCGCCACTCGGGATCGGGGAGTTTGCCGATATTGCGTCGGTGACGCCTGTGCCGGGGCCGCCGGTCATTCCACCGCCGCCGCCGACGTTGCCCTTTGCGGCACCTGGGGGTGCACCGCGGGGCAACGCGCCACGTCCCGCCGAGCCGAGGACCGCGGATGGCGCGGTGCGGCGACCGGTGGTGGCTCCGCCGGCTGCGGCGCCGGCGGCGCCCAAGGCCGAGGGGCCGGCGAAGAAGGGCGAGCAGTCGATGTTCGACGAGTTGGAGTTTCTCAAGTCGGTCGTCGATCCAAAGGCCGAGGCGAAGGGGGGCACGGTGCCGGCCAAACCGGCCGGCGATGTGCGGGCGAAGACACCGCCGGTGCCAGCGCCGGCTCAGCCAGCGCGGCGCCTGTCGACGCCTCCTGAGGCGGGGACGCTCAACGACATCTCGTTGAACACGGATCGGCCGCGGGCGAGACCTGCGACGGATAAGGACGGCGTGCCTGTGTTCCTACGCGATGTGCCGACGGAGCAGGTGAAGACGCTCAAGTGCCAGGAGTGCGGGAGTATGAACTACCCGACGGAGTGGTATTGTGAGCGGTGTGGTGGTGAGCTGGCTGCCATGTAAGGAAGGGCCCCGCAAGGAAGAACCTGCATAAGAAAAAGCCCTTACCCGCGAGAGCGGGTGAGGGGCGGCAACGGCAGGGTAAAGAAGGCCCGCACGGAAGAACTGCATGAGAAAAACCCCTCACCCGCGAGAGCGGACGAGGGGCAGCAACACAGCAGGGTGTGGAACGAGCTTTCGACGCCTTCGAGTTTACACGCCTTCCACCTTACACGCCTTCCAGCTTACGACGCCTTTGCGAGACGGCTCTTGTGACGGGCAGCGGCGTTCCGATGGATCAGGCCTTTGCGGGCAGCGCGATCCAGCAGGCTCACGGCCGCCAGCTTCTCATCAGGCGTTGCGCCGGCGGTACGCGCCCGCTTGAGGGCGGTACGCAATGCCGAGCGCTGCGCCCGGTTGCGGACGGTCGCCGCGCGGGACTTGCGCATGTTCTTCTTCGCGGACGCGATATTGGGCACGAACGAGCTCCAGAAATTCCAAGGGATCGGTGAGTGGGTGAAGCTACGGGTGCCTGTCACGGATGTCAAGGCGCCACACTGCTTTGACACCCCTATCCCGCACGGCTAGCTTTGCCTCACCTTGGAGCATATCAACACCCTCGTACTCTTCGCGCCGGTCCTGCTGTTTTCGGTGATCGCGCACGAGTACGCGCATGGGTACGCCGCCCTCAAGCAGGGCGACACCACCGCATTATCGCTCGGCAGGCTGACGTGGAATCCACTGAAGCACATCGATCCGTTCATGACGATCATCCTGCCCCTCGTCCTGTACTTCGCGTCCGGGATGATCCTCGGCGGCGCGAAGCCGGTGCCCGTCAACCCGCGGAACTATCGCAACTTCAAGCGGGGCGACATCATCGTCTCGTTGGCCGGCGTCGCGACGAACCTGTTCATCGCCCTCGTGTCGGCGGCCCTGATCGCCATCTTTGGCGTCCTTGGCCAGGTCGTGCCGACGTTGGCCCATCCACTGGGCATTCTCCAGGCGATGGGGTGCTGGAGTGTTCTGATCAACATCGAACTGCTCGTCTTCAACTTGCTCCCCATCCCGCCGCTCGATGGGTCGCACGTCATGAAATATCTTCTGCCGCCGGCGTGGGCGATCCAGTACCAGCGGATCGGCTTCTTTGGGATCATCATTCTGTTCCTACTGCTACAGACACGACTGCTCGGCTTCTGGCTGGCTCCTGGCTTTGCGGCGTACGGGGCCCTCGTGCGTCACCAGTTGTATCTCCCTAGCGCCGGACCGTGGCTGCCTCCGCTGTTCTTCTAGCACCTCCCGCCTCGTTTGTCGTCGAGCTTGACCGCTTCAGCGGCCCGCTCGACCTCTTGCTGACGCTGATCCGGGACGAGCAGGTCGACATCTGGGACATTCCGATCGCACGGATCGCCGAGCAGTTTCTCGCGCGCATCCACGCGCTCGGCCTCGATGCAGCGGCCGACTATCTCGACATGGCGGCGCGACTCCTGCGCATCAAGACGCAACTCCTATTGCCGCATCGCGAAGGTGACGAGCAGTGGGAGGACCCACGCGCGGACCTCGTGCGGCGGCTGCTCGAGTACCAACAGATGCGCGAGGTGGTCGACTTGCTCGAGCGGCTGGGCGAGGCGCGCCGCAATCGGTTTGCGCGCGTCGTGCCGGCGCCCGCGCCGCCGACCGACGAGGCGCTGCGTGCGGCACCGCCGGCCGCTGTCGTGGCGGCGATGGGCGAGCTGCTGGCGGCGGTCGATCGCGTGCTCCGGCAAGTGACCCGGCCGACGTTTCACACCGTGATTCCGCGCGCGCTCGACGTCGAGGGCGCGCTGCGTACCGTCCGTGCCGTCCTCGCCGATCGCGCCCGCGCCCGGTGGCGGGAGCTCGTCGGCGAGACCACCGAGCCGTGGCAGGTACTGTCCCTGCTGCTCGCCCTTCTGGAGTTGGCGCGCCTCGGCGAGTGCGCCTTGCGCCAGTCCGTTCCGTTTGCCGACGTGGAGATCGCCAGTGAGTCCGCTAGCGCAGCTGCTTGAGGCGGCGTTGTTCGCCAATGGGTCGCCGGTCACCTTTGACGACCTAGCGGCGCTCGATCCCGATGCCTCGGGCACGGACGTGACCGCCGCGCTGGCGGAGCTTGGCGACCACTACGCCCACGACGGCCACGGCGTGGAGCTTGTCGAAGCCGGAGGGGGATGGCAGATCCTGACGCGTGCGGAGTTCACGGCGGCCATCGAACGCGTGCAGTTGGCCGCGCGTCCGCAGCGGCTCTCGGCGGCGGCGCTGGAGACGTTGGCGCTCGTGGCGTATCGCCAGCCGGTGGGTCGGGCCGAGATCGAGGAGATCCGCGGGGTCTCCGTCGGCAACCTCCTCAAGACGCTCCTGGAGCGCGGCCTGGTTGACGTCGTTGGCCGATCCGAGGGGATTGGCCGTCCACTCCTGTACGGGACGACACCGGCGTTTCTCGAGCAGTTTTCCTTGCGGCACCTGGGCGAGCTGCCCCGCGCCGAAGAGTTGGCGGTGGCGCTGCGGTCGGCCGAGTCGGTCGCGTAGTGCGCATCCAGCGAGCCCTTGCCAGGGCTGGAGTGGCGTCGCGGCGACGGGCCGATGAACTGGTCGCCGCGGGGCGGGTGCGCGTGAATGGGCAGATCGCTCAGATCGGCCAATCGGTCGACCCGGCGCACGACAAGATCACGGTCGATGGGTCGGCGGTCGCGGCGCCAGCGGCCATTGTCTGGTTCGTCCTGAACAAGCCTGCTGGGGTACTGACAACCCGCGGGGGCGTCGGTGGACGACAGACCGTGTTCGATCTCGTCCCGGAAACGCCAGGGCTCACTTACGTGGGGCGGCTGGATTTCATGACGGAAGGCGTGTTGTTGCTCACGACCGATGGCGCCGCGGCGCATCGACTGACGCACCCGAGCCGGTCGGTGGAGCGCACGTACGTCGCCACCGTGCGCGGCAATGCCATGGCCGCCGCGCGCACGGCGCGGGCCGGCGTGGAGCTCGAGGATGGCCCGGTGCATCCGGTCGAGGTGGTCGCGCGCCCGGCCGGTCAGCGGCGCTGGGAGTTCGAGGTGACGCTAGCCGAGGGGCGGACGCGCGAGGTGCGGCGGCTGTGCGAGGCGGTGGGGCTCGAGGTCGAGCGGCTCGTGCGCACGCGGTTTGGCCCGGTGTCGCTCGGGACGCTGGAGACGGGCGCGCGGCGCGGGTTGTCGGCGACCGAGCGGCGGGCGATTCAGGCGATCACGGCGGAGGGTACGTGGCGGCCACAGTAGGGACTCCAACGACGGCGCCGGCGAGCGGGGGGACCGAAGCGCTGACGCAGAGCGTGGCGCACCAGGTCGCACGCCGTGTCGTCGGGCAGGAGTACATGGTCGAGCGTCTGCTCATCAGTCTCCTGACCGGTGGCCACGTGCTGCTCGAAGGCGTGCCCGGTCTGGCCAAGACACTGACGGTGCGGACGTTGGCGGAGACGATCCATACGTCGTTTCAGCGGATCCAATTCACGCCCGACCTGCTCCCCGCCGACGTGGTCGGCACGCAGGTCTACGACCAATCCAACGGTCAGTTCACGGTCAAGCGCGGCCCGATTTTCGCGAACATCGTCCTGGCTGATGAGATCAATCGAGCGCCGGCCAAGGTGCAGGCGGCGCTGCTCGAGGCGATGCAGGAGAAGCAGGTCACGATCGGCGGCACGACGTACCGGCTCGAGGAGCCGTTCCTGGTGTTGGCGACGCAGAACCCGATCGAGCAGGAGGGGACGTACCCGCTGCCCGAGGCGCAGGTGGACCGGTTCATGATGAAGCTGCGCGTCGGCTATCCGACACGCGACGAGGAAAAGGAGATTCTGCGCCGGATGGCGGGCGGGGCGACGATCCCGATTGAAGCGGTGGCGACGCCGGCGGCGATTCTCGAGGCGCGGGGCCGGATCGCCGAGCTCTATCTGGACGACCGCATCGTCGATTACATCGTCGACATCGTGCAGGCGACGCGCGCGCCAGCCGATGCGGGGCTCAAGGATGTGGCGGCCCTCATCGAGTTTGGGGCGAGTCCGCGCGCGACGATCGCCCTGGCCCAGGCGTCGCGGGCGCACGCGTTTCTGCGCGGTCGCACGTTCGTCACGCCCGACGACGTCAAGGCGATCGCGCCGGACGTGTTGCGGCACCGGATCATCACGACGTTCGAGGCGGAAGCGGAGTCGGTGACGAGCGACATGCTGGTGCAGCGGGTCCTGACCGCGGTCGAGAGTCCGTGAGCATCTCCCCCGAGCTGCTGCGGCAAGTCAAGCTGATCGAGCTGCGCACGCGGGGGCTGGTGGCGTCGCTGTTCTCCGGCGAATACCGCTCGGTGTTCAAAGGGCAGGGGATGGAGTTCGCCGAGGTGCGGGAGTATCAGCCCGGCGACGAGGTGCGGTCGATCGACTGGAACGTCACCGCACGCATGCGGCGGCCGTTCGTGAAGCGCTACATCGAGGAGCGGGAGCTGACCGTCGTGCTGGCGGTCGATCTCTCGGGCTCGGAGCGGTTTGGCACCACGCAGCGATTCAAGAGTGAAATGGCCACCGAGCTGGCCGCCGTGCTGGCGATGTCGGCCGTTCGCAACAACGATCGCGTCGGCGGGGTCTTGTTCACCGACCGGGTGGAGCTCGTGGTCCCCCCGCGGAAGGGGCGGCGGCACGTCCTGCGATTGATTCGTGATCTCCTGGCGTTCGAGCCTGCCGGCCGGGGGACCGATCTCGCTGGGGCGATCGATTATCTGTCCAGATTGCTCACGCAGCACGCCATCGTGTTTCTGATCTCGGACTTCCTGGCCGCCGGCGTCGAAGGACCGATCAAGCGGCTGGCGCAGCAGCATGACGTCGTGGCCGTCACGGTCGAAGATCCGAGCGAGCGCACGTTGCCAAATGTGGGGCCGGTCCGGTTGGTCGACCCCGAGAGCGGTCAGGTCATCGTCGTGGACACGGGGCGGCCAGGCGTCCGGGCCCGGTATGAGAAACAGGTTGCCGATGAGCACGCGGCCCGTCGTGCGCTGTTCCGGCGGTTGGCGATCGATGAGATTGCGTTACGGACCGACGCGGGAGTAGTCGAGCCGTTGATGCAGTTCTTTCGAAGACGGGAAACGCGACTTCAGGTGGGCCGCGCCCGACGTCACTTGGCCTGAAGCGGGGAGGGGGGCGACGTGCTGGTCAAGCTACTGGTCCTTGTAGCGGCGCTTGGCCAGGACAGTGTGCAACTCGGGGTGCGTGTGCAGCCCGAGACGGTGACAGTTGGCCAACCGTTTCGGGTCGTGGTCCGCGTGCGCGCCGGGCGCGGCGCACGGATCGAGTTTCCGCTTGGGCCGGACACGGCGGGGCCGGTCCAATCGCTCGACACGCGTGTGGTGACCGACGCGCCCGACACGACGGGCGCGGAAGCGACGGCGATCTACCGGCTGGCCGCGTGGGACGTCGGACGGCACACGGTCGGCATCTCCTCGGTCACTGTGCGGACGGAATCGGGGAGTCGTTCGGTGCCGCTTGACTCGATTGCCGTCGTAGTCCGCGCCGTGGCCCCCAAGAGTGGCGAGGCCCGCACGCCGCGGCCGGCCCGCGCGGTGTTCATCGCCGGGCCGCCCTGGTGGCAGTTGGCGATCCCGGTGGCGATCGGCGCCCTTGTCCTCGCGCTTCTCTGGTGGCTCCTGCGTCGCCGGCGGCCCCGTGCGCCGGTATCGGCTCCCGCGGCCACGATCGCCGAGGGTGAGTTCGATCGGGTCGACGCCCTCGGGCTCCTGGATGCCGGCGAACGCGGCCGGTACGTCGCGCTCGTCACCGAGGTGCTGCGCGCCTATCTGGCGCGTCGTGTTCCGGCCGCGACGATCGGGCTTACCAACGGCGAGTTGCTCCAGGCGCTGCGTACCGACCCCCGAATCCCGCACGAACGGTTGGCCGCGGTGCTGCGTGATAGTGACATGGTGAAGTTCGCTCGGGCGGCCGTCGGCGCGGCGCAGGCTGCCGATGTGGGCGAGCAGGCCCGACGGGTGGTCAAGGAGATCGAGGCTGCGGTCGTCACATCCGCCAAGCGGACGGAGGCGGCGTGAGCGCGATCGACTGGCGGGGAATCGGGTTCGCCGAGCCATGGTTGCTCCTCCTCCTCGTCGTGCTGCCCCTGTGGTGGATGCTGCGGAGCCGGGTGTCGGCCCGCCCCGCCGCGGTCACGTTCTCGCGCGTCGCGACGCTCGCCGGAGGCCCCGGGACGGGGTGGAGCGCGACGCGGACGATCTTTCTGCTGCGGAACCTGACGCTCGCCGCCGCGGTGGTCGCGCTGGCGCGGCCACGGACCGGGGCGCGATCGGAGATGGTGACCAGCGAAGGGATCAACATCGTGCTGGCGATCGATCTGTCGAGCTCGATGCTAGCGCTGGATTTTCAGCCGGAGAACCGGCTCGAGGTGGCCAAGCAGACGATGAAGCGGTTCATCGCTGGCCGCACCTCGGATCGGATCGGGGTCGTGGCGTTCGCCGGCGAGGCGCTGACGCAGGTGCCGTTGACGCTCGACTACGCGGTGGTGAACGCCGCGGTCGACAATCTCCAGGCTGGGCAGCTCGAGGACGGGACGGCGATCGGGACGGCGATCGCCACGGGCGCCAACCGGTTGCGTGCCGCGCCGGGGCGTTCGCGCGTCATGGTGTTACTCACCGATGGCGACAACAATCGGGGTGCGATCGACCCCCGCACCGCGGCGCAGGCTGCGGCCGCGTTTGGCGTCAAGGTGTATACGATCGGGATCGGCAGCGACGGCATGGCCCCGGTGCCGGTGGGCCGGGGGCTGTTCGGCTTACGCTACGAGAACCGTCCAGTGCACATCGATGAATCGTTGCTGGGTGACATCGCCAAAACGACGAACGGGCGGTACTTCCGCGCCCGCGACGCCGAGGCGCTGCAACGCATCTATGAGCAGATCGATGAGCTGGAGCGGGTGCCTGTCCGAACGCAATCATTCGTTCGCTACACGGAACTCTTTCGGTGGCCCTTGGGGCTCGCGTTGGTGGCCCTCGCGTTGGAACTGGCGGTGCTGGCGTCGCGGGGGCCGCTGCCGTGATGGATCTCGTGCAGATCGTGCTGGCGTCGTTCGACCGGCCGTGGCTGCTACTGGCGGCCGTGCTGGGGCCGGTGGTCATCCTCTCGTTGCTCGTGTCGCGGGAGCGACGGCGGCGGATGCGGCTGGCGCGGCTCGGACCGCCCGAGCTGATCCGTCGGCTCGTCCCGCCTGGCGCACTGCGCCCCCCACGGGGGCGCCGGCTCGTGTTGCCGCTGGCCGCGCTGCTGGCCGGGATCGCGCTCGCCGGTCCGCGGTGGGGAGAGGAGCGCACCGTGCAGCGAAGCAGCGGGGTGGACGTCGTGCTGGCGCTCGACGCGTCGCTCTCCATGCTGGCGACCGACGAGAAGCCAAGCCGCCTCCAGCGCATGAAAGAAGAGGTGCGTCGCCTACGCGATCTGTCGGCGGGCGACCGCACGGCGCTGATCGCGTTCGCAGGACGGAGCTATGTGCTCACGCCTCTGACGATCGATGACGGGGCGATCGAGCTGTTCGTCGACAACCTCGATCCGTCGGTCGTGGGTCAGCCGGGGACGTCGTTGGCGCGGGCTATTCGGCAGGGGACCGAGCTCCTGGGCGCGGCGCGGACGGCGAGTGACCGCGCGTTCGTGCTCATGAGCGACGGCGAGGGGTTCGACGACGACGTCGAGACGCGGGCGGCGGCCAAAGAGGCGGGCGACGCGGGGATCAGCGTGGTGACGGTGGGGTTTGGGACGGCGGCGGGGTCGACCATCCCGCAGGCGGATGGGGACACGGTCGTGCCCAAGCGCGATGAGAACGGCGACGTGGTGGTCACGCACTATTCGCCGCAAATGCTCCAGACCATCGCCGAGGCGGCGCACGGCACGTTCATTCCGGCTGAGGAGACGGACAAGGCGGCCAAGATCCATGCGGCGCTCAGGACGCTGCGGGCGCAGCAGCGGGCGCTCGAGCGCGGACAGTCGCGGGCGCCGCGGTTCCAGCTCTTCCTCGTCCCGGCGCTGCTCCTGCTGTTGTTCGACACGTTGTTCGCCGAGCGATCGGCGCGGGCGGTGGTCGCGGTGCGGCGCCGGGGGCCGGCGACGGCGGCGGCTGCCGTGGCGTTTCTCGGGATGGGCGACAGCACATCGGCGCACCCGCCGGCGCCGCCGCCGCCCTCGGTCTACGCGCAGGCGATCTCCACGGGCGACAAGAGCCCTCGGACTATGTACAACTATGGCACCGCGCTGCTGGCGGCCGACTCGCTCGACGGGGCGGTGTCGGCGCTCACGTTCGTGACGGGTGCCCGCGAGACCGAGCTCCGCTACCGGGCGCTGTTCAACCTGGGACTCGCGCATCTCAAGCGGGGACTCGATGGGACGGGCGACGCCCAACGCACGGAGCTCGACGCCGCACTTGGCGATTACAAGCGCGTGCTGCTCATGCGACCGTCGGACCCGGACGCGAAGTGGAACTACGAGTTGGCGCTGCGTGCGCGGCAGTCGGGCGGCGGCGGGGGTGGGGGCGGCGGAGGTGGCGCGGGCAACGGGCAGCAGCGTCCGTCGTCGGGACCGCCCCAGCCATCGGGGACCGGGGAGCGGCCGGAGGGACAGCTCGGGAAGCGGCAGGCGGAGGAGATCTTACAGAGCGCGGCCCGCGAGGAGCGCGAGGTCGAGGGGAAGAAACAGCGGCAGACACAGACCGATGTGCCGCCCATGGGCAAGGATTGGTGATCGTGTCAGGTCTCCTGGCCATGGGTGTGATCGCGCAGCTGGCGATCGTCTCGCACGCCACGCTCGACACGGCGGCGCCGGTGAACTTTCACGCCATGGTGCTGCCGGAGACCGTGTTCGTCGGGCAGCAAGTGACGTATCAGGTTGGTGTCTTCCTGGATGACGAGCTCCGGCTTCGTCTGCGGCGGAACCCGGAGTTTGTGCCGCCCGAGCCGCAGGCCATGTTGACATACGATCTCCCGACCGCGAGTGGGGCACCGCCGACACGGCGCGTGGGCACCCACGAATACGAAGTCCACGTCTTCGAGCGGGCCATGTTTCCGCTGGAAGCGGGCCACTACACCATCCCCGCGGCACAGCTCTCGTACTCGCTCCCGTTGTCGCTCAGTTTCTTCAGTCGCGAGGAGAGCCATACACTGGCGGCGGAGAGTCTCTCGGTCGTGGCGCTCCCGCCGCCGATGGCGGGGCGGCCTCCGGACTACGGGGGAGCGGTCGGGGAGCTCCATGCGGGCGCCCGTCTCGACATGCATCGCGTGCGGGTCGGCGATCCGGTCCTGGTGACTGTCGAGGTGGATGGACGCGCCAACGTGAAGCTGCTACCGCGTCCGGCGCTGATCGTGCCGTGGGGGTCGGCGGTCGTTGCCCAAGAACGCGTGCGGGTCGATACCTCGTCGGCCGACGTGCGAGGGACGAAGGAGTTCGACTGGGTGGTGACCCCACGGGACACGGGGGCGCTGGTGCTGCCGCCGGTGCGATATCCGTACTTCAACCCCTACACGGAGCGGTATGAGGTGGCGGTGACCGCGCCGGCCACGCTCGTGGTCGGGGTCGGGAGCCTGGCGCCGATCGACAGCGTCCGAGCGGATGCGCCGCCGCCGCTGGCGGTGCGGACTGTCTATCATGGCGAGGTGCCCGAGCCGCCGTTCACGACGCCGGGGTTCGCGCTGTTGGCGGTGGCGGCGCCGTTGCCGGCATTGGTGATGACGGCTGGTCGCCGGCGGCGGCGGCGCCGGAAGGTCGCGCCGCCAGCGGCGGTGGTGTTGCGCGCGATGGCGCGGTCGCGGACGTCGTGCGACGCACCGACGCTCAGACGCGCGTTCGTTGCGGCGCTGGCGGAGCGATTCGCGCTGCCGCCGCGGACACTGGCCGAGCCGGGTGGCCTGGCGCGGGTGCTACGGCGGGAAGGGGTGACCGGTCCGACGGGACTTCGGGCGGACGGGCTCCTGGCGCGGCTCGACGAGGCGGCGTACGGGAACGGTGCGCCGCTGGCCGACGATCTGCGCGAAACGGCGTATGCGATCTATCGATCGGTTGCCCAGGAGGCACGCTCACCGGTGAGCTCCACGGCGGCGCGGGGGCTCGTCGTGCTGGCGACGGTCGGCCTGATCGCCGGCGGTGCGTTCGGAGCAATAGCGGAGACGGGAAGCGGCGCGCTGGCAGCGCAGGAGTTTCAGGAGGGGGTCGCCGCCTATTCCGGACGGCACTACCGCGAGGCGGTGACGCGGTTCGCGGCGGCGGCGCGCCTGGCGCCGCGGGCGACTGATGCGTGGGCGAATGCGGGGACCGCGGCGTGGGCGTTGTCAGACACGTCGGACGCCGTGATCGGGTGGCAGCGGGCCGCGCGACTCGACGCGCTTGCCGACGACATGCGCGACCGGCTGGCGCTCGTGCGGGCGCCGCAGGACGGATGGCTGGCGGCGCCGCCGCGCGTGAGCGCGTCGCTGGTGGCGAACGTGGCGCTCGGTTGCTGGTTGCTGGCGTGTCTCACGTGGGCCGTGGGCGCCGTGCGACGGAACCGCACGGGCGGGGGACTGCGGTTCGGCGCACCACTCACGGCCCTGGCGGTCGCCGGTGCGCTGGCCGCGGCGTGGCTCGATGAAACCGCCGCGGCCAAGCACCTGTCGGTGGTGAGTCCGGGTGCCGTGCTCTACGCGTCGCCAGCACTCGTCGCCGAGCGGCTGTCCGCGCTCGATGCCGGCGACGTCGCACGGATCAATGGACGCGAAGGCGCCTGGGTCCGGGTGCAACTGAGCGGGGATCGCGACGGGTGGGTTGAGGTGGAGCGGCTCACGTCGATCGCACGCGATCAGTGAGTCCCGCGCGTTAAATTCCGCCCGTGCCGACCATCGCGATTCTGCCGAGCGCCGTTGCCGATCAGATCGCGGCGGGCGAAGTGGTGGAGCGGCCGGCATCGGCGGTGAAGGAGCTCGTGGAGAACGCGCTCGACGCGGGGGCGACGACGATTGTTGTCGACGTCGAGGATGGCGGGCGGGGGTCGATTCGCGTCAGTGATGATGGGTGCGGGATGACGCGGGACGACGCGGTGCTGGCGTTGGCGCGGCACGCGACGTCCAAGATCCGGTCGGCGGACGATCTGGTGGGCGTGGCCAGCTTTGGGTTTCGGGGGGAGGCGCTGCCGGCGATCGCGTCGGTGTCGGCGCTGGAACTCGAGACCGCATCGGCCGATGGGGCCGGGACGCGCGTGTCGGTCAGTGGCGGGGCGGTCACCGGGGTGACCGATGTTGCGCGGCGCCGGGGCACAACGGTGTCGGTGACGCGACTCTTTCATACGGTGCCGGCGCGGCTCAAGTTCTTGCGGAGCGCGCGGTCGGAGTGGCGAGCGATCGTCGATGCGGTGACGGCGTTGGTGCTGGCGCAGCGCGGCGTGCACCTCACGCTCACGCATGACGGGACGCGGGCGCTCACACTGCCGCCGGCGGCATCGTTGCGGCAGCGGGTGGGGGCGATCTGGGGGGCGGCGTATGCCGACGCTCTCCTCGACGTCGCCGATGTGGCGGGGGAGATCGCCGTGTCGGGCCTGGTCGAGCGGCCGAGCGATGTGGGGACGCGGACGCGGCGGGTGCAACTCTCGGTCAACGGACGCGCGGTGCGGGACGCCGGACTCGTGCGGGCCGCGGAGGCGGCCTATCGGTCGACGATCCCGGCGGGGCTTCGGCCGTCGGTCCTGCTCGACATCGACGTCAGCGCGGACATCGTCGATGTGAACGTGCATCCGGCCAAGGCCGAGGTGCGGTTTCGGGATCGGTGGACCGTGGAGCGCGCGGTCGAGGGAGCCGTGCGGCGGGCGCTGGGGTCGTTGGCTAGTGCGACTGTCGTCGGAGCGTCGTGGCCAACGCCAACGGCAGACCAGACACTGCCCCGCGCCGAGGCGCCTGGGGCGCTCTTCGCCGAGGTCGAGCAGACTGGGCCTCGTGTAGAAGAGGACACGGTGGTGCCGCCGCTGCTGCAGCTGCGCCGCACCTACCTCATGTTCGAGCACGATGACGGCGTCGTGCTCATCGACCAGCACTCGGCGCACGAGCGGGTGCTCTACGAGCAGTTCGTCGCGGCGCTCTCTGACGGCGGTGTGGCGAGTCAGAAGCTGCTCTTCCCGCTGACGCTGCACCTGGGCCCCGCCGAAGGGGACGCGTTCGAGGCGGATCGGGAGTTGTTCGAACGGCTCGGGTTCGAGATCGAGGGGTTTGGCGGACATACACTTCTCGTCAGCAGTGTGCCCACGCCGCACCCGCGGTTCGACGCCGAGCAGTGTCTGCGCGAGACGCTCGCCGCGCTTGCGGGAGACCGCCAGGCGGGGGCCGGGCGCCACGAGCGCCTCGCGGCGACTGTCGCCTGCAAGGCCGCCATCAAGGCAGGCGACGCGTTATCGCCACCAGAAATGCGCGCGCTCTACCTGGCGCTCGCCCGTACGACGCTGCCCGCGCATGACGTGCACGGCCGATCGACGATCGTCCGCGTGGGATGGGATGAGCTCGAGCGGCGATTTGGGCGGCGGTAGTCGTCTGGCCCCGCGCCTCGTGGTGGTGTGCGGCCCGACGGCAGCCGGGAAGTCGGCGTTGGCCATGCAGGTGGCCAGCGCGCTACCCATGACGGTGATCAGCGCCGACTCGCGGCAGATCTATCGGCACTTCGACATCGGCACCGCCAAACCGACGCCCGCCGATCGCGCCGCCGTGCCGCACGAGGGGCTCGATCTCGTCGAACCAACGGCGCGCTATTCGGCTTTTTCCTGGGCCGCGGTCGCGGGGGAGGCGATGGCAACGGCGGTGCGGTCGGGGCGGCTTCCCGTCGTCGTGGGCGGCGCGGGTTTCTACATTCGCGCACTCGTGACACCGGCGCCGGACACACTGTGCTTTGACGTCCGCTATCTTCTCGTCGATCCGGGGCCGCCGCTGCGCGGCTGGATCGAGCATCGCGTCGATGCGATGTGGGCAGTGGGATGGCCCGACGAAGTGCGTCGGTTGATCGACCAGGTGCCGGCGAACGCGCCGGCGTGGCAGGCCAGTGGGTATGCGGCGGTACGAGAGATGGTCGCCGGGCGACTGACGGCGGCGGCAGCGCGGGAGCAGGTCATTATTGCCACACGACAGTACGCGAAACGCCAGCGCACGTGGTTTCGGCATCAGCTGCCGGCGGATCGCGTGATCCGGCTCGACCCTACTGATCGCGCGGCGGCCACAGTCGCCGAGCGGCTTATGCAGGAGTGGTACGCATGAGGATTGGGATCACCTGCTACCCGACGTACGGCGGGTCCGGCGCCGTGGCGACCGAGCTGGGCGTCGCCCTCGCGTCACGGGGGCATGAAGTGCATTTCATCACGTATCAGCAGCCGTTTCGCTTGCCGGTCTTTCAGCCGCGCATCTACTTCCACGAGGTGGAGGTCGGGCGCTACCCGCTGTTCGAGTTCCCGCCCTATGATCTGGCGCTGGCGGTGCGCATGCACGAGGTCGTGCTGCGCCACAAGCTCGAGCTGCTGCACCTGCACTACGCGATCCCGCACGCGACGAGTGCCTGGATGGCGAGAGAGATGCTGCGGCAGACCGGGAACGACGTCCGGCTGGTGACGACGCTTCACGGGACCGACATCACGATCGTGGGGCAGGACCCGTCGTTCCACGCCATCACCAAGTTCTCCATCGAGAAGTCGGATCGCCTGACGGCGGTGTCGCAGTACCTGAAGGACGAGACGTACCATGCCTTTGGGTGCACGGCGTGCAACATCCAGGTGATCCATAACTTCATCGACCCCAGCGTTTACGATCGGAGTCTCTACCCGCAAGTGCTCCGGGAAGAGATCGATGCCAATGGGCGGCGCGTGCTGATGCACGTGTCGAACTTCCGCGCCGTCAAACGGGTGCGTGACGTGGTCCGGGTGTTCGCCAAGGTGCGAGAGACGGTGCCGAGCGTGCTGGTCATGGTCGGCGACGGTCCCGACCGGGTCGACGCGCAGGACGAGGCCCATGCGCTTGGCGTCGAGAACGACGTGTCGTTTCTGGGCCGGTTGGAGTCGGTCGCGCCGCTCCTGGCCGGGGCCGACCTGTTCCTGCTGCCGAGTCAGACCGAGTCGTTTGGGTTGAGCGCTCTGGAGGCGCTGGCCTCGGGGGTGCCGGTCGTGGCGACTCGCACCGGCGGGCTGCCGGAGGTGGTGCGCGACGGCGAGACCGGCGTGCTGTGCCCGATCGGTGACGTCGACGCGATGGCGCGGGCGGCCGTCGAGATCCTGTGCGATCGCGATCGGTGGCGCACGATGAGCGCAACCGCCGCCGCCGATGCGCGGGAGCGATTTGCCCTCGACGAAGTCGTTCCGCAGTACGAAGCACTCTATCGTGACGCCTAAGACGGTTGCTGCGGTCGCCGCGCTGGTCCGGCTTCCCAATGGACTGGTCGCGGCGGCCGCGGTGATCGTCGGCGGCCGGTGGGCCGGCGCGGAGTGGGGGAGCGCGCGCGTGGCGTTGGCCGCCGGCAGCGCGGTAGCGTTGACGGCCGTCGCCAATGCGTTCAACGACTATCAGGATCGTGTCATCGATCTGGTCGTGCACCCGGACCGCCCGATTCCGAACGGCATGCTCGCGCCGGAGGTGGCGTTGGGGATCACGGGCGTCGCCGCCATTATTGGCGTGGGGCTGTCCGGCGCGGCATCGTCAGGACTGGGATGGCTCAGCGTGGGCGTCGTCGTGGCGATGGTCGGCTATGGCCGAATCAAAGCCTGGTCGGGCGTGGCGGCGAACGCGCTGGTCGCCGTACTGGGGGCATTACCGTTTCTGTATGGCGCGTGGGCGGCAGGCGCGCCCCGCGCCGCGGTCCCGCTCATGGCCCTGGCGGCCCCGTTGCAGCTCGCCCGTGAGGTGGCCAAGGATGTGGACGACGTGGACGGGGACCGTGGTCGGCGGTGGACGTTGCCGCTGGTTGCCGGTCTCCCAACCGCCCGTGCGGTGGGAGCCGGGGCCGCCATCGTTGCCGTGTTGATACTGGTCGCCATTGGTGTGCGAATGAGCCTGCGATTGCGACCGCTCGTTGGCGTGGCCCTCCTGCCCGCCGGTGTCTGCGCGGTCGCGGGGGGATGGCGACTGGTCCGCGGATCGCGGGGCGCGCCGACGGCGTTCAAGATCGCCATGGCGCTCGCGATCCTCGTCATGCTCGCCGTGCCTCGACACTGAAGGTTACTTTTGGCGCCATGACTGTCTTCCAAGCGTTCATCCTGGGCATTCTGCAGGGACTCGCGGAGTTCCTGCCCATCAGCAGCTCGGCACATTTGACGTTGGCGCCGTGGGCGTTTGGATGGGAGGATCCTGGGCTGTCGTTCGATGTGGCACTCCACATCGGGACGTTGGTGGCCCTCCTCTGGTATTTTCGCGCCGAATGGGCGAAGCTGGCGCGTGCGGCGCTGGCGGTCGCCAGTCAGGGCGGGAAGCCCAAGACCGTGGAGGAGCGCCGGGTCGTGTATCTGATTCTGGCCACGATTCCTGGCGGCATCGCAGGCGTGCTGCTGGAGAAGAAAGCCGAAACCGTGTTCAGGAGCCCCTTGTTGATCGCGGGGACGCTGGCGGTCATGGGCGTGGTGCTATGGGCCGTCGACCGATACTCGGCCCGCGACAGGCCATTGGCGACGATGCGGTGGCAGGATGCGCTGCTGATCGGCATCGCACAGATCCTGGCGCTCGTGCCGGGTGTCTCGCGGTCGGGGTCGACGATCACGGCCGGTCGCGCGCTCCGGTTCTCGCGCGAGGACGCGGCGGTGTTCAGCTTTGTGCTCAGCATGCCGTTGATCGCCGGGGCGGGGCTGCTCAAGGTTCCACACTTGCTGCGCGAGGGGATCACGGCGCCGCTGGTCGTCGGCGTGGTGACGGCGGCGCTCAGTAGCTGGTTTTCGATCGCCGTGGTTCTCCGCTATGTGCGGAATCACAGCTACGGCGTGTTCGCCGCCTACCGGTTGCTGCTCGCGGCGGCGGTGGTCACACTGGTCGTTGTTCGCGGGCATGGCGGCTGATCCGGCGGCGCGCTACGAGGGGGTGAGCGCCGCCGAGCTGGCGGCGCGGCTCGGTGCGCCGCGGGTGGATGTGTACGAGAGCGTGACGTCGACGATGGATCTCGCGCACGCCGCCGCCGAGGCCGGGGCGCCGGCCGGCACGTTGATCGTGGCGGATCGTCAGACCGCGGGGCGCGGCCGGCATGGACGGCGGTGGACGGCCGCCCCGGGCGCCGGGGTGTGGCTGACGGTGGTCGAGCGGCCGGCGAACGCCGCGGCGCTCGACGTCCTAACGCTCCGGCTCGGGCTCCACGCGGCGCGGGTGCTGGACCCCTACCTCGACGCGCCGGCGCAGCTCAAGTGGCCCAATGATGTCTACGCGAGCGGCGGCAAGCTGGCCGGTATTCTGGTCGAGGCCCGCTGGCAAGATGAGCGGCCCGCGTGGGTCGCCATCGGCATTGGCATCAACGTGCGGCTCCCGGTGGACGTGCCAGGCGCCGCCGCGGTGCGAGCGGGGACGTCGCGCCTGGACCTGCTGACGGCCCTCGTCCCGGGCGTTCGGGCGGCGACCACGGCGGACCGCATGCTCGGAGACGTGGAGATGTCCGACTATGCGTCGCGCGATGTGGCGTTTGGGCGGCCGTGTCGTGAGCCCGTGGTGGGGACGGTGGTCGGGATCTCGCCGTCGGGCGAGCTGCTCGTGCGCTCGGGTGGGGTGGTGGGCGCGTATCGCTCCGGGTC
>DATMNB010000149.1:0-27962 GCA_035569435.1 Gemmatimonadaceae bacterium
CCTGTATCTGCGCGCACTCAAGGAGTTGGCGCGCATCGGCGACATGGAGTTCATGCGCGTGCTGACGAATGCGTCCGACGAGATGACACGCGGGGAGCTCAGGCAGCTGCTGCGCGGCGAGCCGATGTCGTTCACCGAAGCCGACTACGATGAGTTGATTCGGGCCAAAACGGCGTCGCTCTTTCGGGCCGCATGCGAGCTGGGCGCGATGTGCGGGGCCGGCGCCTACCGGTCGTCGCTGGCGCGCTATGGCGAGCGGTTGGGGATGGCGTTTCAGGTCACCGATGATCTGCTGGATTACACTGCGGCGCAGGAGGTCACCGGCAAGCCGTCGGGGCTCGACCTTCGGGAGCGAAAGATGACATTGCCGTTGATCGCGGCGTTGCGGGAGATGGGCGTGCCCGAGCGGGAGCGCGTCGAGGCGTTGTTCGCGACGGAGTCGCCGGGCGATGCCGACATCCACGAGGTGATCACCATCGTGGCCGCGGGGGGCGGGCTGGAGTATGCGCGGCGGCGGGGGGAGGAGTTCGCGGCCGAGGCCGAGGATGCGTTGGACGGGCTGCCCGACACGCCGGCGCGGGCGGCGCTGGTCGATGCGATCGCTTATGTCATGGAGCGCCGCTCATGATGCCGCCGCGTGGGGGGGCCTCCAAGCACCGGCCCATGTTTCACGCGCTGGTGCTCGCCAGCGGGTTTGTCGTGGGCGGGTTCCTGACGCAGTTCGCCCGCAGGTTCTTGCCCGCGGGGTCGGTGAAGGAGCTGCTGACCACGGCCGTGACGCCGACGCTCGGCCCACTGGGCTTGGATCTGGTGATCATCAAGCTCTCAGTGGGGCCGATCGCGTTGGATGTGTCCCTGCTTAGCCTCGTGGGCGTCCTACTCGCCTATTTGATCGCGAGATCGCTGTTCTAGGCGGCCGCGGCGGCTTTCCGATTAGCCGCCTCGATCTCCTTGCGGTGGTCGGTGATCTTGGCGGTCGTCTTGAGGTCGTCGATGAAGTCCCGTACGGCCTGTTGACGGAGCGCCTGCACGATCTGCTGGCGCTGGGCGTCCTTCTGTTTCTCCCAGGTCGCGCGATCGGCCACCACGCGCTTGTCGACCCGAATCACGAAAATCGCGTCGCGCGTCATGATCGGCTGACTCACGACGCCGACCGGCAGCGCGAAGGCGGCGCCGATCACCTCGTTCATCCGCCCGACATCGGGCACGAATGACGTGCGTGTGAACTCCGGGCTCTTTGCGACGTGGCCGTGCGTCGCCGTGGCTTCCGCCTCGAGCGACGTCGCCGCCGCGGCCGTGGCAAATGCCGCGGCTGCCGGCTGGAGCGCCTTCAACGCCGCCTGCCGCTGCAACACGAGTCGAATGCTCGGCGTTGCCTGCGCGAGCGTCGGCACGCCGCCTGGCGTGAGCGAGTCGAGCCGCGCCAGATAGTAGGCGTCATCGACCTCGAACAACTCGCTCGATTCCCCGACCGACGCGGCGCCCGAAAACACCCAGGTCCCGACGCTCGGCACTTCCTGTCCGTTCATGATGACCGGCTGATCCTCGGTCACCGGCACGTGGAGCACCGCCAGCCCGAGCGTCGCGGCCGCCTTGTCGAACGCCGCGGGCAGGTCGGCTTGGCCTGCCATCTTCTCCAGCGAGTCCGCCCGCGCATTGGTCCGCGCCGCGGCCGAGTCGCTCTGTTGGATCTTGAGCAGAATGTGGCGCACCGTGATCGAGTCGCCCTTCTTGGCGTCGACGCGAATGAGATGGTACCCAAACGGCGTGCGCACCGCCCCCGACATCTCGCCCGGCTTCAACGCGAACGCCGCGCTGTCGAAGCTTGGCACGAACTGCCCGCGCGCCACCGTGCCCAACGACCCGCCTTGCACGGCCGACGCCGAGTCCTGTGACTCGCCCTTGGCGATATCCTCGAACTTGGCTTTGCCCGACGTCACCGAGTCCCGAATGGCGAGGATGTGCGTGCGCACCGCCGCCGAGTCGGCCGCGGTGACGGCACGCGGAATAACGACAAGCGACACCATCGCGTGTCCTTTGCGCGTCAGGTCGGTCTTGTGCGCATCGTAGTACGCCTTGATGTCGGCATCGCTCACTGGCGCGGACGAGCCGCTCGGCGCGTTGGGCTGCCAGAACGTGAAGGAGATCTGCGCGGAGTCGTGTGTGTCGCGCCACAGATTCCAGAGTTGCGCATCGGACACGAACACCGACGTCGCCACCTGGTTGAACAGCTTCTCGCGCGGGATTTCGGTCCGATACATCTGCTCGAGACCGGCCAGGAGGCCCTGCGACTTGGCCATCGGGCTGCTCAGATAGCGCTGGTATTTCTCGATGTCGAAGTGGCCATCGGTCTGCAGCTCAGGGGCCTGCATCAACTCCGGCGGCGGGCTCGTCTGGGCGGCGTCGATGATCTCTTTGTCGGCGACGCGGATGCCCCGCTTCTTGAACTCCTGGTCCAGCAGGATCTGCTGCACCATCTCATCGAACGTTTCCTGTTCGAGGCGCTTCTGCTCGTCGAGCGTCAACGCCCGGCCAGCGCGTTGCTGGGCCTCTTGCTCGCGACGCGAGAGCTGCGCTTGCCAGGTGGCCAGGACGATCTTCTCGCCGTTGACGGACGCCACGACGGTCGACGTGGTGTTCGCCGACCGGGTGGAGAGACCGGAGGTCTGGTAGAGCAGAAAGCCGACGACAAAGAAGACAAAGATCGCCAGCCAGATGTATTTTGCGCCGCCGCGCATTTGTTGCAACACGAGGCAGGACTCCTACGTGGGGAAGAAAAACAATTCTCTTCTTTCTCTCTCCCTAACGGGAGAGAGAAAGAGCGATAGGCAGGACTCTCCCGACGGAGAGGTGTTCGAAAACTCGTTCTTTTTTTTCTCTCCCCCACGGGGGAGAGAAGAGATAGATAGGATCGTGTCCCGACGGAGAGGGTGTTCGAGAAACCATTCTCTTCTCTCTCCCCCAACGGGGGAGAGAGAAACAGACAGGACCTTTCCTGACGGGGAGCACCGAAGAGGTATTCGAGGCGCCGGAAGCTAGGGGCTCACGGCACCTAAGGTCAAGAGAGAGTGTCACTTCTGATTGACTTCGCTCGTCTGCAAGGTATATCTTCTCCCGTCCCTGTCGCCCCGCGGGCGGCACACCCGAGGGCACCAGATGGCCAGCTCCGCCCGGATCGAGGAACTCGAAAAGAAGTTCAACGAGAACCCCCGCCGCTACTTCGCGCCCCTTGCCAACGAGTATCGGAAAGCCGGTGACCTGACGCAGGCCATTTCGATTTGCCGGACGTACGTGCCGCAACAGCCCGGACACATGAGCGGCCACATCGTGTTCGGACAAGCGCTCTTTGAGGCTGGCGAGCTCGACGAGGCACGGGGAGTGTTCGAGTCCGCGTTGCAACTCGATCCCGAAAATCTAATCGCCCTCCGCCATCTCGGGGACATTTCCCGCGCCGGCGGCGAGATCGCCTCGGCGCGGGCGTGGTATCGCCGCGTGCTCGACGCCGACCCGCGGAATGAGGAGATCGCGGCCCAGCTCTCGAGCCTCGACGGAGTCGCGGATGCGCCGCCACCCGCGCCCGTGACTGGGGCCGGGGGAGGGTCGGTCTTGGACGATCTCGCAGGGGGAGGTTGGCACGAGATCAATCCCGAGCGGACGCTCGAGTTGCCGGCCGCGCTGGCGGAATCGGCGCAGCGGATCACGGAAGGCACCGCGTCGTGGCTCGAGACCGAAGCCGAGGTGCCAGCGACGCCCGCGCCCGCACCCGCGTCGCACGTGGATGCAGGCGACCCGTTTGCCGAGTCGGTTGGCGCCGACTCAGTTGGCGCGGACATCGATGGGTTCTATGGCGACGGGTATACCGCGTCGATGGGTGACACGGCGCCGGCCGACGCGCCGCCTGCCGATCAGGGTCTTGGCCTCGAGGTGATGGAGTTCGTGCCGCCCGTGCGGCGGCAGCGCGAGTCCGATCCGACGGTGGCGGTGACCGCCGAGAGCGGGGCTGGGGACACGCCGGCCGCATTTGTCACCGAGACGATGGCCGAGCTGTATTTGCAGCAAGGGTTTCGCGACGAAGCCCTCGAGGTCTATCGGCAACTGCTCGTGCAGTCGCCCGATGACGACACGTTGCGTGAGCGGGTTGCGCAGTTGGAGAGCGGGTCGCGTTCGAGCTTCAGCGCGGCGGGCGGGGTATCGGACTCGGTGATCGAGGCGGCGACGCAGCGACGCAATGCGCCGACCGTGCGGTCGATCCGGGCGTTCTTTGGTGATCTTGCCGCGCGTCGAGTGGTGACGCGGCATGCGGATCGGGCCATGCCGGCGTCGGAGCCGGACTTCTACGAGGAGCCGGCGGCGGCCGAGATAGAGGTGGTTGCCGAGAGCGCTCCCGCCGTCGAGCCAGAGGTCGCGGCGCCGGCAGAGACGGTGGCAGAGGCGTTGCACGAAGAGACGGACGCCCCGCCGGCCGTCCCGTCGGTAGAGACGACGGCGACCGTCGTCGCGGCGCCGCCGGCCAATCCGGCTCCGGTCGGGACGACTCCGGCAGAACCAGCTGCAACCGAGCCACCTGCAGCCGGGCCCAAGCCCGTCGAGGCGGCTCAGCCGATTGCCGATGAGCCGTCAGCCCGCGCCCCACGCCCGCCCGAGTTGCCAACCGGCGGGTTTGGTATTCGGTCCGGGCTGTACGATCAGGGGTCGTACGCCGAAGACGCATACGGCAGCCCGGACCTGGGCAGCGGCTTTGGCGCCAACCCCAGCCCCCTGGCTGAACCCGAGTATGGCGGCGAGTCGCTGATCTCGCGCCGGCGTGATGACGTGGACGAGTTTGGTCTCCCAACATCGGGGGACGCGGAGTCTTTTGCATTCGACCCCCCGGAACCAGCGCCTGCGCCGCCGTCGACGGGGTCCGTGAATGGGCTCTTTCCCAATGCCCATGTCGCGCCGAGCGACGAGGCAGCGGCCGAGACGCTGTCGACGGCATTTGGCGGCGACAGCGTGGCCGAGCCGCAGAAACCCGGCGTGCGCCGCGCGTCGACGGAGCTCTCGCTCGACAGCGTGTTCCGCGAATCCCCGCCGGCGGCGCCAGCGTCGCCCACCTCCGGCACACGCCGCGAGCCCGGCGCTTTTTCGTTTGATCAGTTCTTTGGCTACGACCCGTTCGCCAACGGGGAGTCGGCGAGTAAGGATACCGCTCGCGCGGACACGACCAACGACGGCCCCACGGAGCACCCCGCGCCGGCCGAGCCGGCCGCTGAGACCGAGCAGTTCAGCAGTTGGCTGTCGGGGCTGAAAAAGAAGTGAGAATCGCAGTTCTCAACGGCCCCAGCCTGAATCTCCTCGGCACTCGAGAACCGGCGATCTACGGCACCGTCACCCTGGCCGACATTGAGCGCCGGCTCGTGGCCACAGGCGCGGAGCTCGGCGTCGACATCGATTTCGCCCAACACAACGGCGAGGGCGCGCTCATCGACGCCATCCACGGGCTTCGCGGCCGCGCCGCCGGGGCCCTGGTCAACGCCGGCGCCTACAGCCACACGAGCCTCGCCATCCGCGACGCGCTGACCGCGGTCGCGCTGCCCTTTGTCGAGGTGCACCTCACCAACATCTTTGCACGTGAGCCCGAACGCCGCACCTCCATGCTCGCCCCGGCGGCCCGCGCCGTGATCTGCGGCTTTGGCGCCGCGGGCTATGATCTCGCGCTCCGCGGACTGGTGGCATCGCTCAATGCGTGACCGGCGGGCCGATCGTCTTGCCGCGCTGTGCGCCGCGCTCGAGACCCTGCAGCTCGACGGCGTCTTGTTGAATAGTCCGCCCAACATCCGGTATCTGACGGGATTCTCCGGATCGAGCGCGCTGGTGTTCGTGACGGTGCGGGGCGACGTGGTGTTCGTGACCGACTTTCGCTATCAGACGCAGGTCGCCGACGAAGTGGGCGACATCGCCCGCATTCTCATCGAGCCGCAAAGCCTGTGGACGGGTCTCTGGCAGGCGCTGCCCGATTACGCGTACGTCGAGGTCGCGGGGTTCGAGTCGGCGCATCTGCTGCACCGGGACTTCCAGCGTCTGCTCGACGCCGGGGCGCGCTGGCAATGGCGGCCGAGCGTCGATGTCGTCGAGGGCCTGCGCGAGCGCAAGGACCCCGACGAGGTCGCGGCGATCACCGATGCGGCGGGCGTCGCGACGCGCGCGCTCGAGCGCACGCTGCCCGCGGTGCGGGTGGGGATGACCGAGCTGGAGGTTGCCGGCGTACTCGAACGGGCGCTCCGCGACGAAGGGTCGGAGGCCTTTCCGTTTCCGTCGATCGTCGCATCGGGGGCGCGGTCGGCGTTGCCGCATGCCGGCTCGTCGCCCAAGGCGATCGTCCGCGGCGATTTCTTGCTGCTGGACTTTGGCGCCGCGACGCGCGGGTACTGCGCGGATGTGACGCGCACGATCGTCGTGGGCACGGCCGATGGGCAGCAACGCGAGGTCTACGAGATCGTGCAGTCGGCCAACGCGACGGCGTCGGCGAATGTGCGGGCCGGTCTGCGTGGCAAGGATGCCGATGCGCTGGCGCGCGACTACATTGAGCGGCGCGGCTACGGGGAAGCGTTCGGGCACAGCCTGGGACATGGGCTGGGGCTCGAGGTCCACGAGGCGCCGCGGTTGGCGCGCACCGCCGACGGCGTCCTGGCAGTCGGCGCGGTCGTTACCATCGAGCCGGGGATCTACCGGCCTGGGTGGGGCGGCGTGCGCATTGAAGACGATGTGCACCTCGGCGCGGCCGGCCCGGCTGTGTTGACGCACTTCACGCGCGACCTGCTCGAAGTCGCATGATGACGACCCCTGACACTTCTATGATCGATCTCCGCTACGTCAAAAAGCTGATCGAGCTGCTCGACGGATCGAGTGTCGATTCGATCGAAATATCGTCAGATAAAGGGATGAAGATCCGGCTGTCCAAATCGCCCTCCCAACGGGGGGCGGTGCAAACAGCTGTGTCGAGCCCGATGCTCGTGGCGGCACCGCCGGCGGCGCCCGGACAACTCCCCGTTGCACGGCTCACGCCGAGCGATGGCGTCGCGGTGGTCTCTGACGGCGAATCGAAAACCGACGCGCCCAAACCCAAGTTGCTGGAGATCAAGTCCCCGATGGTGGGCACGTTCTACGCCGCGCCGGAGCCAGGCGCCAAGGCGTACGTGGCCGAGGGCCAACGGATCCAGCGCGGACAGATGGTCTGCATCATCGAGGCCATGAAGATCATGAACGAGATCGAATCGGAGTACGCTGGCGTGGTAAAGGAAATTCTCGTGCAGGACGCACACCCTGTGGAATACGGGCAGGTGCTTTTCCGGATCGCCCCCAATGGCTAACCCCGCGACCACCGCGCCCGGCGACACCTCCACGGCCCCGGCCACGCCTGCCGCGTCGGGGGCGCCGGCGCAGTTCAACTTCAAGGCGATTCTGCAGGAAATGATCAAGCAGAACGCGTCTGACCTGCACCTCAAGGTCGGCCGCCCGCCGACGTTGCGCGTGCAGGGCGAGCTGGAGGCGCTCCAACATGCGGCGATGCGCCCGGAAGACCTCAAGTCACTGGCCGAGCAGGTCATGTCGCCGCGCCAGGTGAAGGAGTTCGCGGAGAACAAGGAGGCCGACTTCGCCATCGGCGTGCCGGGGATCGGTCGATTCCGCGTCAACGTGTACCAACAGCGCGGCACCATTGCCTACGCTCTCCGGTCGATCCCGTATCAGACCAGCACGTGCGAGGAGCTCAACCTGCCGGCGATCGTCGAGCAGATCTCGCTCAAGCCGCGCGGACTGGTGCTCGTCACGGGGATCACGGGGTCGGGCAAGTCGACGGCACTGGCCGCCATGATCCAGCACATCAACGAGAAGCGGCACGCGAACATTATCACGATCGAAGACCCGATCGAGTTCCTGCACCGCGACATCAACTGCCACATCAACCAGCGCGAGGTCGGGACCGACACCGGGAGCTTCTCCCAGGCGTTGCGCCGCGTGCTGCGGCAGGACCCCGACGTCATTCTGTTGGGCGAGATCCGCGACCTCGAGACGCTGGACACGGCGCTCAAGGCGGCCGACACCGGCCACATGGTGTTCTCGACGCTGCACACGACCGATGCCACGCAGACCATTAACCGCGTGCTGTCGTTCTACCCGCCGCACCAACAGGCCGAGGTCCGGTTCTCGCTGTCGAGCGCGCTGCAAGCGGTCGTGTCGCTCCGGCTCGTGCCGCGGATGGACAAGCCGGGCCGGATTCCGGCGTGCGAGGTGCTGATCAACACGGCCACCGTGCGCGACAACATTCGCGACATGACCAAGTCGCTGAACATCCCCGATCTCATCAAGGATGGGACGATTCAGTACGGGATGCAGAGCTTTGACCAGTCCTTGATGAACTGGTTCACCAAGAAGATCATCTCGTATGAGACCGCCGTGTTCTACGCGACCACGCCGACGGAGTTCGCCCTGCGCGTGCAGGGCGTGGCCGGATCGAGCGACACGAGCTGGGACGCCTTCCAGCAGGACGCGAATGCCTGACGGCGCAGCGCCCATAGGCGCCTAGGCGCGATGTTCAAGAAAGTCTTGATCGCCAACCGCGGCGAGATCGCGCTGCGGGTGATCCGGGCGTGCAAGGAGCTGGGAATCCAGACGGTGGCCGTGTACTCGGAGGCGGACCGGGAGTCGTTGCCCGTGCGGTTCGCCGACGATGACGTGTGCATCGGCCCCGCTCCGTCGCGTGACTCGTATCTCAAGATCCCGCGGCTCATCGCCGCGGCCGAGATCACCGGGGCCGACGCGATCCATCCGGGGTACGGGTTCCTCGCCGAGAACGCGGAGTTCGCCGAGACCTGCGTGGCCTCCAACATCGCGTTCATCGGGCCGACGCCGGCGCAGATTCGTGTCATGGGGGACAAAGCCGCGGCGCGCGCCGCGATGGCCGCCGCCGGCGTTCCGATCATTCCCGGCACGCCAGGCCCGGTGGAGGACGTCGACGAGGCGCTGACGTTTGCCCGCTCGATCGGCTTCCCGGTCATCATCAAGGCCGCCGCCGGCGGTGGGGGCAAAGGGATGCGCGTGGCGCGCGATCCCGATGACTTCGCCCGGTCGTTCCAGCTCGCGCGCTCCGAGGCGTTATCGGCGTTCGGGTCGGGCGACGTGTACGTCGAGAAGTATCTGGCGCGTCCGCGACACATCGAGTTCCAGATTCTGGGCGACACGCACGGGCATGTCATGCACCTGGGTGAGCGCGACTGCTCGGTGCAGCGGCGGCACCAGAAACTCATCGAGGAGGCGCCCAGCCCCGCGGTCGGGCCCGAGTTGCGGGCGCGGATGGGCGACGCGGCCGTGCGCGGGGCCAAGTCGATCGACTACGTCGGCGCGGGCACGATCGAGATGCTGCTCGACGAGGATGGGTCGTTCTACTTCATGGAGATGAACACACGCATCCAGGTCGAGCACCCGGTCACCGAGATGTTGACCGGCATCGACCTGGTCAAAGAGCAGATCCGCGTGGCCGCAGGTCTGCCGCTGCGGGTGACGACGCTCCCGCCGCTGCGCGGGCACGTGATCGAATGTCGGGTCAACGCCGAGGATCCGGCCCGGAATTTCCAACCGTCGCCCGGCCGGATCGTGGCGTTCCACCCGCCCGGTGGCCCCGGGGTGCGGCTCGACTCGCACGTGTACGCCGGGTACACGGTGCCGCCGTATTATGATTCGCTCCTCGCCAAGGTGATCTGCGAGGGGCGGGACCGCGACGAGGCGGTCCGGCGGATGCAGATTGCGCTCGAGAGCTTCATCATCGAAGGCGTGACGACCACGATTCCGTTTCTGGCGCGCGTGATGGAGAACCCTCGGTTTCGGGCGGGCGAAGTGGATACCAAGTTCCTCGAGCGCGAGACCGAGCTGCTCAAGGATCCGGGGCCGAAGGAGCCGGTATAAGTGCGGCTCGACGTGTTCTTCGGCGCCGCCGAGATCACGCCCGCTGAATCTGCTGGCCGAGTGATCGCGGTGATCGATGTGCTCCGGGCGTCGACGACGATCGCGGTCGCGTTGGCCAACGGGGCACGGGCGGTCATTCCGTTCGAGAGCAGCGAGGAGGCGGCGCTCCGGGTCAAGTCGTTTGACCGGTCCGAGGTGCGATTAGCCGGCGAGCGTCGCATGCACCGGGTGGCGGGGTTCGATCTTGGCAACTCGCCGAGTGAGTTCACGCCGGACGCGGTCGACGGCAAGACCGTGCTCTTTGCGACGACCAATGGCACGCCGGCGATGGTGGGTGTGGCGGGGGCGCGCGATGTGGTCGTGGCGGCGTATGTGAACTTCACGGCAGTGACGGCGCTGCTGCGCACGGCGCTCCGAGGCGGGGCGGACGTGGCGATCATCTGCGCGGGGCAGGATGGGCACTTCTCGCTCGAGGACACGGCCTGCGCGGGACGGTATGTGCGGCTGGTGACAAAGGCGTTGCCCGGAGTGGTGGCCAACGATGCCGCGTTCGCCAGCGCGCTCGTGGAGCGGCAGTATAAGGACAACCGGGAGAAGGTGTTTGCCGAGTCGACGCACGGGCGGGCGTTGGCCGAGGCTGGATTTGGGGCCGATTTGCGGCTCGCGGCAGAACTCGACCGGTATCCGGTGGTGCCGCTCTATCGCGATCGCCAGATTACAAAGCTCGGGCCCGACCGGGAGCGGTAACACGTGGGTGCATCGGATGTGCGGCGCGAGCTGACAGGGATCGCGCTGTTGCTGTTCGCGGTGTTTCTCGCCGGCGCGCTCGTCATTGGCGGCGGCGCGGCCGGTCGATTTGGACTGGCGCCGACGCTGGTCGGCAGCTGTGGCACGGTGGCTGGCGTGTTTGGGCCGGTGGGGTCCTGTCTGCGCGCCTATCTGCAGTTTGGGCTCGGCGTGCCGGCGGCGTTGCTCCTGCCCCTGATTCCCGCGGTACACGCCCTCAGGCTCTTTGGGCGCCTTGCCCGGACGGCCGATCGGTCGTGGCTCGTGTTCCTGGCCGGCGCGGCGCTGGTGCTGCCGGTCGCGCTCGGGCTGGCCCTGCCGGTGGCGCTGCCGGCGATCCAGCCGCTGGCGGGCCTGTGGGGTGGGTTTGCCGCCTACTACATCCGCGCGGGCTTCGGCGTGGCGGGTGGCTGGATCGTGATCGCCCTCGCGCTCAGTGCCTTGATGGCGGCGACGCTCGCCTGGAACCCCATTCGAGCGCTCGTTGCCCCACGGCCGCCGCGACTCGGCCGGATCTCACTCGCGCTCGAGCCTGAGCCGGAGGAGATGCCGGCCATCGTCATCGAGGCTCCGGTAGTCGTCGCTGAGTCCGAGCCCAAGCCAGCGCGCCGGAAGCGTGATAAGCCGGTCGAGGTGGAGGAGGCGCTGGCGGGCCCGCTGGTTGGTACCAACGACGCGCTGCCATCGCCGGAGCTGCTGTCGCCGCCCCCCGAGCGGAATGGGGACATCAGCAAGCGCGAGCTCGATGCCATGGGCGCGAAGCTCATGGACTCGTTGCGGACGTTTAAGGTCGATGGCGATCTCGTCGGGCGGACGACGGGGCCGGTGGTCACGCAGTTTGAGGTTGCGCCGGCAGCTGGGGTCAAGGTGCGGCAGATCGCGACGTTGGCGAATGATCTCGCACTCGCCATGCGGGCGCCGAGCATTCGGATCGTCGCGCCGATTCCGGGGAAGGGGGCGGTGGGGGTCGAGGTGCCCAACCCGGTGGCCGAGATGGTGGCGTTTCGCGAGTTGATCGAGTCGCGCGAGTACCAGTCAGCACGCGCGGCGCTGCCGATCGCGCTCGGCAAGGATCTCGAGGGGCGGCCCGTGATCGATGATCTGGCCAAGATGCCGCATCTCCTGATCGCGGGGGCGACGGGGTCGGGGAAGTCGGTGTGCGTGAACACGATTATCACGAGTCTCGTGTACCGGCACACATCGAAGACCCTCTGGTTCTTGATGATCGACCCCAAGATGGTCGAGCTGTCGGTGTACAACGGGTTGCCGCACATGCGGTATCCGGTGATCACGGACAATCGGGACGCGGCCAAGGTGCTCAAGTGGGCGGTCATGGAGATGCAGCGGCGCTACGAGCTGCTGGCGGCCAACGGCTGTCGGAACGTGCAGGACTTCAATCGGCGGGTGGAGAACGGATCACCGCTCGTTCGCCCGGTGGCGCCCGATGTGGCGTTCGAGGATCGCACCTACGCTGAGGGTGGGTTGCCGTACATCGTCTGTGTGATCGACGAGTTGGCCGATCTCATGATGACCGTGCAGGCCGAGGTTGAAACGCCGTTGGCGATGCTCGCCCAAAAGGCGCGAGCCATCGGTATCCACCTCATTCTCGCCACGCAGCGACCCAGCGTGAATGTGATTACAGGCTTGATCAAGGCGAACTTCCCGAGTCGAATCGCCTTTCGGGTGGCCTCGCAGGTGGATAGTCGGACCATCATCGATGGCATGGGGGCGGAGTCCTTGCTGGGCAACGGGGACATGCTCTTTATCCCCCCCGGCAAGTCCGAGCCGGCTCGTCTGCAAGGCGCGTACATCTCGGGGGACGATACCGAGCGGCTGCTCAAGTGGTATCAGGAGCGGCAGGAGGCCAAGCCCATCGGGGAGCCTGACATCCTCGAAGAGGTGAGGGCCCAGGAGGCGCTCGAGGCTGCTGCGGCCGACGGTGAGTCAGTCGGCAGTGCTGAGCGTGACCCGCTGTTTCGGCAGGCAGCCGAGGTGGTGATTCAGAATCAGCAGGGGTCGACCTCGCTCTTACAGCGCAGGCTGAAAGTGGGGTATGGCCGAGCTGCTCGGATTATTGATCAGCTGCATATGGCAGGGATTCTCGGGCCTTCTGATGGCTCCAAAGCCCGGGATGTTTTGGCGGGTTTCCAGGACCTCGACAGAATTTGCGGTCCCCAGTGACGTTTTGATGCGGTGGATCTGGAGATCCTCTCCAGATTCTTCGCCATGTCACGCGAACACGAGCTGGGCCACTTTGGGGAGCGCGTAGCCGCCAAATGGCTCCGCCTGCAGGGCTGGAACGTGCTCTGGCAGCGTTTCAAGAACGGCCACCGGGACATCGACATCATCGCCCGGAAGGCCAACACCATCGCCTTTGTGGAAGTTAAGACTAGATCTGACTTGAGCTTCGGTGATCCGATCACGGCCGTCGGGTACTACAAGCTGGAGCAGCTTTGGCGGTCGGCGTCTGTGTGGGTCATTCGCCATGGACCGCCCGGGGTGGAGTACCGGGTTGACGTGATTTGTGTGCTGGTGCGGGATAAACATGTGAAAATCCGGCATGTTGAAAACGCCCACACTTTCAACAGATCGCGCTAATTCCGGTTGATTTCTGCCTGTAAGGTTCGTAGTTTCTTCGGGTCTCTGGTGGGTCGGTGCCGGGGGTTAGATTACTTCCGACACGCGGCCAGGCGTGCTCACGACAAACGACGGGCGGTGACATGGCGGTGTCGACGACGGTACAGGACGATCGCAAGAAAGCCCTGAGCCTGGCCATCGCGCAGATCGAAAAGAGCTGCGGCAAGGGATCCATCATGAAGATGGGTCCGGACGCACCACGCATTCGGATCGAGTCGATCTCGACCGGCGCGATCAATCTCGATGCCGCGATCGGCGTCGGCGGTATTCCACGCGGTCGCGTGACCGAGATCTACGGCCCCGAGTCGAGCGGCAAGACGACGTTGTGTTTGCACGTCGTAGCCAACGCGCAGCGGGCCGGCGGGGTCGCCGCCTTTATCGACGCTGAGCACGCGCTCGACATGGATTACGCCAAGAAGTTGGGCGTCGATGTCGAGAATCTACTCATCTCGCAACCCGATACCGGCGAGCAAGCGCTCGAGATCTGTGAGATCCTCGTCCGCTCCGGTGCCGTCGACGTCATCGTGATCGACTCGGTCGCCGCCTTGGTGCCCAAGGCTGAGATCGAGGGCGACATGGGCGACTCCCACGTCGGGTTGCAGGCACGGCTGATGAGTCAGGCGCTGCGCAAGCTGACCGGCGCGATCGCGCGGTCCAAGTGCTCGGTGATCTTCATCAATCAGTTGCGCGAGAAGATCGGCGTCATGTTTGGCAACCCCGAGACGACGACCGGTGGCAAGGCGCTCAAGTTCTACGCGTCGGTGCGGCTCGACATTCGGCGGATTGGGCCCGTGAAAGAGAAGGAGGACGTGATTGGGTCGCACGTCCGGGTCAAAGTCGTGAAGAACAAGGTTGCGCCGCCGTTCAAGCAAGCCGAGTTCGACATCATGTATGCCGAGGGGATCAGCCATACGTCGTTGCTGGTCGACATCGGGGCGGAAAACGGGATCATCGATAAGTCCGGGGCCTGGTATAGCTATGGGACGCAGCGCATCGGACAGGGGCGGGAGAATGCCAAGATGTTCCTCAAGGACAATCCGGTCTTGATGGCGGAAGTCGAGGAGAAGGTCAAGGCCGTGCTTGGCATGCGGGACGGGTTGCCGGGTCAGGATGGCGGCGAGGTGGTCGTCGACGACTGATCTGACCGACGGCGGCAGCGGGCGCTCGAGATGAGGCCGAGGGGCACGCTTTGCGAAGTATGGGGCCCGGATCCCTGTACTGTGCAAAGAGCGACTCCTCGGCTTCTTTCGTTATGCCCGTAGTTACTGCCATCGTCCCCCACGCACGGCGCCCCGGCCGGTTTGCCGTGGCCGTCGATGGCGCTGATGCCGCCACGGTCGGCATCGATGCCATCGAGCGCCTGGCGCTTCGCGTCGGCGTCGACGTGACCGAGCGCCTGCTCGCCGCCCTTGTCGACGAGACCGCGGCCGTCGCGGTCTACGACCAGGCTGTCCGCCTGCTCGCCGGGCGTGGGTATGCTGTGGCAGAGCTGTCACGGCGGCTCAAGCGTCATGGTGCCGAGGCGCGTCATGTCGCGGCGGCCATCGAGCGGTTGACCGCGGCGGGGGCGCTCGACGATGCCGAGTATGCTCGGTCGCTCACGCGGTCCCGCGTGCGTTCGCGAGGGGCCTCGGCGAGGCGGGTGAAGCAGGAGTTGTCGCGGCACGGGGTCGCCGCCGACGTGGCGGCGGAGGCGGTCGAGCAGGTGTTCGTCGAGGAGGAGGTCGACGTGGCCGCGGTCGTGGAGCGCCTGGCTCAGCGCCGCGCGGAAACGATGCGGGACCTGGATCCCGCGGTTCGTCGCCGCCGCCTATATGCCTACCTCGCGCGGCGGGGGTACGACGCGGACGTCGTGCGTCGGGCGGTGGAGACGGTGATCGAAAGGAAGTAGTCACAGGTATGATAAGAACCTGTGCAAGGGCGTACTCGCCTTGGCCAAGGCGTATAAGACTCCTTAAAGCGTATACGACTTCTTCAAGGCGTATACGCCTTGCTGACTTTATATTCCTTGCATGGTCCACATGACCGCCGCCGAGATCCGGCGGCGATTTCTCGATTATTTCCGGCGGCATGGGCACGCGGTCCGGCCGAGCTCCGCGTTGGTGCCGGCCGACGATCCGACGTTGCTGTTCACGAACGCCGGGATGGTGCAATTCAAGCGCGTCTTTCTCGGTCTGGAAGAGCCGACATTTGGCCGGCGGGCCACGACGTCCCAGAAGTGCGTGCGTGCCGGCGGGAAGCACAACGACCTGGAGCAGGTCGGCCACACCTACCGGCATCACACGTTCTTCGAGATGCTCGGCAACTTCTCGTTTGGCGACTACTTCAAGCGTGACGCCATCACGTTTGCCTGGGAGTTCGTCACCGAGGAGTTGCAGCTGCCGCGCGAGCACCTGCGGGTCTCCGTCTACAAGACGGACGATGAGGCGCGCGTCCTGTGGCGCGAGATCGCCGGTCTCCCGGACTCGCGCATCTACGGCCTCGGTGAGGCCGACAACTTCTGGCAGATGGGCGACACCGGCCCCTGCGGGCCATGCACGGAGATCTATGTCGATCTCGCCCACGTGGCGGGCGACTGGACGTTCCCGGCGGGTGCCACCGGCGAGTGGACCGAGCGCGATCGCACGGAGTTCTCCGAGGCGGCCTTTGTAGAAGGGGCGGAAGCCGGGCGATTCCTCGAGATCTGGAATCTCGTATTCATGCAGTTTGACCGGCAGCAGAATGGCGAGCTGGTGCCGCTGCCACGGCCGTCGGTCGATACGGGTGCGGGGCTCGAGCGCATCGCGGCGGTCAAGCAGGGCGTGACGAGCAACTATCACACAGATCTCTTCGCCCCGCTGCTGGCTGCCGTCGCGCAGACAGTCGGCCGGCCGTATCGAGGCGTGGCGAACGAGGATGTCGCGTACAACGTCATCGCCGATCACGCCAGAGCCGTCGCTTTCTTGCTTGCCGACGGTGTCTTTCCCTCCAACGAGGGACGCGGGTATGTGCTGCGCCGCATCCTGCGCCGGGCGGTTCGGTATGCGTGGCTGCTCGGTCGGAAGGAGCCGACGCTCGTGCACGTCGTGCAAGCGGTCATCGACGCCATGCACGACGTCTATCCCGAACTCCAGCACCGCGCGAAGCACCTCACTGAAACAACGCGGGCCGAAGAGGCGCGCTTCCTGGAGACCATCGCCGGCGGGATGGCGCGGTTTGACGAACTGGCGCCAGCGGAGCCGATTGCGCATGGCTCGACGGTCCTGCGCGGCACCATCAGTGGGGAAGAGGCGTTTCAACTGTACGACACGTACGGGTTTCCGTTCGACCTGACCGAGCTAATGGCCCGCGAGCGGGGGTACGACGTCGATGTCGCGGGATTCGAGGCGGCGCTGGCGGGGCAGCGGACGCGGTCGCAGGAGGAACGCAAATCTCGTCGTCTGGCTGTCGAAGTCGACGAACTGGCCGATCTCACGAAGTGGGAGGTGTCTGGCGACCTGCCCGCGGCCGGGACCGATTTCGTCGGGTATACACAGCTGCGCATCACGACGACTGTCGTCGCCAAGCGCGACCTGGCGGACGGACGGGTTGCGGTGATTCTCAAAGAGCGCCCCTTTTACCTCGAGTCGGGCGGTCAGGTCTCCGATCGCGGTGAGATCATCGGCGACGGCTGGCGCATGGAGGTCGAGGACGTCCGCAAGGCCAATGGCCGTGCGGCGGAGATCGGGCGCGTCGAGGGCACGTTCCGGTTTGGGACGGTCGAGGCGAAGGTTCCGGTCGACACGCGCCTGGACACGGAGCGCAACCACACGGCGACGCACCTGCTGCACGCCGCGCTGCGCGGCGTGCTGGGCGACCATGTGCATCAGCGCGGGTCGCTCGTGGCGCCGGACAGGCTGCGGTTCGACTTCAGTCATACGGGTCCCATGCGGCCCGATCAGATCGCCGAGGTCGAGGCGATCGTGAATCGCGAGATCTGGCGGGCGCTCCCCGTGGAGCGCGCCGAGCGGGCGTATCGGGACGCGGTGGCCGCCGGCGCGATGGCGCTCTTTGGAGAGAAGTACGGCGACGTCGTGCGCGTGATCACCGTGCCGGGGTTCTCGATGGAGCTGTGCGGCGGGACGCACGTGCGCAACACGAGCGAGATCGCGCTGTTCAAGATGGTGGCCGAGACGGGAGTTGGGGGTGGCACGCGTCGCATCGAGGCGGTGACGGGGCCGGCGGCGTATGCGCGGACGCTCCGGTACGAGGGAGCGGTCGACCGGTTGGCCGAGTCGCTCAAGGCGCCAGCCGATCCCGACGGGTTGGTGACGCGTGTGGAGCATCTCGTCGCCGAGCGGCGGACGTTCGAGCGGCGCCTGGCCGAGGCCGAGCGTGGTAGTATGGGCGGAGGCGAAGTCGGGGCGCTCATCGCGGGGTCGGTCGCGGTGAATGGCGCCCGGGTGGTCGCGGCGCAGGTGAAGTCTGTCGACGTCGAGGCGCTCAAGTCGTTGGGCGATGCACTTCGGGAGCAGCTGCAGACCGGGATCGGCGTGCTGGCGGCCTCGTTCGCCGACGGCAAGAACACCCTGCTGGTCGTGGTGACCGATGATCTGCGCGCGCGGGGGATCCGCGCTGACACGCTCATCGGCCAACTGGCGGCCGTGGCGGGCGGTCGCGGCGGCGGGAAACCGCACATTGCGCAGGCCGGGATCCCGGATGCGAATCGCATAGCGGCGGCGCTCGACGCCGTCGTGCCCGCGGTGCGTCAGTTGCTGAGCGCGGCATGAGCTGGATTGACAGCTGTACGCCGGCGCCACCGGCGGCGCTCGCTGAGCGCATTCAGGCGCTCGTGACCCCGCGCATCCCGGCCGGACGGTCGGTGCCCGGGCCCGACGAGTACATGGACGCCGCGGACGCGCTGCTCCACGAGTTGCTGCGCGGCGAGTGCACGTCGCGGACGAGCGCGATCGACCTGCTCGTCGTCGATGCGCTCGTCACGTATGCGTTCGAGGTGGCGAGCAGTGATCCGGCCCGCGTGACGGAACGCGCCCGCGATGCCATGCGCCGCATCGCCGCGTTGGCGATGCCCGACGCACGTTCGACCGGGTAGGTGTCCGCCCTTCGCCCGCCGCCGCTCGATCTGCTCCGCGACCGACGCGGGCTCGCGGTCCTCATCGATCCGGCCAGCACCGAGGCAACGGATGCCGCGGCCCTTGCCGCCGCCGCCGCTGCCGCCGGGGCGGCGGCGCTCCTTGTCGGGGGCAGCTACGGTGTCGAAGCCCGCGTCGCCGAGGTCGCCCGAGCCATGAAGCAGGGCGCGCCGGCGTTGCCCCTCCTGCAATTTCCGGCCACGGCCGCCCAGCTGGTGGGCGACGTCGACGCCGTGCTGCTCCTATCGCTCGTCTCCGGACGCAACCCGCAGTACCTGATCGAGGAGCACGTCCGGGCGGTCGGATTCTTCGCCGCGCACCCCGGAGTCGCGCCGCTCAGCACAGCCTATCTGCTCGTCGACAGCGGGAGCGTCACCTCGGTCGAAGCCGTGAGCCAGACGCGGCCACTGCCGGCCGACAAGCCCGAGCTGGTGGCCGCGCACGTCAGCGCGGCAATGTTGATCGGCATGCGCGCCGTCTATTTGGATGCCGGGAGCGGAGCCCGCGTCCCGGTCTCGCCCTCACTCATTCGCGCGGCCCGCGGCGCCACCGACGGCTTGTTGTTCGTGGGTGGCGGCATCCGTACGGCTGATGGCGTGCGCGAGGCCCGTGCGGCCGGCGCCGACTACGTCGTGGTGGGGACGCAGTTCGAGCAGCGCGGGCGGGGACTGGGAACGCCGCCATCGATGCGCGAGCTGGTCCACGCGGCCCGGCTGTCCCCGTGATCGACGTCCATTCGCACCTCCTGCCGGCCGTGGACGACGGCTCGCCGTCGGTCGAGGTGTCGGTGGGAGTCCTCCAGCAGTTCGCCGCCCAGGGCGTCACGCGGCTGGTGTGCACGCCGCACCTGCGGGCGTCACAGGCGGCGGCCATCGACGACACGGTCTACGCCGAGAACTTCGCGGCGCTCGTGGAGGCGGCGCCGCCGGTGCCGGTGCTCAGCCGCGGATGGGAGATCATGCTCGATGTGCCGGGGAGCGATCTGCGCAGCTCCCGTCTGGCGCTCGCCGGGTCGACGGCCGTACTCGTCGAGTTTCCGCACAGCGGCGTGCCAACCGGCGCGACCGCCGAGCTGTATCGGTTGCGCATGGCCGGTGTCGTGCCGGTGCTCGCCCACCCCGAGCGCTACATGGGGTGCACGCCGGCGCTCGTCCGCGAGTGGCGGCGCATCGGCATCGCCATGCAGCTCGACGCGCTCGCCCTGGTCGCGGGCGGCCACATGGGCGAGCTGGCGCGCACGTTGCTCGAGGAGGGGCTCGCCGACTGTTTGGCGAGCGACAACCACGGCGACTCTCGATCGCTCGCTGGGGCGCGCGCCTGGCTCGAAGAGATCGGCGCCGAGGAGCAAGCGCTCCTGCTCACCAGCACCAATGCCGGCCGGCTTCTGGCCGGGATGCCCGTGCTCCCCGTCGCGGAGATCGCGATCCCTCGTGGGATCTTGCGCCGCCTCCGCTCACTCCTCGGTTGGAAATGATTCCCCTCGTCTTCACCGGTGGCACCATCTCGATGCGGACCGACCCGGCGTCTGGCGGCGCCGTGCCGACGCTCAGCGGCCAGGCGATCCTGGCGTCCGCCCCGGGCGTGGCGACAATCGCCGATGTGATCGTCGAGGAATGGGCGACGATGCCCGGCGCGCATCTCACCGTCCCGCAATTGTGGGCCCTGCGCTCGCGGCTCGCCGAGCTGGTGGCGCGCGACGACGTCGACGGCGTGGTCGTCGCGCAGGGAACCGACACGATCGAGGAGTCGGCCTATCTCACGCACCGGTCGCTCGGCACGGACAAGCCGATCGTGTTTACGGGGGCCATGCGGACATCCGAAGATGACAGCTGGGATGGCCCGGCGAACCTGACGGATGCCGTGCGCGCCGCGGCCAGCCCCGCGATGCGTGGGGCCGGCGTCCTCGTGGCGTTCAACGGACGTGTCTATACGGCCGCGGACGTGACCAAGGTCGAGACGTTCCACGTCGATGCGTTCGATAGTCCGGGGCTCGGGCCGATCGCGACGATGGATGCCGGCTGCGTCGTCGTCCGCCGGCGGGTCGCGGCGAACCGGCCACCGATCATTCCCGCCAACGGCCCTGGATCACCGGTCGATATCATCTATGCGTCCGCGGGCGCCGACGACCGACTCCTCGATACGGCCCGCGCCACGGCCCGTGGTGTCGTCGTTGCCGCGTTTGGACGGGGAAACCTGCCGTTCGCGATGTACGAGGGCGTGCGCCGGTGCCTCGGCGACGGGCTCCCGGTCGTCATCACCTCCCGCGTGCAGCGAGGCCGCGTTGGACCGACCTACGGCTTCCCGGGCGGTGGCCGCTCACTGGCAGACGCCGGGGCCATCCTCGCCGGAGCCCTCCGTCCCCAGCAGGCCCGCATCGACCTCATGCTCGCCCTCGGCGCCGGCCTCAGTGGCGAGCGACTGGCGGCGGTGTTCGAGCTTTAGCGATGTTGGGACGCCAAGGCGGCGTGGGGTGCCCAGGCGGCGAAGCACTGCCAGCCAAACTCCCGCGCGGCCCGCGTCTGGTCTGGCAGCCCGTGGCGGTCGAGCCACCCCTCGACCGCGGCGCGCCAACTGCAGTCCCACACGAATGCGAATCCGCGTTCGCCATCCGGGGTCACGGCGATGACCGTGCCGCGATAGTCCGCGCACCCGGACACGCCGTCGACACGGACGCACTCGACCGGCAACGCGGGTTCGGCATGGAGCAGTTGGGTGACCACGCGGAGCACCTTGACACGCGGCGCGGCCCGAAGGACGGCGATGCGCGGTGCCTCTCGATGGTCGGCGTACGCCCGGACATCGGCAGCAAACGCGGCCGTCGCGCGGGACGCGGCGAGACAGGCGTCGAGATCCATGGGACGTAAAATAGCGTTGCATCCTCCCGAGGAAGTGCTCGAAATCTGTGACACCCTCGAGCGTCACGGATACGACACCTGGTGCGTCGGCGGCGCCGTGCGCGACGCGCTCCTGGGGCTGCCCAACAGCGACTGGGACATTGCCACCACGGCGACGCCGCAGCAGGTGCGTCAACTGTTCCGGCGCACGGTTCCGGTGGGGGAGTCCCACGGCACGATCGGGGTTCTCGATCGCGACAACCGCATGCACGAAGTCACGACGTTCCGGCGCGACGTGAACACCGATGGCCGTCACGCCGAGGTCGCCTTTGGTGCGTCCCTCGACGAGGATCTGGCGCGACGGGACTTCACGATCAATGCGATCGCCTACAAGCCGCGGCAGGCCATCCTGCACGATCCGTTTGGCGGCCGTGAGGATCTTGCCCGTGGTGTCATACGGGCGGTCGGCGACCCCGAGGCGCGCATGCGCGAGGATCGTCTGCGGGCGCTCCGCGGCATCCGGTTCGCGGCGCGGTTCGAGTTTACGATCGATCCGGCGACCTGGGGCGCGATCAGGGCCAGCGCGCCACATCTGACGCGTCTCTCGGCAGAGCGCGTGAGCCAGGAGTTGGAGAAGACGATGGAGCAGGTGCGCTTGCCGGGGCGCGCCCTTCGGCTCTGGAAGGACAGCGGAGCGTTGGCGTCGCTGATCCCGCCGTTGGCCGGGATCGACGAGGTGACGCTCACGTCGCTCGATTGCCTGCCGCTCCCTCGCGGTCCGCGGGCGGAGGACAGGAAATGGAATCGCGTGAGTGCGCTGTTCTGGGGGCTGGACGGCCCAACGACGTATCGCGCGGTCGTGGCACTGCGATTCCCCACGGCGCGTGCCAAATGGATGGCACATCTCGCGGAATCGTGGCAGGTGGTGCGTCGTCATCTGACGACCACGCCAACCGACGCCGTCGTGCGGACCTGGGTGTCGATCGTCGGGCGAACGCAGTTTGCCGATTTTTGGCGCATCGCCGCGACGCGACTGACCGATGCAGAGACCGTGCGGTCGGTCTACCGCCGGGGGCTCCGCATCGCGTACGGCGACACGCCGGTGGCGATCGCCGATCTGGCGCTCAACGGCGACGACCTCATTCGATTGGGCATTCCCAAGGGGCCTGAGATCCGCGACATGCTACAGGAGATGCTGCGCGCCGTGCTCGACGACCCGACGCTCAACACCGCCGATCGCCTGCGGGCGTTCGTCGCCTCAAAGCACGCGTGAGGGAGGCCGACACAACAAAGCTCGGCGGCCTGGCCACCGGACTCATCGTCGTCATTGCCCTCGCGGCAGCCAATCACCTCCTGTTCTCGTGGATGGGGTTCAACCCGACGGACGAGGGCTTCTATCTCGCCGCCGCCCGTCGTGTGGCCGATGGACAGGTGCCGCACCACGACTTTCTCTCGATTCGCCCGATGGGTGCCGCGCTGTTATACGCGCCCATCGCTCACTGGGGCGGCGATTCGGTGTTCTGGATCGCCCGGTTCTTCGTCTGGCTCGAGCACGCCGCGATCGCCTGGCTCTGGGTGGATATCGTCGACCGCGCCTTTGGTCGCCCCCTCACCCTCGGGACCAGGATCGCGCTCGTGGTGGCAGCGTTCGCGTTGGCGGTCGCGCGATACCCGATCTACGTGACGACGACGGTCGAGGCGCTCTTCGTGTCGACCGTCGGAATCGCCGTCCGAAGCACGGCTGACGAGAGAAACGGGTATCGTCGTCTGATCGCCTACGCGATCATGGGGTTCGCGCCCGTGTGCCGGCAGAACTTCCTCCTCATTGGCCCGATCGCGATTATCGTGTACGGCGACTGGTCGCGCGTCCGCTACTGGATCGCGTGGGCGGCGCCGATCGCCGGCTACGTCGCGTGGGTGGCTGAGTCGGGTCCGGGGAGCGTGCAGGCGATGTTCGAGCAGCTGCATGGCTACACGGCATTGGTCCACTACGGGGTGGTGACCTACGTACAGCGTCCCGAGCTCTGGGCTGGTATTCTTGTTGCCCTCGCGACAATCGTCGGACGACGACAGGCGGCGCTGGGCCCGATCATGTTGGCGACGTGTCTGGTGGCATTCGGGCTCAATGGTCGATTGCTGGTCCCGATGTACGTGCTCATGCCGTTCGCCGTGTTCGGGGCAGCCCTGGTCGTCGCGGCAGAGCTAGCGTATCGGAAACAGCGCGACCGAGCCGCCGTCGCTATTATGGCCCTCGCCTGTGCCTGGTCGGCGTCCATCTCGCTCGGACTCAACGCGCCCGTGCTGGGCGTCGGCATGCTCCTCGCCCTGGTGGTGGTGTGGTCGGGTCCCGCGCGCTCGAGGGCGGTCATCATCGGGCTTGCAGCCGCGGTGGCCGTGGTGTTTCTGAACGCGCGCCGCGGACGGATCACGGTCGATGGTCCGGCCCGCGAGCTCGCGTGTGCCGTCCCGTCGACATTCCCCGGGGCCCGGCATCTCCGGACGGACCCCACGACGTGCCGGTTGCTCGAGGATATGCCGCGTGCAGTCGCGCTTGCGGGTAGCCGGCGCTACGCGCTCCTCCCAGACTTTGCGGCGTACTGGGTCGCCGCGCCATTTGCGAATCCCTTGCCGATGGACTGGCCGTGGGACGCCGAGCTGACGACCGACCACGCCCGCGCCCGTGTCATTGCCGCGCTCGATTCCCAGCGTGGCCAGGTGGCGGCTGTTGTGTGTAGGGTTCAAGTCGCACGCATCGAGTACTACGGTATCCAGCCTGTGGGCCCCGGGTATAGCACACCAGCCGACTATGTGCGGGCGCACTGGACGTTGGTGGGCCGGACAGCCTTCTTCGACGTCTACGAATAAGCGCGTACATTCCTGATATGTTCTTCCGCGGCCGCCAGCCCGAGACGTCGATCTGGAAACGCTTCCGAACGGGTCTCGACGGGTTCACGTTCGCCAAGGAGTCGGACTACTACGCCGCCCACGTCGTTGCCAACGCCGAGCGGGTGGTCGATCTGTTCTACGTCCTGATCGAGCACCTGCCGCCGGCGGTCGATATCACGGTGGACGACCTGCGGGGTCATCACGCGTGGCGTGGGGAGCGGGTGGCCCTGCCTGACGTGCAGGACGCCGTCGGCCGTCTCAAGGTGCCGCTCGCCAGCACAGGGGGCGTGGAGCTCTCGGTTTACTCCGCCGACGATCAGCTCACGCTCAATCCGCACCTGGAGCTGTTCATCTATGCCCGCAGCGACCGGTGGTACTATTTCCTGACGGGGATGGGCCTCGAGGAGCGCCAGATTCTGAGGACCAAGAGCTGGAAGCTCGCCCGACACGACTACGATCCGGCGCCGGAGCTCTCCGACGCGATCGCCCAGGCCGCGCACCGTCTCGGGCTGGCCGACGCGTGAGTCCGTCGAGTAAACGGCGCGCCGCCAAAACACCGTCCCCGACGCTGTTCGCAGCGCAGCTCCCCGAGCCACTGGCGTCGCGCATGCGGCCGCGGACACTCGATGAGTTCGTGGGGCAGGCCCGGATCATCGGACCAGATACCCCCCTTCGTCTGGCGATCGAGCGGGGGACGGTGGATTCGTTGTTGTTCTGGGGACCGCCAGGTACCGGGAAGACCACGTTGGCGCGTCTCGTTGCCCACTACACGGACCGTGAGTTCGTGCCGTTCTCGGCCGTGGTCGACGGCGTGCCGCGGGTGCGTGAGATCGTCGCCGAGGCGGAATACCGGCGTGCGGAGGGGAGGGGGACGATCCTGTTTGTCGATGAGATCCATCGGTTGAATCGGGCGCAGCAGGATGCGTTTTTGCCGCACGTCGAGCGGGGGACTGTCACGCTGATCGGAGCGACGACGGAAAACCCGTCGTTCGAGATCAATGGGGCGTTGCTGTCGCGACTCCGGGTGTTCGTGCTCGATCCGATCGGCGTCGAGGATCTCGTGCGCGTGCTGCGGGACGCCCTGGCCGATGCCGAGCGAGGTCTGGGTGCCGAGCGGTTGACGATCGATGAAGACGCATTGCGTTTTCTTGCCGAGTCCGCCGATGGAGACGCCCGGCGGGCGCTGACGGCGCTCGAGGCGGCGGCGATGCACGTTGGTGCCGGTGGTGCAATCACCGTTGCCGCGGCAGAGGAAGCGCTGCAGCACCGGGTGCCGCGGTACGACAAGTCAGGCGAGGAGCATTACAACCTGATCTCGGCCTACCATAAGGCACTGCGCGGGAGTGACCCGCAGGGCGCACTGTACTGGTTGGCGCGGATGGTGGAAGGCGGCGAGGACGTCATGTACATCGCGCGGCGGACGGTGCGGTTTGCCGCCGAGGATGTCGGGCTGGCCGATCCGACGGCGCTGCAAATAGCGCTAGCCGCCAGGGACGCGTATCACATGTTGGGCTCTCCGGAAGGCGAATTGGCATTGGCTGAGGCCGCTGTGTATCTGGCGACGGCGCCGAAATCGAACCGGGTGTACGAGGCGTGGGGGGCGGCGCTGGAGCTGGCTCGGGAGACCCCAGCCGAACCGGTTCCGTTACACGTCCGCAACGCGCCTACGCCGCTCATGAAAGACCTGGGCTACGGTCAGGGGTACCAGTATGCACACGCGTTTCCCGAGGCGTACATTCCACAGGAGTACTTGCCGGCCCGGATCGCCGATCGAGTGCTCTACGAACCCGGCCCGTTCGGGTTCGAGAAGGAAATCGCCAAACGTTTGGCGTGGTGGGCTGACCTCAAGAAGAAATCCCAATAACACGGCCATCACACGCCGGGGGCGCGCATTCCTCGTGATCTGATCTCGCTGACCGCGCCCGTCGAACGCGCGGTGTTGGTGGGTGCGCCGCTCAAGCGGTCGTTGGACCGTCACCGCGTCGAGGAGCATCTCGAGGAGCTCGGACGGTTAGCCGACACCGCCGGGGCGGATGTCGTCGGTGAGCTGATTCAGCGGCTCGACCGCCCCGATCCCGCGACGTATCTCGGGAAGGGCAAGATCGAAGAGTTGCGGTCGACCATCGAGTCGACGACGGCTTCGCTGGTGATCTTCGACGACGAGTTGACGCCTGCCCAGGGGAAGAACGTCGAGGACGCGACCGGCCGGCGGGTCATGGATCGCGCCGAGCTCATTCTGGACATCTTCGCCACGCGCGCGCGGTCGAGCGAGGCGAAGATGCAGGTGGAGCTCGCGCAGCTGCAGTACATGCTGCCGCGCCTGACGCGGATGTGGACGCACCTCGAGCGGTTCAGCGGCGGGATCGGTGCGCGAGGCCCCGGTGAAACACAGCTCGAAACGGACCGCCGCCTCATCAGGAACCGCATCAAGGTGCTCAAGGAGCGACTGGCCGACGTCGGACGCTCGCGTGTCACCCAGCGGGAGTCACGCAAAGGGGGTGGGCAGTTTCGGGTGGCGCTCGTGGGCTACACCAACGCCGGGAAGTCGTCGATCCTGCGGGCGCTCTCGGGCGCGGCGGACGTGTTTGTCGAGGACCGGCTGTTCGCGACGCTGGATCCCCTGACGCGCGAGGTCGATCTCAGTGGCAATGGCGGTGGCAACGCGCGCATCCTGCTGACGGACACCGTCGGCTTCATTCGCAAGCTGCCGCACCACCTCGTGGCGTCATTTCGCGCGACACTGGAAGAGGTCACGGAAGCCGATCTGTTGCTGCATGTTATCGATGGGAGTCATCCCCAATGGGAAGAGCAGCAGCGCGTCGTCGAGGATGTGCTAGCCGAGCTCGGCGCTGCTGATAAACCGATCCTCGACGTCTTCAACAAGACAGACGCCGTGGCCGCACCCGAGCGAGACGCGCTCGTGCAGCGGGTCCGAAACCTGCTACCGGGAGCAGTGTTCGTATCGGCCACGGTGCCGGGTGGGCTCGAGCCGCTGCGCGTGGCGCTGGCGGAATGGACGCGCACACAGCGTCCGCTCGTGCGGGTCGATCTGCCGTCGGGTGATGGGAAACTGCTCGCGGAGTTGCATAGGGAAGCGGAAGTGGTCGCGGTCAGAACGGAAGGTGACCACGTTGTCGTGGATGCCCGGCTTGATGCGGCGTTGGCGGGACGGCTGCGGCGAGCTGGTGCACAGTTGGTTCAGCATTAGCAAGGTGTAAAATCAACAACGGCACCGACTTTGCTATACATGAGCTGCCGATGACCCCGTTTGGTGCGACCCACCCGGTGGTGCTTGCCGGCCTGGCACTACTGCTGGCCGGTGGTTCGTCTATGGTGTTGACGTATGTCGTCCGCCAGCGCGCCCGGCACGCGGGTCTCTTTGATCGCACGGATGCTCGCAAATTGCACCGGACCGAGATCCCACGGGTCGGCGGTGTAGCCATCGTGATGAGCGTCGCGCTGACGCTGGTCATTTTGTCCGTCCTGGCCGGCCCGGGCGTGTTCATGGAGCGCGGCTCCGGCCTCCTGGTGGTCCTCGGTGGGGGGCTCGCCACGCATCTCCTTGGGCTCTACGACGACGTCTGGCAGGTGCGGGCGCGCTGGAAATTTCTGGCCCAGGTGCTGATCGCCCTCGCCGTCTACGCCCTCGGTGTGCGCGTCACGACGCTGTCGTTGCCGTTCATCGGCGTCGTCCACTTGGGCGCCGTCATCGGGCTCCTGTTCACCGTGCTCTGGCTCGTCGGCATCACCAACGCGTTCAACCTCATCG
>DATMNB010000150.1:0-4249 GCA_035569435.1 Gemmatimonadaceae bacterium
AGGCCATCATCCTGATCGGCCCCGTCCAGGATGTGACAGTCGTTATCGACTGGCAGGGTCCGAGCGCCGGCCAGACGTCCAACCTGACGTATGCGGCCGAAGTCTTCTCGGGACTCTTCAACGACCCGGCATCGCGCGTACAGCTCGATCTCGTCCAATCGGGGCTCTTCCAGCAACTCTCGATCAACTACGCCACGCAGCAACACGTCGGCCCGATCGAGATCGTCGGCCACACGACGCTGATCGCGTTGCCCCACGCGCTGGCGGCGCTCAAGCGCGAGCTCGCCGCCTGCGCCGTCCCGGGTGCGTTCGACGACGACGCGCTCACGGCGAGTCGGCAGGGCAACCGTGTCGCCCGCGCGCTCGAGATGGAGAGCGCGGTCGACGCCGCAAGGATCTTCGCCTTCTGGTGGGGGAACGCGGGCGCGAACTACTACGCGGGATATGCCGACCACGTCCAAGCCGTGACCGCCGCCGACATCACGGCCTACGTGACGACCTACCTCGAGCAACCATACGTGATTGGCGTCCTGGGTCCCAACGATACGTCCGGGGCGCTCTCCTCGCCGGTCCAGACATTCGCCACCGACTCGGTCCCATGATGAAAGCCATGAACGCGTCCATCATGTGCCTCACGGCCTTGGTACCGTTGATGTGCGCCGCCCAAGGTCCGACGATCTCGTATGAGGTGAACGGGCTGCAGGTTATTCAGCAGCCCTCCGCAGGATCCCAGATTGTCACGGTGAGTCTATATCTCCTCGGCGGCACCCGGCAGCTCGCGCCGGCGACCGCCGGCATCGAACGCGTGGCGCTCGAAGCCGCGGCGGGTGGCACCAACCGCTACCCGGGTGTCCGGTCCAACATCGCCCTTGCCCGCACCGGCAGCCGGCTTCGCGTCATCGCCGGCGTCGACTGGACGACGTTTGGATTCGTCGGGCTGGTCGATCAGGTCGACTCGACATGGGCCGTGTTCGCCGACCGTGTCGTGGCGCCGCGCCTCGATTCGGCATCGGTCGCCGTCGCGCGCGCCCGACTCCGGCTCGAGGCCCACCGCCGCCGACAGGATCCCAACACGTTCATTCAGGCGATCGCCGACAGCGTGGTGTTCGCCGGCCATCCCTACGCGATCGACCCCAATGGCACTACCGCATCGATGGACGCGATCACTGCGGCCGACGTGCACCGCTACGTCGCCGAGCAATTCGTGACGTCGCGCATGCTGCTCGTCGTCGTCGGGCCCGTGCCGCCCGAGCGCGTCCAACAGGCGGTGGCCGCGACCCTCGGCACGTTGCCGCGCGGGACGTACCGATGGACCCCACCGCCACCGCTGCCGGCGCACGACAGACCGACGCTGTCCGTCGTCACGCGTCCGCTCGGCACCGACTATCTCTTTGGCTACTTCAACGGCCCACCGGTGACCAGTTCGGACTACGCCGCCTTCCAGGTGGCGACAGATATGCTGAACGGCCGCCTGCGCTTCGCCACGGCGCATGAGAATAACGTCGTGCGCCCGGACCCAGCGCTCTCCTACACGGTCAGCGCGACATTCTACGGCCGGGCGATCGCCATGGGCGGCCTTTACAGCATGACCGATGCGCCGTCCCTCGTGCTCACTTCAGTGCGCACCGAGATTTGGAAGGTGCAGTGGGGGTGGTACCAGCTGTATGCGCTCACCGACTACCTCGACCACTTCACCAGCATCTACTACCTGTCCAACGCGACCGGCGCCGGTCGCGCCGACCAACTCGCGCGGGCCGCCATCTACCTGGGCGACTACCGGAAGGTCGACGCCGAGTTCGAGGCGTTGCGGCACGTCCAGATGGGGCAGATTCAGGCCGCAACGGGCTACTATACGCGGCACATTCAATTCGTCTATGTCGGCGACCCCGAGGACATCGATCCCTCCCTGATGGACGCCTTCTGACCGGGTCGTAACCCGCACACTGTGACGATTTCCGGCTGTTTGCGTCTGTTGGACGACGGCCAGGAAATCCCGTTCAGTGATGCGGAGCACAGACATGAATTCGACGATCCGGCGAGCGCTGGTGCGTCTCGCCGCCTTGGTAATACCGGTGGCCGCCGTGGCCTGCGTCTCGGGCGTGGATGCGCCGCCCTACACCGGCCCCGAGATCTACAAGCCCATCACCACTGGTGGTGCCGGGGGTGGCGGGACGGGTGGCGGAAGCGCCGTGGGGATCTGGCGTCTGTCCACCTTTAATGGACACAGCCTGCCGGATACCATCGTCAACGACACCGCGCCCTCGAACCCGGACACCAGCCGCCTGATCATCGCCGTTCTCGATAGCGCGCGCCTGCAGCTCGACACCGATAGCACGGCGTCGGAGATCGACTATTTCCAGTTGACCGACCAACGCGGCGGCCAGGGCATCACCGGTGGCCCGACGTTCACCTTCTCAACCTTCGGCGGTGGCGACGCGGTGCAGTGCGGCGGCGGCAGGTATCTCGATACGCTCGCCACGCAGAAGTCGTTCACGCTCCAGCAGATGAGCTGCTTCACGTACGGGTTCGCGTTCGCACGGCTGGCAACGACATACACGCTGGCCAGCGACTCGTTGGTGGGAACGGTGTTTTATCAGTACTTCGACAGCGCGGCCACGACCGGCATTCCGGTCTATTCGGCCCAGGTCCCGCTGGTCTGGAAGTTCTTGAGCCCTGCCACGGGCCAGCGCACCGTTGCCGCGCCCAGCGGCAAAGTGATGCGCCAGAAGCGCATCGTCATTCAGCGCAACTGACGCCCCCTGAACATCACACATCGCCCCGCGGCACCACGCCGCGGGGCCGTTTGCCGTTTGCCCGCCGCGAGTCCCCAAGCCGCGCCTGCGCCGACTGCGCGGCGATGACTGCGGCCGCCGCCTCGGCGGGGTCGTCGGTCAGGAACATGAGATCCAGATCCCCTGATGTAATTTTGCGCTCGCTCGCCACACGCGTCTGCAACCACCGCACGAGCCCGGCCCAGTACCGCCGCCCAAACAGGATGACCGGGAACTGAAAGATCTTCCCCGTCTGAATCAGCGTCAGCGCCTCGAACAACTCGTCGAGCGTGCCAAACCCGCCAGGGAAGATGATGAACGCCACCGAGTACTTGATGAACATCGTCTTCCGGACAAAGAAGTACCGAAAGTTGATCAACGTGTCCACGTACGGGTTGGCCCCCTGCTCGAACGGCAACTCGATGTTACACCCCACCGAGTGCCCGCCCCCCTCGCGCGCGCCCTTGTTGGCCGCCTCCATGATCCCCGGGCCGGCGCCCGTGATGATCGAGAACCCGGCTTCCGCCAACAGTCGCGCCGTCTCCTGCGCCGCACGATACTGCGGGTCATCGGGTCCGATGCGCGCCGACCCGAAGATCGAGACCCCTTTCTCCACCGAGGCGAGCGTGTCGAAGCCTTCAATCAACTCGCTCATGATCTTGAGCACGCGCCACGGATCGGTCCGCGTGAAGTCGACCGGCGGCTCGCTCTGCTGGAGCAGCTTCTCGTCCTCGGTGATCGGCGGATGGTCGCGGATCGACTCGTCGATCGTGCGCACGGCGCCCGACCGGCGACTCCGCCCCGACGGCGGCGTGCGCCCCGCGAGCAAGTGCCCTTCCTCCGCTCGCTCCCGCACTCCATCGACCGCCGCCCGCTCGACCGTGGCCAACTTCTCAGGATCGAGATGCTTACCACTCACGGTGCGCGGCACACGCGCACCTGCGCGCTTTTTCTTCGCCATAGCGAATCTTAGCATCGCGTTCGCACTGCCCGCACAAACGCTGTCCGGCCGCGTGACCGACGCGGCAACCGGCGTGGGGCTCGCCGACGCGCGCGTCGATATCCCCCAGCAAGCCCTCACGAGCACGACCGACTCAGCCGGTCGCTTCACCCTCACCGGCGTCCCCGACGGCCGCTGGGTCATCCGCGCCCGCGCGCCAGGCTACGCCACCGGCCTCGGCACCGGGGGCGATATTCGCCTGCACGCAGCAGTTGCCGCGTGCCCGGCCGCGGACGCAGTGGCGGCGGCGGTGGCGGTGACGCTGCCACATATCACCACAACCCCCTCGTCCCTTGTACCAGGCAGCCTGGTACAACTCGTGGTTGTCGACGACTCGGCCATGGCCGTTCGTGCGACCGTATTTGGCCAACCGGTGACGTTCGTCCGCGATGCCGCGGCAGCTTCGCCGCACCGCTTCGTCGGCCTCGCGGCCGTCCCCCTAGACTCGACGCACGCGGGTGTCGTGTCATTGATTGTT
>DATMNB010000151.1:0-5884 GCA_035569435.1 Gemmatimonadaceae bacterium
TCAGTACCGCCAGGCCGTGGCCGTCGCCCCCGTCGGCGCGTGGCCCGCGATCTCCTTGGCCATCTCGCGCACCAGATCGGCATTGGACATCGGCTGCCAGCCGTGGCCCTTGAGCGGCCGGCCGTACTGGAACGACCCACCATAGGCCGGGTTCGTCGTCCCGCGTAGGAAGTCGTCCAACAGATACACGGCGAGGTTGAGATAATAGTGGTCCATGTCGCCGACGTAGACGTGGATCTTGCCCGTCAGCGATGGCCCCACGTGCGACCAGTTGCGGGCCAGGTAGTCCCGGATGTCGTAATCGTGGTCGCGCCAGTATCGCGCGACGTCGGCGTTGATGTGACCGGTCGTGTCGTTCCACACGGGAGCAGGATAGCCATCCGCATCGGTCGGGCCGTAGGTCGCCTCCCAGATGGCGAGGTTCTCACCGCCGCGGCGCCGGCTCCCCCGCACCGTGTTGAGCCAGTTCTCCTCACGGAGCATGACCGTGGGCTGGCCATCGGGGCGACGTTCTGACGGGCGCTCCTGGCGAATCCAGGGGTTCCGTTGGATGTAGAACGCGTTCGTATCGGCGTACAGATCGACGAGCTCGTACCGGTGGAAGTCGACCGGATCCGGATAGAAGGTCCACGTGCCCCCAAAGAAGTCGGGGTGATAGACCTGGAGCGCGAGCGACTCCCAGCCACCGGTCGAGCCGCCGGTCAGCACGCGCGCGTACGGCTCGCGGATCACGCGGAAGTGCTCCTCGAGATACGGGATTAACTCCTGCATGATTGCATCGCCGTACGGCCCGTTGTTGGCCGAGTTGACCGCGTAGGAGTCGTCGTAGTAGGGCGACGGGTGAAGGATGCGGAACGCGACCATGCGCGGGAATGAGTCACTGAGCCAGCTGCGGGCGAACGCGTAGCCCGACTCGCGTCCCGTGGTGCCCTCGATGCGCCGGAGGCGCATGGCCGCCGTCTCGGGCGTGCTATCGAGCGTGAAATTGAGCGGCGGGGCCAGCGTGAAATGCCCCTGGTCCCAGATGGCCGGATAGTGGACGTCGGGGTGCTCGTCGTAGCCTTTGGGGAGCAGGACGACCGCGCCCAGATACATCGGATGCCCCCACCACCGCGTCAGGATCTTGCTCTGGATCTTGATGCGCTTCACGTACCGGTCGTCCGGCGGCACCACGACCGGCGGCAGGACGCGTGAGACCGCGAGCGTGAGGGTGAGACCCTGCCGTGGATCGATATGCGCCCGTCGGACGGCGCTCACGAGACTGCCGGGGGCCGTGTTGAACTTCTGGCCTTCCCACTCGTCCATGTGCGCCCAGATCGTGTGTCCGTCGGCGCGCGGGAAGCGCGTGTACACGCTCACCAGCGCCTGGACATAGTAGTCGCCGGCTGGGAGCTGGTCGAGCGAGCGCACCGGATACCCGCCGGCCCGCCCATCGATGACGGCCGGAGTGCCCGGGGCCAGATCCGCGACGTCCACGCCGAAGAACGGCACGCTCACGACCCCGCCGCCCTCGAGTCGGGGCTCACGCGTCGAATCAGTCGACAGAAAGACAAACACGCGGCCCGTGACCGGCTCGGCGCGTACACTAGATGGCACCACGACTTCGATGCGTGGCGGCGGCGTATGGATGGCAAATGGCATGGCGCTAATCTATTCCCGCCGCGCGCCGGCGCGAGATACATTTTGCGTCGACTCTCAACCGAGTGGTGTCGACTGTCCGTACCGGTCCGTCGGTCCGTGGTACTAATGATCGTGCTGTCCGCGGCAGCGGGCGGTTCCCATGCCTGGGCCCAGGTGCGCCCGTCGCCAATTGCCGCCGACACGGCGCTTCGTCTCACGGCGCTGGGGCCCACGACGACGCTCATCGCCGGCCCGACGGGCAACCTCGTGGCGCTCACGGGACCTGAGGGGACGGTGCTGATCGGGACGCAGGCGCGGTCGGTGACGCCGAGGGTGCGGACCGCGCTCGCGGCGCGCGGCGCACCGCCGGTGCGGTGGGTGTTCGCCACGGCGGGCGACAGTGCGTGGGAGGCGGGTGACGCCGGATGGGGGCTCACCGGTGCCACGGTGCTCATGCACGAGCGCTTGGCGTTTGCCCGGGAGCGGCGCGGCCCGACCGGCCGGCCGGTTCGCCAGCCGCGCGTCGGGTTCTCCGAGGTGGTTCAGCTCCTGGTCGACAGTGACGCGATCCACGCCGTGCACCAGCCGCGCGGCGCCAACTGGGCCGAGGTCAGCGTGCACATCGAGGGTGCGCGGGTCCTGTATCTCGGGCAGAGCTTCACGACCGACGGGTATCCGGCGATCGACACCGTCCACGGCGGCTCGCTCGATAGCCTCATCGCCACGACCGACAAATTCCTCGACTTCGCAACGAACGTGCAGATCATCCCGGGCCGCGGTCCGGTCGGCACGTCGCGCGAGCTGCACGTCTATCGAGACATGCTCGTCGCCGTGCGCGAAAAGCTCCGCCCGTTTGCCACCGCGAGGCGCCCGCTCGCCGATGTCCTCGCGTCGCATCCCACCGCCGCGTTCGACGCCACGTGGGGTCACGGGCCTGTCTCCGCGCCATCATTCGTCACGGCGGCGTACATGTCGCTGCTACCGCCACCAAAACACTAAAGCATGGACACGCTGATCGCCGGCTATCGGCGCTTTCGCGCCGAGCAATGGCCGGAGCGCCGGGCAGTCTTTGAACGGTTGGCCGATGGCGGGCAGGCGCCGCGGACGATGGTGATTGCCTGCTCCGACAGCCGGGTGGATCCGGCGATGATCTTTGGCGCCGAGCCGGGTGAGTTGTTCGTCCTGCGCAACGTGGCCAACCTGGTCCCGCCGTACGAGCCCGACTCGGCGTTCCACGCGACGAGTGCGGCACTCGAGTTCGCGGTGCGCGTGCTCGAGGTGGACGACGTGATCGTCATGGGTCACGCCATGTGCGGCGGCATCAAGGTGCTGCTCGAGGGTGCGCCGCATCCGGCGGGCGACTTTCTCGTGCCGTGGATGCGGATCGCCGAGCCCGCGAAACACCGCGCGCTGGCAAGTGCCACGACCGAGGGCACCCCCATAGACGTCCACACCGCGTGCGAGCGGGAGACCATCAAGCTGTCGCTCGAGCACCTACTCACGTTCCCCTGGATCGCTGACCGCGTCGCGGCCGGGACGCTGCGGCTCACGGGGATGAGCTTCGACATCCGATCGGGTGTGCTCACCATGCTGCAGCCCGACGGCGTCTTCGCGCCCGTCTGAGCGGGCCAGAAAACACGAAGGCCCGGGATTTCTCCCGGGCCCTCGCTGGCTCGAACGAGTTTTTGGCCATTGGCCAGCCGCGCTTTTGCCGGTCTATGCCTCGACCCGTTTGGGTCTGACTGATGGTGCGCTCACCATCTCAACAACCGCCTCTCGTCTCGCCACCACCATGTTAGTCAAATCGGGTCGTCGTTCGCAAGACCCTCCGCGAAAAATTTTCGCGGCCGAGACTGGCGAAATGTCTAGCTAGCCCAACAGCGCTAAATATCACGCCCGAAAGCCTGCCGCCGCGCGGTGCTCGCGCGGCGGCAGGAACATGTACCCGCCGGGCACGGTTCGCAGGTATCGCGGCGTGGCGCGCCGACCCTCGAGCTTGCGCCGTAGGGCAGCCATATATGTGTCGACTCGGCGAAGGGACCCGGCGCCTGGCATGCCCTCCTCGCCCCAGACGTCGCGAAAGAGGTCGCGGCGCGGGCGCTCGACGCCGCGATAGCGCACGAGCGTCAGCAAGAGCTCGTATTCGGTCGGCGTGAGCGTGACGGGCTCACCGTTGCGACGAACGGTCCGGCTCACCGGGTGGATCGCGATCTCGCCAAACCGAATCCAGGACGGCCCGCTCTCTTCCCCGGCGTGTGCGCGCCGCAGCAGCGCCCGAATCCGCGCGAGCAGCGTCGGCACGACGATCGGCGCGTCCGCCGGCGTTGCCATATAGTCGTCGGCACCACGCGCGAACGCCCGGACGAGATCGGCGTCCGATCCGGATGCACCGATGACGAGGATCGGCGTGACGCGGTCTGCGCCGCGGATCAACACGAGGGCGTCCGCGGCGGCGCCTCCCCGACGCCCGATGTCGAGGACCGCGAGCGCGGGACGCACGACGCCGAAGAGTGCCACGGCGCGTGCCGTCGCGCGCGCCGTCGCGGTGTCGACCTCGTAGCCGGTGACCTCCAGGGCGCTTCGGAGCGGCGAGAGCCGATGCCGCTCATCCTCCAGCAACAGCAGTCGAGTCATGTGCGCGGGATCATGTAGCCAGCCCCACGGATGGTGACGATGCACGTCGGCACGCCGGCGCCGCCCAGCTTCCGCCGCAGCCCGTGGACGTACGCACGTACCAGGTTCCACATGGCCGCCGGCGGGTCGGGTGGCGGTCCGCCGCCGCGATCGGCCAGGAGTCGCGCCGGGTTGACGACGCAGCCGCGTTGACGCACGAGCGCGAGCAGCACATCGAACTCGCGCGGTGTCAGATCGATCCGCCGATCGCCGCGCCAGAGCGCGCGCGCGTCGACGCTCAGATGGAGTGCCCCGATCTGGATATCGCCCATCGGCTCGTCGGCGGGTCGCCCGCGACGCGTGAGCGCGCGCAGTCGCATCGCTAACGCCCGCGGCGAACACTCGTCGTCGGCGACGCCGTCAGCGCCGAGCTCGACACTACGGATCAGGGCGTCGTCATCGAGGGCCGCGACGACCGCCAGCAGATGCGCGCGAAGCCCGAGATCACGAAGCCGCGCGAGCATCGTCAGCCCATCCGGCCCAAGGGACGCCACGTCAATGATGACCGCCGACACATCGCCCGCTTCCGCCTCGCGCAGACCGTCGATCGTGTCGGCCGCTCGCGACACGCCGAAACCTTCGTCACGCAACGCCGCGCACCACCCCGCCGCGCGGCGCGCCGCGGGCGTGACCATCAACACCTGCTGCATGTGGCCAACCTAGTACACGCGTCGCGTGTGACGCGATAGGTGGCGACGCACGCTCACGCATCGCTAACACACCAGCGCACACACCGGTGCACACTTGCGAACACACCAGCGAACACACGGGCGACTAGTGGCACCGCGATGTGTTACGGCCGTGTGAACAGGAGCGCCGTGATGGCTCGTCCGGCGTCTCGCACCACCGCTTCATGCATCTCACACATCGCGTCGCCGCGACCATCGAGTGTTCACACGCTCCGCACATTCGCCGACTTGTTGCGCCCATTGCTCGCGCCAATCGTAGTGCCTCATTCCATCCGCGGCGGTGAGGGAGTGATCATAACTCGTTGGCGCGGGTTCGCCGGAGCGCTCCTCGGTACGAGTGTGTGGATCGCCGTGACCGGTGCGCCCTTGCATGCCCAGCAACGCGCGACCGGTACCATCGCGGGCACGGTCGTCGACGCCGATAACAAGGAAGTGCTGCCCGACGTACAGGTCACGGCGGTGAGCACCGGCCGGATCGTCCGCACTGGTCCGGATGGTCGCTTTCGGATGTTGAACGTCCCCGTCGGGCCACAATCCATTCGGGTCAATCGGTTGGGCTACTCGTCACAAGCCAGGACCGTCGCGGTCACCGACGGAACGACGACCGTCGATTTCGCGTTACCACGGACGTCCGTGACCCTGCAACTCCAGGTCGTCCTCGGAACGTCCGCGCCGACCGAAGCGGCGCGCGAGACCGGCGCGTCCATCGGGATCCTCATGCCCGACTCCATCAGCAAGGCGCCGGTCACCAACTTCTCCGAGCTGCTCAACTCCCGCATCGCCGGCCTCACCGTGATCGACAACTCCGGCGTCGTCGGCAGCGGGTCCCGCATCCGGATCCGCGGCGTCTCGAGCGCCACGCTCTCCAACGAGCCCTTGATCGTCATGGACGGCGTCCGCAT
>DATMNB010000152.1:0-12948 GCA_035569435.1 Gemmatimonadaceae bacterium
GGCGGGTCAGGCCTTTGAGCTCGCCCAGGAACCGTAGCACGCGCCGCACCTGCATCTTCTTGTACAGGCCGCGCTCCTCGGGGAGATACCCGACCCGGTCGATCGCGCCCTTGTCACCATTCGGAGCCCCGAGCACACGGATCGTGCCGCGGTCGGGCACGATGATGTTCAGGATCATCCTGATCGTCGTCGTCTTCCCTGCCCCGTTGGGACCGAGGAGCCCGTAGACTGTTCCACGTGGAACATTGAGCGATAAGTCTCGCACGGCGACGTGTTTGTCGAACTGCTTGCCGATCCCCTCGATCTCGATGGCCGCTGAGGTCATAGAGGAATAGTACTGCTGCCTTCGGCGGCACGTACTACTTACCGTCTTATACGAACGTGGCACTGCGTTGCAGTCCCACTATCTTCCGATTGCAATGACGCGCGCCAGCCATCGAGTGGCCACGGTCCTCGCCGCGTTGGCGGCGTCGCTGCTCTTTCTGTTCCTGACTGCGCCAGTCGCGCGACTCGTGGCCGCGGGAGGAGCCGAGGGGGTGTCGAGCCTCGGCGTCGACCGCGAGCTCCGCGACGCACTCCTGCTCACGGCGCTCACCGCCACGACCGCCACCATCCTCGGCGCACTCGGCGGGACGCCGTTGGCATATCTGCTCGCGCGGCATCGTTTTCGCGGGCATGCTCTGGTGGCGGCGCTGCTCGACTTGCCGCTGCTCATCCCGCACCCGGTGGCGGGGATCGCGCTCCTGCTCACGCTTGGACGCGCGACGCCCGTCGGTCACGCGCTGTTGGCGTTTGGGCTGCGGGTGGCGGGATCGCCGACGGGGATCGTGTGTGCAATGCTCTTTGTGTCCGCGCCGCTTTATCTCAGCGCTGCCCGTGAGACGTTTGCGCGGATCGATCCCCGCTACGAAGCGGTGGCGCGCACGTTGGGCGACGCGCCGTGGCGGGCGTTTCGGCGGGTGACGTTGCCGCTCGGGCATCGGGGGCTGATCGCGGCGTGCATCGTCATGTGGGCGCGGGCCGTGAGCGAGTTTGGGGCGATCGTCATTCTGACCTACAATCCCAAGGTCGCGAGCGTACTGAGTTATGAGCGGTTCACCAGCTACGGGCTCGCGCAGGCGCTGCCCGTGGCCGCGGTCTTGGCGTTACTCGCGCTCGTGCCGCTCATAGCGCTCAGGGCATTGCGCGCCGACGTCGTGACATGATCGAGGTCAACGGGCTCTCGGTCGTCGCGGGAGGCTTTGCGCTGATCGACGTGTCGTTCGCGGTGGCGGCGGGCGGGTATGGGGTGGTGATCGGGCCGGCCGGCGCGGGGAAGACCACGTTGCTCGAGGCGATCGCTGGCGTGCGGCGGCTGCGTGCCGGGCGTGTACGGCTGGGGACCTCCGATGTCACCGCGACGCCGGCCGAGCAGCGCGACGTGGGGCTCGTCTATCAGCAGGCGTTTCTCTTTCCGCACCTCTCGGTCGAGGCCAATGTCGCGTACGGAGCGACCGATCCGGCCTTCGCCGCGGCGGTGGCGCGGCGGTTTGGGGTCGACGCGCTGGCCACGCGCCCGGTGTCGGCCCTGAGCGGCGGGGAGCGGCAGCTCGTGGCGCTCGCGCGGGCGCTGGCTCGGCGGCCGTCCGTGCTCCTCCTCGACGAGCCGTTCAGCGCGCTCGACCCACGCCGCCGCGCCCAGGCCCGACACGAGGTGCGCGCGCTGCACCGCGAGCTGTCGCTCACGATCCTGCAGGTGACGCACGACTTCTCCGAGGCAGGCCTCCTCGGCGACGTCGCCATCCTGCTCGACGGCGGCCGCGTTCTCCAAGTCGGCCGCCCCGACGTCGTCTTTCGCCAGCCGGCCACCCCGTACGTGGCCGAATTCCTCGGCGCCGAGAACATCTTCGCCGGCTCGATCACCCGCCTGGGCGACGGCGTCTCGGCGTTCCAGACCGACGGCCTGACGCTCTACGCCCTGGGCGACGCCGAGTCCGGCGCCGGCTACGCCGTGCTTCGCGCCGAGGAGGTCGTCCTCTCGACCGACCGCCAACACTCCTCGGCCCGCAACGTCTTCTGGGGTCAGGTTACCGAGATCGCGACCCTTGGGCCCCTGACGCGCGTGACCGTCGACGTCGCCGGCACTCCATTGGTCGCCGCCCTCACGACGCGCTCGGCCGAGGACCTATCGCTGACCGTCGGTAGCGATGTGGTGGCGACGTTCAAGGCCATGGCCGTGCACCTGTGCTAGGGCGGGCCATAGGGGTGATTTGGCGCCCACCCGGCCCGGTTACTCCAGGTAGTCGCGGACGAACCGGCGGCCGAGGTAGAGGCCGATGCCGGTGCCGACCATGCTCAGCATGAACGCTGTCATGGTGCCGACGAGCGCGCCGAGGTACCAGCCGGCGTAGCCGCCGACCAGGGAGCCGATCCAGCCGAGCCACTTGCTGCTCGAACCGTCCATGTCACCGATCCCGATCAGAGATATCGAGTGCGAATGATCTCGATGTGGTGCATGGCGTGGCCCGCCAGCAGGTACGGGGTGGCCGACACCGCCATGGGGGCGTCGCTGGCGATCCCGCGTCGTGCGATGGCCGCCACGTCCAGCCCCTCGAGAAAGACGATCGAGGCGCGCCGAACGTACGCCAACTCGGCCGCCAGGCTGTCCAGTCGGCGCGCCGAGGCGTTGGCGCCCTGGGCAAAGGTGTCCTGGTCCCACCCGGGCAGCGGGGTGGAGTCGCCGCGGGCAAAGCGCATGGCCCGGTAGACCCACACCCGCTCGGCGTCCACCATGTGGCAGACGACGTCCTTCACGGTCCATTTGTCGGGCGCGTACCGAAAGTTGGCCCGCTTCTCCCCCACCCGCCGCCAGACATCGGCAAACTCGTCCAGCTGGTGGCTCAGAATCTCCAAGATGTCCCCGTCCGGCACTTTCGCGACATACGTCATCCCCGTCTCGGAGACATCGCCCGGTCCCGGTCGCAAAAAACGGGGTGCAGCCATGGGGGTGCGCTAGCGCGGTGTCATTTCACGCCGAGCAACTCGACGTCGAACACGAGCGTCGCGTTGGGTGGGATCGGGCCCGTGCCACCCGCGCCGTAGCCGAGGGACGGCGGGATCACCAGCAGCCGGCGGCCGCCGACCTTCATGCCCGCCACGCCTTCATCCCAGCCGGCGATGACGTGTCCCGCGCCCAACGGGAAGTCGAACGGCTCGTTCCGGTCCCGACTGCTGTCGAACTTGGTGCCGTCGGGGAGCCAGCCGGTATAGTGGACGGAGACCATTTTGCCGGCCGTGGCCGCGGCGCCGGTGCCGACCTTCTTGTCCTGATAGGCGAGCCCGGACGCCGTCTTGGTCATGGCGGGAAGATCCACGCCAAGGGCAGGAGCGAATGTCGGCACAGTCGGTGTGGATGAAGTCGCAGCAGGTGCGGGTGTGGTGGCCGCCGCGGAATCAGCGGTGCGCGGCTTATCACCGCACGCGGTCAGTGCACAGAGGGCCAGTACGCCCCCGTATTTGAACGTCACAGCTTGTGGCCTCGTCGAGTGGGACGCGAGTTTCATGCGCCGGCCGTTATGCGCCAGCCCCATCAACGTACGCGTCGGCCTCGATCTCCACCAGCATGTCGGGGTGGATCAGCCGCCGGACCTCGACCATCGATGTCGCGGGGCGTACACCGCCAAAGATCTCGCCGTGCGCCGCGCCGATCGCTTGCCAGCCGGAAATATCGGTGACGAAGATCCGCGTTCGCACGACGTCACGCGCGGTGGCGCCGGCCCGCTCGAGCGCCTCGATGAGGTTGCGGAGCGCCTGTCGTGTCTGCGCGCCCACGTCGCCCACGCCGACGACGGCTCCGCTCTCATCAGTCGCCGTCGTGCCCGACACGTGGACATGGGGTCCCACGCGAACGGCCCGGGAGTATCCGACAACCGGCTCCCATGGCGTCCCACTGGCGATGTTGCGCCGTGGCGGGGTTCCCTCGCTCATCCGCGCTGCACTGCGGTCGCTAATCCCAGGAGGTCGGTCTGCGTGTGTGCCTGCCGGATGAGCTCCAAGGCGCGCGTCAACTGCCTGTCGTCGCCAATGCGCCGGCGGAACGCGGCCGAATCCGAAAATGCCAGCTCGCTGACCCGGTCGATGAGCAGCCGATCGATCAGGTGGCGTCCCGCGTCGAACTGCGCGCGATTGACCGGCACCCTGGCCGTCTGCCAGCGCGCGAACAGGGTGTCGCGCCACGCGTCCTGCACGACAAAATCTGGCCGCGCGGTCGACGCGAGCTGCTGTGCCAGGGCGTACGTGGCCAGGTACGCGGCCTGCGACGCGGGGGTGATCGCGCGGAGCAGCGCCCGGTCGGCGTCACTCAGCGTGTCCCCGGTGACGACGACATCGGGCGTGATCGCGCCGCCGCCATACACGATGCGTCCGTGATCCGACCGGAAGACCGGTCGTGCGTGGCGCGCCGTGTCGGCCGGCGCCGAGTCCGGGTTGATCTCGACCAGGCGGCCATCGGGCAGGAGCTTGCGGGGCTTCTGAATCGACCGGCCGTTGGGCGTGTACCAGCGGCCCGTCGTGAGCTTGAGGGCGTGGCCGCCCTCGAGCGGGAAGAGTGTCTGGACGAGCCCTTTGCCAAACGACGTCGTGCCCACGATCAACGCGCGGTCGTGGTCCTGGAGCGCGCCGGCCACGATTTCTGTCGCCGAGGCCGATCCGCCATCGATGAGCATGAGGACGGGGACGGTCGTCGTGAGCGGACGGTGCGAGGCGTGATACACTTCGGGCGTGCCCTTTCGCTCGCGCACGCTGGCGATCTCCGTGCCCTCGGGGACGAAGAAGTTCGTGATCGCCAGCGCCTGGTCGACCGCGCCGCCGCCGTTCTCGCGCACATCGAGGATGATGCCGCGGGCGCCTTGGGCCAGGAGGCGGGTGAGGGCGGTGTGCACTTCCTCCGCGGCCGACTCGCTGAACACGCGGAGCGGGACGTAGCCGATGCCGCCGTCCAGAACCATGGCGAAGGGCACCGACGGCTGGTGGACGATCTCGCGCACGAACCGACCGCGCACGGGGCCGTCGGCGCCAACGCGGTCGACGACGACGGTGAGCGGCGTGCCGGGTTCGCCGAGGAGCGTCTTGGAGACGCGGTCCAAGGGCCAGCCGCGGACCGAGGCGCTGTCGATGGCGACGATCACATCGCCCGGTCTCAGGCCGCCGACGGCGGCGGGTCCGCGCGCGAACACGCGTGAGATTGTGGCTCGGCCGTTGTGATCCTCGATCTGCATGCCGAGGCCGCCATAGGCGCCGCCGAGGTTCTCGCGGCTGAATGAGGCGAGCTCATCGCGGGTGTACAGCTCGGCGTAGGGGTCGCCGATCGTGTGGACGAGGCCGCGGGCGGCTTTTTCGTAGAGGGCGTCGGCGCTGACCGAGTCGACGCCGTCGCGGCGGACCAGGGCAAAGACTTGAGAGAAGAGATCCGGGCCGCGTCGGATCGCCGACCCTCGCACCAGGAACCCCGCGACCGCCACGGGAACGACGGCGAGGGCGATGGTGCGGGGGCGAAGACGCATCAAGCTAGGTTAACCGTGCGTCTAGTGCCTCCGCCAGCGCGTCTGCCAGCGCGTTCCACGGCAGGAGGGCACAGGCGGCGCGGGCCGGCGTGCGCCGCACCTCGGCGAGTGCTCGCAAGTCGCCGAGCGTGGCGTCGGCGGCCGCGGCGGGGTCGCCGGTCACGAGGGCCTGCACGCGCGTGGTGAGGGCGCCGACCTCGTCCGGGGTCAGGCCGACGACCAAGTCGGTCATCATCGACGCCGAGGCTCGGCCGATCGAGCAGCTCTCGCCGTCGAATCGCACGTCGCTGAGGCGGCCGGTGTCGAGGGTCACACCGACGGTGAGTGTCTCGCCGCAGAGTGGGTTGTGGCGCGTGGCGACGCCATCGGGGGCGTCGATCGTGCCGCGATGGTGTGGGCGGCGGTGGTGGGTGAGAATGATCTCAGCTGGCGACATCGGCGAACATCGCTTGGGCTTTGCGGACACCGGTGACCAGGGCCTCGACGTCGGCCGCATCGTTGTAGACGTAGAACGACGCGCGGGCCGTGGCGCCGACGCCCAGGCGGCGTAACAGCGGCTGGGCGCAGTGCTGGCCGGCGCGGACGCAGACGCCGTCCTGGTCGAGGATCGTGGCGAGGTCGTGCGGGTGGACGTCGGCGACGGTGAAGCTCACGACGCCGCTTCGCTCGGCCGGTGGCGGGCCGAACACGCGTACGCCTGGGATCGCGGCGAGGCGTTCGCTGGCGACTGCCGTGAGGGCTTGCTCGTGACGGCGTACGGTGGGCATCCCCATACTAGAGAGATAGTCGACGGCCGCGGCGAGGCCGGCGGCGTCGCCGGTGTTGGGCGTGCCGGCTTCGAACTTGTGGGGGATCACGTTCCATGTCGTGCGTTCGTCGCCGACGAACTCGATCATGTCGCCGCCGGTCTGGTAGGGGGGCATGGCTTCGAGGAGGTCGCGGCGGCCGATGAGGCCGCCGATGCCGGTGGGGCCGAGCATCTTGTGGCCGCTGAACGCGTAGAAGTCGATGTCGAGGGCGTCGAGGGCGACGCTCAGGTGCGGGGCGCTCTGGGCGCCGTCGACGACGATGATCGCGCCCGGGGCGGCCTGGCGGCGGACGATGTCGATGACGTCCGGGAGCGGCACGATCGTTCCCAAGGCGTTGGAGACGTGTGTTATGGCCACGACCTTGGTCCGGGGAGTTACGAGGTGCCGGAGGTGGTCGAGGTCCAAGCGGCCGTCATCGGTGATTTCGGCGATGCGGAACGTTGCGTTGCGCTCGGCGGCGATGACCTGCCACGGGACGAAGTTCGCGTGGTGCTCGAGGCGGGTGACGATGACCTCGTCGCCGCGGGCGAGGTTGGTGCGGCCCCATGTCGCGGCCACGAGGTTGAGTGATTCGGTCGTGCCGCGGGTGAAGATCAGGCGGTCGGGGTCGGCCACGCCGAAGAAGTGGGCCACTTTCTCGCGGGCCGCGTGATAGCGCTCGGTGGCGGCGACCGAGAGGGCGTAGGCGCCGCGGTGGGGGTTGGCGTTGTCTGTCTCGTAGAACTCGCGCACGGCGTCGAGGACGGCGCGGGGTTTCTGCGACGTGGCGGCGGAGTCGAGGTAGACGAGGCCCGGGCGGGCGGCGAGGAGGGGGAAATCGTCTCGCGTGCGGTTCATGCGCGCCTCGCGCCGAGCAGGATGGTGTCGCCGTCGACGGCGACTTCGTAGGTGGGGATGCCGTCGACGGCGGGCGGGCCGAGGACGGCGCCGGTGCGGGCGTCGAATCGTGCCCCGTGCCAGACGCATTCGATCGTGCCGTCGGGTTCGAGGGAGCCTGCGGAGAGCGGGTAGTTCTGGTGCGAGCAGTTGTCGAGGAGGGCGCAGATCTCGCCGTTGACGCGCACGAGGCAGACTTGCGCGCCGTCTGGAGCGGTGACTGACAGGATTTCCCCCTCGGCCACATCGGCCAGTCGCGCGACTGGCATCACGACGTGCCCAGTGCCGAGCGGAGTGCGTGCCAGGCGAGCGTCGCGCATTTCACGCGGATTGGGAACTGGGAGACGCCTCCGAACGCGGCTAGGCTGCCAAGCGGAAGGGGTTTTTTTGAGGGTTCAGCCTGGGACTCAGGCTGGGTCCTCGCCTGAGTCTGCGACTCAGGCTCGGATCCCAGCTGAGTCCCAGGCTGGTTGCGGGGAGGCTCGGGGCGAGACTCACGGTGAGACTCAGAGCGAGACTCAGAGCGAGCCTCAGAGCGAGCCTCAGAGCGAGCCTCAGAGCGAGACTCAGACTTGGCGCCGGTCACCAGGTCGTGAAAGCGCGTGAACAGCGCCTCGGCTTCGTCGCGTGTCTTGCCGCGCACGGCCGTTGTCATGATCGACGCCGACGCCTTGGAGATCGCGCAGCCGACGCCCGGTGGGGTCGCGAACCTGATGTCGGCGATTGTGTCGCCGTCCATGCGGACCCACACGGTCACCGCATCGCCGCACATCGGGTTGTGTCCGGACCCTTGGGCCGAGGCGTCGGGGAGGGCGCCAAAGTTCCGTGGGGACCGGCTGTGATCGAGGATCACACTCTGATAGAGCTCACGCAGGTCAGCCACGGGACACCACCCTTACACGGTCGCGACGGCTTCGGCGGCGCCGACGAACCGCTCCAGCAGGAGGGCCTCGAGCGCGGCGCGTACGGTGTCGTCATCGATCCGCTGCAGCACATCGGCGGCAAACGCATAGGTCAACAGCGTCCGCGCCGACTCTGCGCTGATGCCGCGGCTCTTGAGGTAGAAGAGCGCCACCTCATCGAGCCGCCCCACGGTCGCGCCGTGCGTGCACTTCACGTCGTCGGCGAAGATCTCGAGCTGGGGCTTGGTGTCGGCGTGGGCCTGGTCCGAGAGGAGCAGGTTGTTGTTGGTCTGCTTTCCGTCGGTTTTCTGGGCCTCGGGGTGGACGTAGACCTTGCCGTTGAACACGCCGTGCGCGGCGCCGTCCATGATGCCCTTGTAGATCTCGCGGCTGCCGCAGTTGGGCGCCACGTGCTCGATCCGCGTCTGGTGGTCGATATGCTGGGTGCCGTCGGCCAGATAGAGGCCATCGAGCGTCGCCTCGCAGCCCTGTCCGGCGAGCACGTCGTAGACGTTGATGCGTGACAGCGCCCCACCGGTGGCGAACGAGAACGAGTGGTACCGGCTGTCGCGCCCCTGACGGACCTCCGTCGTGCCGACGTGGTAGGCCCGCTCGCTCTCGCGTTCGACGCGGTAGTGGGCGATGTGCGCCCCGTCAGCGACGTCGACCTCGGTCACGGCGTTGGTGAGATAGACCGCATCGCCCACGGCGACGTAGCTCTCGATGATCGTCGCGTGCGCATGCCGACCGGCGAGAATGAGCGTCCGGGGGTAGGTCACCCCGCGGGCGGCCTCGCCATCTGTGACGTACAGGAGGTGGATCGGCCGTTCGAGGATGACGTCGGCGGGGATCTGGATCAGCGCCCCGTCGGTCATGAACGCGGTGTTGAGCGCCGTGAAGGCCACGTCGGTCGGCGCCATCGTGGTGAGGTGGCGTCTCACTACCTCTTCATCACCGAGTTGCGCGACCCGCACGCCTGCGGGAAGCCCACGGAGCGACGAGAGCTCCGGGGCGAACCGACCGTTGACGAAGACCATCTGGGTCCAGTCGGTGCCAAAGGTGAAGGGCGCGAGATCATCGGCGCGCACCTGACCGCCGGCGACGGGATGCCATTCGGCCCCGGCGATCGCCTTCACGCTCGTGAAGTGCCAGTCCTCGTCGTGCTGCGTCGGAAACCCGGCCGCGGCGAACCGATCGATCGCCGTGCGACGGATGGGCGCGAGCCAGGCCGGCCCGGCGGGCGGCTGACGGCGAAAATCCTCCACAAACGAGGCGACGCTCACGCCGCAACCTCGGCGCCGTCGGTCAGCCACTCGTAGCCCCGCTCCTCGAGCTGGAGCGCCAGCTCCTTGCCCCCCGAGCGGACGATCCGGCCGTTGGCGAGCACGTGGACGACGTCGGGCACGATGTAGTTGAGCAGGCGCTGGTAGTGCGTGACGACGATCGTCGCGTTGTCGGGACGCCGGAGCGCGTTGACCCCCTGAGCGACGATGCGCAGCGCATCGATGTCGAGCCCCGAGTCGGTCTCGTCGAGCACGGCCAGCCGCGGCTCGAGGACGGCCATCTGCAGGATCTCGTTACGCTTCTTCTCGCCGCCGGAGAAGCCGGTGTTCACCGACCGGTTGAGCATGGCCGGATCCATGTCGACCAGCGCCATCTTGCGCTCGACCAGATCGAGGAACTCCAGCGGATCGACCTCGGGCTCGCCCTTCGCCTTGCGCATCGCGTTGTAGGCGGCACGCAGGAAGTACGCGTTGGACACGCCAGGGATCTCGACCGGGTACTGGAACGCGAGGAACACCCCTTTCTGGGCGCGCACCTCGGGGTCCAGCTCGAGCAGATCCTCGCCGTCATAGGTGACGGAGCCACCGGTCACGGTGTACGCCGGGTGGCCCGCCAGGACCTGGGCCAGGGTGCTCTTGCCGGAGCCGTTGGGACCCATGATGGCGTGGATCTCGCCCTGCTGGACGGAGAGGGAGATCCCCTTGAGGATCTCCTGATCGCCGACCGTGGCGCGCAAATCACGTATATCGAGCACGATTACCCAACGCTCCCTTCGAGTGTGATGCCGAGGAGCTGCTGCGCTTCGAGCGCGAACTCCATCGGAAGTTGTTGAAAGACATCCTTGCAGAAGCCACTGACGATCATCGACACCGCGTCCTCGGCCGAGAGCCCGCGCTGCTTGCAGTAGAAGATCTGGTCCTCGCCGATCTTGGACGTCGACGCCTCGTGCTCCAGCGTCGCCGTGTTGTTCCCGACCTCGATGTAGGGGAACGTGTGCGCGCCGCACTGGTTGCCGACGAGCATCGAGTCGCACTGCGTGTAGTTGCGGGCGCCCGTCGCCTTGGGCAGCACCTGCACGCGGCCGCGATAGCTGTTGTTGCCGTGGCCCGCCGAGATCCCCTTGGAGACGATCGTGCTCCGGGTGTTCTTGCCCATGTGGATCATCTTGGTCCCGGTGTCGGCCTGCTGGTGGTTGTTCACCACCGCCACCGAGTAGAACTCCCCGACCGAGTTGTCGCCCTTGAGGATCACACTGGGATACTTCCAGGTGATCGCCGAGCCCGTCTCGACCTGCGTCCAGGAGATCTTGGAGTTGACGCCCTCGCACTTGCCGCGCTTGGTGACAAAGTTGTAGATGCCGCCGTTCCCCTCGCTGTCGCCCGCGTACCAGTTCTGGACGGTCGAGTACTTGATCTGGGCGTTGTCGAGCGCGACGAGCTCGACGACCGCAGCGTGAAGCTGGTTCTCGTCGCGCTTGGGCGCCGTGCAGCCCTCGAGGTAGCTGACGTACGCCCCCTCGTCGGCGATGATGAGCGTGCGCTCAAACTGGCCGGTGTTGGCGGCGTTGATCCGGAAGTAGGTCGAGAGCTCCATCGGGCAGCGCACGCCCTTGGGGACGTAACAGAACGACCCGTCGCTGAACACGGCCGAGTTGAGGGCAGCAAAGAAGTTGTCGCTGTACGGGACAACCGTGCCCAGGTACTGCTCGACCAGCTCGGGGTGCGAATGCACGGCTTCACCGAACGAGCAGAAAATGATACCGAGGGAGGCCAGCTCCTTCTTCATCGTGGTGCCGACGGAGACGCTGTCGAAGATGGCATCGACGGCGACGCCGTTCATGATCTTCTGCTCGTTGAGCGAGATGCCGAGCTTCTCGTAGGTGCGCCGGAGCTCGGGGTCGACCTCGTCGAGGCTGGCGAGGGTCTTGGCTGCCCGGGGGGCCGAGTAGTAGCTGAGATCCTGATAGTCGATAGGGGGGTACTGGACGTTGGACCAGTGCGGCTCTTTCATCGTGAGCCAGCGCCGGTAGGCTTTGAGCCGCCACTCGAGGAGAAAGGCGGGCTCCTTTTTCTTGGCCGAAATGAGCCGGACGACATCCTCGTTGAGGCCGCGCGGGATCGTATCGGTATCGATATCCGTGACGAATCCGTACGCGTATTCGCGGTTGACGAGGGTCTCGATCGACGAGCTCATGCCCAACTCCGACTAGAGGTTTTCTTGAATCCTAATCCTAAGTAGTTTTGTCGGCATTGTCAATTGACGCCCTGGGCCGTATGTCGTTGGGATATCAAGACTTCCCACGTAGGTCCCAGATATGAACCGTTCCGTCCCTCTAATCGTCGGTGTACTACCATGCCCTTCGTCGAGTTCGAGAACCGGACGCGCAGCGTCGGCCCGGGGGTCCTGACCATCGGGAGCGCGCCGGAGGCGGGCTGGCGGATCACGGGCCGGGGAATCGAGCCGTTACACGCGATTCTGTCGCTGGAGACGGCGGGGCGGGCCCGGATCGTCGCCGGGTCGCCGGCCGCGGTCATTCTGGTCAATGGCGTCGAGCTTCCCGAGGGGAAAGGGCTGCTCCAGTTTGGTGACACCTTCACGTTGGGGACGGCCGGCTTCCGGTACCGGCAGCTGGCCATGGACCAGGGGGAAGGGACCGCCTACCTGCGCGACATGCGGCGTGATCGGGTCTATCAGCTTGGGGTGCGGGATACGATCGGCCGGGATCCAACGTGCACCGTGTCGCTCACCGAGCTCGACATCTCGCGGCACCACGTCGAGATCGTCCAGGATGGGCGTGGTTATATCGCCAGTCCCGTCGGCGCGGCCGTCGTGTCGCTCAATGGCGACCGATTAATCGAACGCGCGCTGCTGCTCGAAGGGGACGAGCTCCGGATCAGCAACACGGTGCTGCGGTTCACGACCACTCGGCCCGTGGGGAGTATCATGGTCCCGCGCGATGCGTCGACCAGGCGGCCCGAGAGCCGGAGCTTGAGCGCGCAGACGACGTTCATGGGGCGCATCGAGGTCCGCGAGCACCACACGCGGCACAACCGGCGCCGGGCCACGCGCGTTGCCGCCATCGGTCTCACGGTGGTCGCGGTCGTGCTCACGTTCATGGCGATGTACTACGGCGCCCAGACGCCGGTGACGCCGCGGCATCACCGCATGCGGCCGGTCAGTGATGCCCGTGCCGTACGATGAGGTAGATCTTGAGGAGCGCGAGCAGGATGAGTGGCGGGGCAATCATCCATGCGACCGAGACGCGGCGCCGTTTCACCGTCGGGTCGGGAAGACCGGGGTCGGGTTCGATGAGCCGATTGTTCACCACCGTCGGCTGACGCGACAGCGCGTCGACGGACGTGGCGCGGGGGACGTGGTCTTCGTCTCCGTCGGGTGGCGCGACGATGACGACGTCGGGGTCCGGGCGTTGGCGCGTGAACCGAAACGTCGTGTCGCCGATGCCGATGGTGTCGCCTTCGGCGAGCAGGTGCGGTGACGTGACGGGGGCACCGTTCAGGATCGTCCCGGTGGCGCCCA
>DATMNB010000153.1:0-17430 GCA_035569435.1 Gemmatimonadaceae bacterium
CCAACCGCGTGTACGTGTAGCTACGCGCTGCCACAGCCTGCGCCTCGAGCGCCGCCAGCTCGCCCTCCCCCACGACGCCCAACTCCAGCGGCACCACGCCCCGGATGTATTGCTCGACCGGCAGCCGGTTGATCACCACGATCCCGTGGTCGGCCGCGCGGATCTCCAGCTCGCCGCGATAACGCTTGCCGTTCCAGGTCAGAAACGCGCTCGGGTCGACCACCCGCGCGACAAACGGGCCATCGTGCGTGGCCGTCTCCCCGGTCTCGTTGGTGATGCGAAGGCGTCCCCCCGCGTGCCGGGCGACAGTCCACGTCCCACGCCCCGTGCCGCGCACCAGCGTCTTGGCACCGCCGCTCCGCAGAAGGACCCACGCCCCGGTGGCCGATACGTCCCCACTCGCCGCGCCATCGGCGAGTGCCACCCGCACCTCCCGCCCGCCTCCCGGCATGGCGATCGGCATTGGTCGTACTGCTGGCGGCGCGTAGGTGCTCCCACACGCCAGCGCGGCGGCGATGGCGAGAACGGGGCTAGGCAGCCGCAAGCGCGGACTCAAACCGCTCCAACGTCTGGGCGATCTCGGTCGGCCCATGCGCCGCTGACATGAATGCCGCCTCGAACGGCGACGGCGCGAAGTACACCCCGCGATCCAGCGCCGCATGGAACACCCGCCGGAACAGCGCCACGTCGGATCGCTTGGCGTCGTCGTACGAGCGGACGGGACCCGGGTGAAAGAAGAACCCCCACATCGTGCCGATCGACGACGCCGTGAACGGCACACCATGCCGAGCGGCCACGGCACACATCCCGTCCACCAGCTCGGCGGTCCGGCGCGCGATGCGCTCGTGGAGCGCTGGCGTGAGCGCCCGCAGCGTGGCGGCGCCCGCCGCCATCGCCAGCGGGTTCCCCGACAGCGTGCCGGCCTGATACATCGGCCCCGCCGGTGCGACCTGCGTCATGAGGTCACGGCGTCCTCCGTACGCGGCGACGGGCAGCCCCCCACCAATCACCTTGCCGAGCGCCGTCAGGTCGGCCGTGACGCCAAACCGTTCCCGGGCGCCGCCCGGTGCGATGCGAAAGCCGGTCATGACTTCGTCGAAGATCAAGAGAGCGCCTGTCTCGTCCGCCAGCGCGCGCAGCCCCGGGAGAAAGTCGGGGTCCGGCGCAATGAATCCCACGTTCCCCACGACCGGTTCGACGACGATCGCCGCCAGGCGGTCACCATGCGTGGCCGTCACGGCGCGCGCCGCGGGCAAGTCGTTATACGGCGCCGTCAGCGTCAACGCCGCCAGCGCCGCCGGCACCCCCGGCGAGTTGGGCAACCCAAGCGTGGCCACCCCCGATCCGGCCTTCACGAGAAACGAGTCGGCGTGCCCGTGATAGCACCCATCGAACTTCAGGATGTACTCTCGTCCGGTGACCGCCCGCGCCAGCCGCGCGGCGCTCATCATCGCCTCGGTGCCGCTCGACACAAACCGCATCATCTCGACCTGCGGCATCCGCTCCCGCACCAGCTCGGCCAGCTCCACCTCGAGCCCCGTGGGAATCCCAAAACTCGTCCCACGCGCCATGGTCTCGTGCAAGGCGTCGAGCACGACTGGCGCCGCGTGCCCGAGCACCAACGGCCCCCACGACAGCACGTAGTCGATGTACTCCCGCCCATCGACATCCCAGATCCGCGCGCCTTCCCCGCGCGCCACGACAAACGGCTCGCCGCCAACGCCGCTGAACGCCCGTACCGGTGAGTTGACCCCGCCAGGAAACACCCGCCGGGCGCGCTCCATCAGTTCGGCCGACCGCGTCGTCATCGACCGTAGCTGCCGATGGAAGTGGCCCGGATGACAGGCAACGCCCTCCCCTGCTCGAACGCGCTCTTCTTGTTGCCGTTGTTTTTGCCGTTGTTTGTTGCTTGTATGACTTTTTGGACTGTAGCCCGAAAGTCGTAGTCATCGACAACCTCGTCGACGCGCACCTCGACAAGCTCCCCGACCGCGCCGCGGTCAACCCATGTAATCCCATCGATGTCATCCGCTTGGCACGCTAGCCGCGCCTCGATCCCCCGATCGCCAACGCGATCCACGAGGGCCGTAACGATCCCCCCCAACCGCCGTTCATACCGCTCGGCAGTCACCACCCGCTGCAGCTCGACCAGCCGCTCCAGCCGCTCCCGCTTGACCGACTCCGGCACATCGTCAACCAACTCCGCCGCCCGCGTCCCCTCCTGCGCGGAGTAGGTGAACGCCCCAACCCGCTCGAACTGGACCTCTTCGAGCAGCGCTAGAAGCCGTTCGAAATCCTCATCCGTCTCGCCAGGAAACCCGACGATGCACGTCGTCCGCAGTGCCACATCCGGAATTGCCATCCGGACCCGCTCGACGGTCTTCCGAATCGTCGCCCTCCGCTCCGGCCTCCGCATCCGCGCCAACACCGGATCCGACCCATGCTGAATCGGCATGTCGAGATAATTCACAATGCGATCATGCCGCGCGATCCGTTCGAGCACCCCCGGCGTGAGCCCCGCCGAGTAGACATAAAGCAGCCGAATCCACGGCACACTCGTCTCGGCCACCAACGCGTCGAGCAACTCCCCGAGCCCGACATCCCGCCGGTCGCGCCCATAATGCGCCAGATCCTGGGCGACGAGATTGATCTCACGCGCCCCCTGGAGCTCCAACAGCTGGGCCTCGCGCACCACATCGGCCAGCTCGAACGACCGATGCTTGCCGCGCATGAGCGGAATCGCACAGAACGCGCACCCATGGTCGCACCCTTCGCTGACCTTGAGGTATCGCACATGCGGCACGTCCCCCGAGTACAGTCGCTCCCCCGGGTGCTCCATGACGGGCTCCCCGAGCAGCCCCCGCTCGGTGAGCTCGGGCACCAGCCGGTCCGAGTCCGCCGCGCCAAGGAAGAGATCGACCTCGGGTAGCGCATCCTCGAGCTCGGCCCGGTGCCGCTGGACCATGCATCCGACCGCGACGACGGCCCGGCACACCCCGGACGTCTTCCGCCGACCGGCATCAACGAGCGCATCGACCGACTCCTGCTTGGCCGCGTCGATGAATCCGCAAGTGTTCACGACGATGACATCGGCGTCGTCCAGATCGACCGTCGATTCAGCGCCATACGCCGCCAGCGCGCCCAAATAGCGCTCGCTGTCGACGGTATTTTTGTCGCACCCCAACGTGACGAATCCAACTTTCAACATATGAAAACTTACGCCGCCACGCGCCAGTTACGCCAACGTGCGTGGCTCGTCGCCGGATATCATGACGTTTCTATTTGCCTCCGGCATCGAGAATAGTTACCCCACGAACGCGACAGGCAACCGCATCGACCAGATGGACCGATGCGGCCACTACGCGCGCTGGGAAGAGGACTTCGCCCTGGCCCGCGAGTTGGGCCTCGATGCCCTGCGCTACGGCCCGGCGTACTATCGCACGCACACCGCCCCCGATCGATTCGACTGGGAGAGCGCCGACGAGCCCATGGCCCGGCTCCGCGAGCTGGGCCTCGAGGTCATCGCCGACCTCTGTCATTTCGGCGTCCCGACGTGGCTCGGCGGATTCCAGGACCCCGCGTTCCCGGTGCTCTTCGCCGAGTACGCCCGCGCCTTCGCGCGCCGCTACCCGTGGGTTCGCTACTTCACGCCGATCCACCAGATCTTTGTCTGCGCCAGCTTCTCAGGCCTGCACGGCGTCTGGAACGAATGCCAGGCCGGCGACGCGAGCTTCGTGCGTGCGCTCCGTAACCTGTGCATGGCCCACGAGCTGGCCGTCGAGGCCATTGTCGCCGAGCGCCCGCACGCGATCATCGTGCAGGGCGAGTCGATGGAGCACTTTCACCCCGCCGGCGAGACCGCGGCCCACGAAGCCCAACGCCTGAACGGCCTCAAGCTCCTGTCGCTCGATCTCACGCTGGGCCATGAGTTGAACCCCGGAATGGCCGGCTATCTCCACCGCCACGGCGTCACATCAAACGACCTGCGCTTCTTCCGCGAACAACGGTTCCACGCGCAACGGTGGATTGGCCTCGGCTACTCCCCGACGTGCGAGCATCGGGTGGCCGCGAGCGGCCGGCAGACGACAGCCCGGCAGACCATTGGCTTCCGTAGGCTGGCCGCTGACTACCATCGGCGCTACGGTCTCCCGCTCTTCCACTACCAGACGAGCCGTTCGAATCGCCTCGCCACGGCGTGGCTGACCGACCAGTGGCGCGACGTCCTGGCCCTTCGCTCGACGGGCGTCCCGATCACCGGGTTCACCTGGTCGCCGCTGACCGACCCCGTCGATGAGTACAACGACGTGCACCCGATCGGACTCTATGATCTCAAGCGCCGGATCCGCCCTGTCGCCCAGGCACACCAGGCGCTGATCGCGCGGTGGAAGCCCGTCCTAGCGGTAGTTGCCGAACTTGAGCTCCACGCCAAAGTCCTTCGTGCGTAGGAGGGCCATCGCCTCCTGCAGGTCGTCCTTGGACGGCGACGTGACCCGCACCTGCTCGCCCTGAATCGCCGCCTGGACTTTCTTGAGCTTGGCGTCCTTGATCGCCGCCGCGACCTTCTTGGCGGTCTCGCCGTCGAGCGCGGTCTTGAGCTTGATCTCCCGCCGGACGGTATCGCCCCCGGCGCCCTTGATCTCGCCGATATCGAGGTTCTTCACCGACACCCCGCGCTTGATCAACTTGGACTGCAGGATGTCGAACAGCGCCGTCATGCGAAAGTCGCTGTCGGCCACCAAAACCAAGAGCCCCTCGGCGCGCTGAAAGTCGATGCTCGCCTTGGAGCCCTTGAAGTCGTACCGCTGGGCGATCTCTTTTTGCGCCTGGTTGACGGCGTTGTCGACCTCTTGGAGATCGACCCCGGTCGTCACATCGAACGAGCTGGATTGCGCCACGGGTTAGCCGGCGACTAACCGAGGTACGATTCCAGCGCCCGGGCCCGGCTGACGTGCCTGAGACGAGAGAGCGCCTTTTCCTTGATCTGGCGCACCCGTTCCCGGGTGATGCCCATCAGTGACCCGATCTGCTCCAGCGTCATTGGCTCTTCACCATCCAACCCAAAGTACAGACGAAGAATTTTCGACTCGCGCTCCTTGAGGCCGGCCAGTGCTTCTTCAATGGATTCCGTGAGGGCTTTCTCGAACGTCAACTCGTCGGGCGTCGGGTTGAGGGTGTCCGGCAGATAATCGAGCAGCCGGTTGTCCTCGCCCGGGGTGAGCGGCGCGTCGAGGGAGAGGTGGGTCTGCGAGATCGACATCGTCTTCGCGACCTCTTCCTCGGTGATGTCCATCCCCTCCGAGATCTCCGCGTGGGTCGGCTCGCGTCCCAGCTCCTGTAGGAGCGCGCTGGCCCGCTTGCCGATGCGGTGGAGCGTACCGGCGCGATTGAGCGGCACGCGCACGATCCGCGACTGCTCCGCCAGGGCCTGCAGAATGGCCTGCCGGATCCACCAGACCGCATAGGAGATGAACTTGATCCCCTTGGTCTCGTCGAACTTGTGCGCCGCGCGGATCAACCCGAGGTTGCCCTCGTTGATCAGGTCTGAGAGCGCGACGCCCTGATTCTGGTACTTCTTGGCCACGGACACCACGAAGCGCAAATTGGACCGGACGAGCTTGTCCAGCGCTTCCTGGTCGTCCTTGCGAATCCGCTGCGCCAGCTCGACCTCATCTTCTCGCGTGATCAACGGGTAGGCGCTGATGTCGCGGAGATACTGATCGAGCGAGCCCTCGTCGTACGACGCCTTCTTGTGTTTCGTCGCTGTCATGCCACCTGCCGCTCCTTGGTGCGTCGGATGCACTCCCCTAGTCAATCCGCTCACCGATCCGCCGCCATCGAATATGGGTGAGCCACGCGAAGCTGTGGGCCGTCGTGTCCGGAGCGTAACTATAGTAGACGAAGATCGGTCGGCCGCGAATCAACGAATCAGGGACGAACCCCCAATATCGACTGTCCATCGAGTTGTCGCGATTGTCGCCGAGCACGAAGTAGTTCTTCTCAGGGACGACCAGGGGACCCCAGTTGTTACTGGACGGGTGGTTGACGTACCCGCCCTCGGCTGTCTTCACGACATAGCCGTTCTGCCAGTCGAACTCCTTCAGGGACGGGTCGTCCCCAGGTTTGGTGTGAGTCGCGTACGTCTCGCGTTGGGCCGCGCCGTTCACGTACAGCACGCCGTCCTTCATCGCCAGCGTGTCGCCCGGGACCCCCACCAGCCGCTTGACGAAATTCTTCGTCGGGTCAACCGGATAGATGAACACGATGACCTCGCCGCGCCGCGGGTGCTGGAGCGCGGGGAGCCGCATGTTGGTGAGCGGCACCTCGGCGCCGTACACCAGCTTGTTGACCAGGAGGAAGTCGCCGACGAGCAGTGTGCCTTCCATGCTTCCGGTGGGAATCTTGAAGGCCTCGACGAAAAACGCCCGGACCACCAGAAACAAGAACACCGCGATCAAGAACGACCGCGCCCAATCCCACATTAACCGCCACGGCACACCCCGGCGGTTGAGACGGCGCAGGGCGTCCTGGCGCCGCTCGCTGGTGATCTCCACCCGCGGCGGGGACGGGAGCGGGCTCGCAGACAAGACGACGGGTGCGGACACGCGCTCGGTCACCGGACCTCCATGGCTCAATTAACCCGCCACGTGCGCTAGGCGCAAGTCAGTCCGGTGTCCCAAGGTACGTGTCGATTTGGGCGCGCTGCAGCGTCCCCGAAAAGTCGACGTACCCCACCTTGGTTTCCGAATAGAAATCATAGACCTCCCACCCACCTTCGCGATGCCCGTTCCCCGTCTGCTTGACGCCCCCGAACGGCAGGTGCGCCTCGGCGCCGATCGTCGGCGCGTTGATATACGTGATACCGTTATCCAGCTCCGTCAGTGCCCGGAAGGCGACGTTGACGTCACGGGTATAGACCGACGATGACAACCCGTACGCCACGCCGTTGTTCACCGCGAACGCCTCGTCGACCGAATCGACGCGCACCACCGACAGCACCGGGCCAAAAATCTCTTCTTGCTCGAGACGCGAGCCCCGCTTCACGCCGGTAAAGATCGTCGGCTCGTAGAAATACCCGCGGTCGAGCCCTTCTCCGGTCGCTCGACGGCCGCCCAACGCCAGCGTCGCGCCCTCTTCCTGGCCGATCGCCACGTACCGCTCGACCTTCTCGCGCGCCGCCGCGTGGATGAGCGGGCCGACGTCCGTCCCCTTTTTGCGACCGTCGCCCAGCTTGAGACCCTTCACCCGATCCGCCAGCGACGTCAGGAACCGGTCGTGGATCTTCCGGTGCAGGACCAACCGGGACGTCGCCGTGCACCGCTGCCCCGTCGTCCCGAACGCGCCCCACAGGACACCTTCGAGCGCCAGGTCCAGGTCGGCGTCGTCGAGGACGATCTGCGCGTTCTTGCCGCCCATCTCCAACGACAGCCGCTTGTGCATACGCCCGCAGACCTCACCGACCAAGCGTCCCGTCTCCGTCGACCCCGTGAACGACACCGCCGAGACATCCGGGTGGGCGACGATCGCCGCGCCAACGTCGCCGTATCCGTGGACGAGTTGGATCGCCTCCGGCGGGATCCCCGCCTCGAGCAAGATCTCGACCAGCACGGTCGCCGTATGTGGCACGTCCTCCGCGGGCTTGAACACGCACGCGTTCCCGCAGAGCAGCGCCGGAAAGAGCTTCCACGTCGGGATCGCCATCGGGAAATTGAACGGTGTCACGATCCCGCACACGCCGATCGGCCGCCGATAGCTCATCGCCCACTTGGCCCTGAGCTCGCTCGGCACGGTGTGGCCAAACAATTGCCGGCCCATCGTCCCGGCGTAATACGCCGTGTCGATCCCCTCCTGGACGTCGCCCCGCGTCTCGGTCAGCGGCTTCCCCATCTCGCGCGTCATGAGATCGGCGATCGCTTCTTTGCGCGCGACCATAAGATCGCCCACCCGGCGCATCACGTCGCCTCGCGCCGGCGCCGGCATCCGGCTCCACTCGCAGAACCCGCGCCGCGCCGACGCGACCGCCCGGTCCACATCGGCCGCGGTCGACTGTGGGAACCGCCCGACGATGTCGCGTGTGTCGGCCGGGTTCTCGTCCTGGAACGTCGCGCCGCCCGTGGCGTCGGACCACTTCCCGCCGATGAAGTTCTGAAATTTTTTCACACCCGTCCCTGTCTCACCACCACTCTTGCCACCGTCACCCTTCCGCACATCCTCACCTTTTACTTCCTTAGCCGCTGTCGTCGTCGTAGTCGTCATTCGCAACTCCATAGCGCCGGGTGTGTCGCGTCCGGTTTCGCGTATCCCAATCGCGGCAACACTTGCGCCGCTGCCAACCCCAGTCCCCACAGCACGAGCGCCAGCGCCAACACGTGTGATTTGGGCGTTCGGTGCCGCCACGTCCAGATGGCGCTCCAGATTCCGCCGGCGATGACTACGCCAACTGCCCCGAGGTACGCTGCCAGCCCGAGCCCGCACCTGTCGGCATAGGGCCAGAACAGAATCCCCACTCCGAGCGCCACGGAAAGTACAACGCGGGCCACCGCCAGCGCCCGCCCGCTTGGGGACCCGTGGGCCGATACCGCCTCGGGCGCGCCCGTCCGGCTCGCCGACCGGCGCTCCATCCCTGCCGGCAGCGCCCCCGCCGACGCGGGCGCTGGCAACCCACGTGGCACCACGTTCGCCGTCGCCTCGATCTGCCTGTCGATCTTCGCCATCTCGGCGTCCCAGTCGCGGGCCGCCTTGTCGCGTGCCGCCTTATCATCGGCCATTAACTCTCCCGCGTCAGGGCGTAGCGCTCGATCTTCTTGTACAGGTTGGACCGTGGCATGTCGAGTGCCCGCGCGGTCTCCGAGACGTTCCAGTCGAAGGCGCGCAGCTTAGCCAGCAGGAACGCCCGCTCCGCTTCCTGCTTGAACTCCTCGAACGTCGTACACGACGCCAGCGCGCCGATCCCCGTGCCGTCATCGGCCGCCCGGCGCCCGACCAGCCGTTCCACGTCGGAGGCCGTGATCTGCGGCCCCGCCGCCAGGATCAACAGACGCTCGATCGTATTGCGCAGCTCGCGCACGTTCCCCGGCCACTCCAGCCCTTCCAGCGCCTCGATCGCGTCGGCCGTGATCGACCGGGGCGTGACCCCGTCGTTCTCCGACAACGTGAGCATGAAATGCTGCACGAGGAGCGGCACGTCCTCGCGGCGCTCGCGGAGCGGCGGCACCGCGATCGGGACGACGTTGAGCCGATAATAGAGGTCTTCCCGGAACCGCCCATTGGCGATCTCCTCCGGCAGCGTCTTGTTCGTCGCCGCGATGACGCGGACGTCGACCGAGATCGGTTTGGATCCGCCGATCCGCGTCACCACGCCGTCCTGCAGGACGCGCAGCACCTTGGCCTGTGCCGCCAAGCTCATGTCGCCGACTTCGTCCAGAAAGAGCGTGCCTTTGTGCGCCTGCTCGAACCGCCCGGCGCGATCGGCGACCGCGCCGGTGAACGAGCCGCGCACATGACCGAACAGCTCGCTCTCGATCAGCTCGCCCGGGATCGCCGCGCAGTTCACCTCCACAAATGCCTTGTCCCGTCGCGTGGACTGACGGTGCACGGCGCGGGCCACGAGCTCTTTCCCCGTACCGTTCTCACCCGTGATCAGCACCCGGGCGGGCGTCCCGGCGACCTTGTCGATCTTTTCGATCAGGGAGCGGATCGCGTACGACTTGCCGACGATCTCGTAGCGGGATTCGATCGTCTGCTTGAGCCGGCTGTTCTCCTCGTGCAGCTCGAGATGCTGCAGGGCGTTCCGCAGCGTGACCAGTATGCGGTCGGTGTCGAGCGGCTTCTCGAGGATGTCGTATGCGCCGAGCTGCGTTGCCGTGACCGCGGTCTGGATGGTGGCGTGCCCGCTGATCATCACGACCGTGGCCGTCGGGTCGAGCTGGCGTACTTGCTTGAGCGCCTCGATCCCGTCCATGCCGCCCATCTTGACATCGAGGAACGTGAGGTGCGGCTTCCACCGCACGAACTCGGCGATCCCATCGGCGGCGTTGACCGCCGAGCGCACCTCATAGCCTTCGTACTCCAACAACTGGCCCAGGGCGCCGCGGATGCCTTCTTCGTCGTCGACCACCAGGACGCGGCGGCTCACAGAGTGCTCACGGGGTTGCCTTGTACAGTGTGATGCGGCCGCGGTTGGCCCGGACATCGCCGACGACTGACGGCAGCGGGATCAGCACGCCATCGTCGGCGGCTCCCGCTTGATGGTGCGTGCGTTCCAGCGCCAGCAGCAGTCGCGGGATGACCGGTGACGGGAGGGGCAGACCCCTGATCGAGAGCGACGTCACCCGGAACTCCACGGTCCCCGGTCGCGTCATCTCCAGTGTTCCGGCAAGTTCCACCGGCTCGACATCACCCAGTAAGTCAGCCATGGGCCCTAGCATCTTTCGATCGCCGAGTGACCGCAGATCGACGACGGTTTTGAGGTGGAGGGCATCGCCGATCACCGCGGCCGCCGCGCTATCGGTGGCGTGGGGCAGTCGCGCGCCCTGATCAAGAATGATATACGACGCGAAGTCGCCGCCGGGGACGGACACGAAGGCCGGGCCGCCCCGCGAGCCGAGGGCCGCGATCCGGGCTTTGGTGCGCGCCGCGCCGGTCGCTGTCAGCGGCTCCCACGCCGAGGAGTCGGATGTAGGAGGTTCGGAACCCGCGGTGCGGCCCGGGGAGCTCCAGTGGTGTGTGCGCAGCTGGCCCCACCAGAGATCGCGCGTGACGTAGCCCACGGCGACCAGCGCCGCCAGCACGGTGAGGCACCCGATATTCCGGAGGCAGCCCATGGCGTCAGCGGTCCCGGAACGGCGCCGCGTGGACCAGCCGATGGCGGGACCCCTCCGGGCCACGTTCGCTCGCCATGAGATCGATCGAGGCCACCGGCGCCAGCGTCTTGAGCCGCACCTGGCGCGCCGCCTCGCGCAACGCCCGCCGCTCCTCTTGGCCGGCACCATCCCGCTCACGACCGAGCGTGACGTGCGGGCGGAACGGCTTTCCTTCGATGGGGAGCGCGAGCGCGGCGCACGCAACTTCCACGTCGTGGTGCAACAGTTCGAGTTTGGGGTCCGGCGCGACGGTGAGATACACGACGCGCGGTCGCTTGGGGGTGGGGAACGCGCCCACCTGGCCGAGCGCGAGATCGAGCGGGCGCGTGGCCGTGGCGATGGCGTCGATGGCGCTGGTAAGCGACGGCACCAGCCCCTCGGGCTGCTCTCCGAGGAACTTGAGCGTCAGGTGCAGATGTCCCTCGGGGACCCACCGCGCGTCGGGCCGCGCCTGCCGGAGCGGACCGGTCGCCTCGAAGCAGTGGCGGCGCACGTTGGCGGGAAGGTTGAGGGCAAGGAACAGCCGCACTTAGGCGGACGCGAGCTCTGCGGCCACGTGCCGAAACCCCGCAGCCCATCCCTCATCGAGGGCACGAGCGCGAAGCTCCGCGTTCTCGACCCACCCGTCCGGACCCTGCAGCACGGTGAGCCCGCCCTGGCCGTTCAGCGACCCCGATCGGAACCCGGCGAGATCAATGGCCACCCGCCGGTACCCGGCGCCGAGGACCGCGGCGGCAACTATGGAACGCCGATCGGCTTCCAGCCACACCGGGAGTTGCTCGGCCGCCAGTTCGACCCGGGCCAACTCCCCATGATGCCGCACCCGAAGGTCCCCCACGACCCCCGCCGCCCGCAGCGCCGCCTCGGCGACTTCGACTTGCCGCAGCCGCCCAGGCGTCACCGGCGTCCCGTGCGGGATCCGCGACGATAGGCAGGGCGCCGACGGCTGATCCCACGTCGGCAGTCCGCGCGCCCGCGACAGCTCGCGGATCTCCGCCTTGGTGAGCCCCACGGCCGCCAACGGCGACTCGACCCCCCACTCGCGCGCTGCCAGCGCCCCGGGCCGATCATCCGACAGATCGTCGGCGTTCGTGCCGTCCACGACGACGTTGAGCCCCCGCGCCCTCGCCAACGGCACCAACCGGCCCCACAGCTCGCGCTTGCAGAAGTAGCACCGATTCACCGGATTCGCCGCATACCGGGGATCCTGCAGCTCGTCGGTCTCGACCTCCTCGACGACCAGCCCAAACTGCTCCGCGACCCGCCGCGCCGCCGCCCACTGCTCGGCCGGATACGACGCACTCCGCCCGATCACGGCCACCATCCGCTCCCGCCCCACCGCCTCGGCCGCCACGCACGCCAGATACGCCGAGTCGACGCCGCCGCTGTACCCGACCAGGACGGAGCCTTGGCGGCGAAGCCAGCTGGTGAGCTCCGCTTCCTTGGATGCGAGCATGCGTGAAGTATCGAGGCCGGGCCGACTGGCGTGTAGTGGGCCACCCGGGGGAGGCAAGGCCAAGCTCGGGTGCCGTGTCCAACGAGGATGCCGCCAGCCTCCACCGGGCCGGCAGGGCCCCACCCTGTTGTCCTTCCCGGCCGCGCGGCTTACCAGCGTCCAGCGCCCCCGACCCGGGCCACATGATCCAGCAGTTGGCCGACGGCGTGGCCAGAGTGCTCGACAACCCACGCGACTGTTTTCTGGCCCAAGTGCCATAGCACACCGTTCACGCCGTCGTCAGTCGCGACCTCGCCTGAGCTTCCGTACAGCGACGGTCGTACGGTCCGCAGCCCGCCCACTTTGGCACTGTAAGGGAGTCGCGGATGTGATTAGGCTCTTGGGACTCGTGCCCTCTTAGGATGCACACCGCCACCGATCAACCGATGATTTTCCCACGAAGGGCGCCGGCCAACTCCCACGAGCCAGCAGACGGTGCGACGACCAAGTGGATCCGCTGCGCCCACGTGGTGTCGACCGTACAGGGCGATTCGACAATTCTGCTGGACGCGCGGCGCGGCCAATACCACACGCTGAACGAGATCGGAGGGCGCGTGTGGGCGCTTCTGGCCGACGGCACCACGATCGATGCACTGGTGAGCGCAATTCAAGCGGAATACGATGCGCCGCCCGACCGCATCGCCCTCGACGTCCACGCGATGCTCGCACAACTCCAATCCGCTGGCCTACTGGTGCATGCTCGCTGAGTTCGTGCATCACGCGGCCGGGGCGTTCACGTTGCCGTGAGTTGCGGCAGACTCTCCCGCTTCGTACATCGACGGCGGTAAAGTCCGAAGCTCGCCCACTTCGGCACTGTGGAAACGTCGCGGAGGGAGAGTAAGCTCCCGGGAGCTAAGTGCCTACCGTCCTCGCACTCGTCTCCCGTCCAGAGAGTCGCGCGTACGTCGGCCGGGCCGTTCGTCCGTACGGGGGCGTGCGGTTCTGCAACGTCGTCGCGCAGCTTTGGGCAGAGCTGGTTGTCGGCGATGTCGTAGCCGTGGTCGCCGAACCCTTCGACGCCGACGAGCGGAGCACTGCTCCGCCAATCGCCGAGTTGCGGCGTGTCCTCCCGACGATGCCCGTGATCGTCTGGTCACAGGACAGCAATGCCAGCAAGAGAGGCAACGGCCTTGCCCCTTTCGGCGAGGGCGGACCGAACACCGCGTTCGCCGCCGATCTCCCGGCAACTTTGGCTGCAGTCGTCCCAACGGCGCGGGTGCAGAATCCAACGCGCGTCGTCCTAGATGCCGTTGACGGCGTCAATCCGGCCCTGCCACCACTGGCCGATGCCTATCTCCGTCATGTGATTCGCCAAGCCCGCGCCGGTCTTCGCGTGCGAGACGCACTGGCCGCGCTCGACCCCAGCAAGCGCCGGTCGCTGGACCGCCAGCTCGTCAACGCCCGCGTGCCAACGGCGCAAGCGCTCGTCGGATGGTCGCTGGCTCTACACGCCACCTGGTACTGGTCGATTCCGACGCAGACGTTCGAGTCGGTCGCCACACTGCTCGGTTTCAGCGACGCCAAGGCCTTGCGTGGCATTGTGACAAACCGCGTGGGTGCGCCGCGCGACCTGATGCGACGGGGCGGTTTCCACGACGTGCTGGCGCGGTTCATCCGCTTGCTGCACGGCGACTGGTCCGGAGAACGCACCCGTCGCCGGGGCACGTCGACTCCGTAACAACTCGGCACGTCCATTGTTACCAATGCAACGGTGTGGCGACACCGGGCACTGGTATTGGCTGAACGCCTTTGCTTTTGGCTGGCGCGCTCCTGATGTCCTTTGCGCCCACGGTCTAACGTACGGGCGACGCACATTGGCTTTCGGCGAGGATGCATGGCTTTCACACGAGCGACGCACACCACGCGCAGCGGAGCCTGGACCGAGGCTCGCGCGCTCCTGTGGCAGAATCGTCTCACCGTGTGTGGCAGCCTCCTGTTGGTGGCTCTCAATCGCATGGCTGCACTTGGGCTCCCGATCGGATCGAAATACCTCGTCGACGATGTGATTGGACACGGCCACGTCCAGATAGTGCCGCTCATTGCGGGCGTCGCAGCCATCGCTGTCACCGTCGAAGTAGCAACAGGATTCGGACTGTCAGAACTCGCCGGTCGGGGCGCCCAGCGTGCGATTACAGAGTTGCGGACGCAAATCCAGGCTCACGTGATGCATCTACCCATCGGCTTTTTCGATCGAGAGCCGGTCGGGGCGATCATATCTCGGATTCTCTCGGACACCGAACACGTCCAGCAGCTATTGGGCGCCGGCGTCGTCCAGTTGCTGAGTGGTCTGCTCACGGCCGCCATCGCGTGCGCGCTCATGATCACGCTCAATTGGCCGCTCACCGTGCTGATCCTGTTGATTCTGGTCGCTATGCTGGTAGTCCTCACGACACGAATGGGACGGGTGTACGCCAACTATCGCGGCGTGGGTCGCCAGACGGCTGCGCTGACCGCTCGCCTGGCCGAGGTACTCGCGGGCATCCGTGACGTCAAAGGCAATGCTGCTGAACTGTGCGAGGCCCGCACGTTCGAGCGATTAGCGACCGATGTCCGGACGGCGGTTGTGCGGACGATACGGGGCATCTCCGTGATGACCGCGGTGAGCAGCCTCGCATCAGGCGCGATCGGGTTCTTGGTCCTAGTGATAGGCGGGCGCGCGGTCCTCGCCCATACTATGACACTCGGCGAGCTCACGATGTACTCGTTTCTCGTCGCCCTCTTGACTTCGCCGCTCGTGCAAATCGCCGCGGCGGGAAACGACATCGGACATGCCGCGGCCGGGCTGGCACGAATCCATGAGCTCCGGCTTGTGGCAACGGAAGACCAGGAGGATCACGCTCGCGGCGCACGCGCCGTGCCACGACTCACGGGGGCCATCCGCTTTGACGATGTGAGCTACGGCTACGGCGCCGGGCCGCTGGCCATACAGAATGTGAGCTTCAGTGTGCCAGCCGGCTCCATGACGGCCCTCGTGGGACGTACGGGTTCCGGCAAAAGTACGATCTGTCGGTTGCTGTTGGCCTTCGATCGACCCGCGTCAGGACACGTACTGGTCGACGAACGCGATCTGGTCACCCTGCGGCGTCGCGACTATCGCGGGCAGGTCGGTGTGGTCCTACAGGACACCGTGGTCTTTGATGGCACGGTCCGAGAGAACATCCGGTACGCGCGGCCCGAGGCCTCGCAGGACGCCGTGGAATGGGCCAGTCGGATGGCGCACTGCGAGGAATTCGTGCTCGACCTGCCACGGGGCTATGACACGCCGGTCGGCGAACGCGGGATTCGGCTGTCCGGGGGTCAACGCCAACGCATCGCCATCGCCAGAGCGTTACTCGCCGATCCGAGAATACTGATTCTCGACGAAGCGACATCTCACCTCGACAGTCAGACCGAGGCACTCGTGCAAGACGCACTCCGCACGCTCGCGCACGGCCGCACCACACTCGTGATTGCGCATCGACTCTCGACCGTGCTGGGAGCACACCAGATTATCGTCCTTAGCACCGGCAAGATCGTCGAGCGTGGCACGCACCGTGAGTTGCTGGCTGGTGGCGGCCTCTATCGACAACTGCACGACATCCAACACCGTGGACCATCTGACCTCGTGGAGGTGTCCCGTCGTGCGTGCTGCTAAGGTCTCGAGTGGCATGCCGTCCACCGCCGATGCACGCGCCACTCGCGCGACCATACGAGTGCCAACGACCCGCCAATGCGGGCTGCTGATTTGCGTCGCTCGACTCGCCCTGAAGGCGTGCGGGTTCCCCAGGACCGTGGCCTGGATTCGGGGGCGAGTCGCAGGCGTGCCCGTGGCGGCCGCGCCAGACATCGCGATCGTGCGTCAGGTCGAGCACAACGTGGCACTCGCGGCGGGATTCTATCCGGGTCGCGCGAAGTGTCTGGAGCAGTCCCTGGTGCTGTACTATGTCCTGCGATGTCAGGGCGTGAAGGTGCAGTACTGCCAAGGCGTCCAGCCATATCCGTTCAGCGCCCACGCGTGGGTCGAGTACCGGAACGAAGTCATCAACGACGTCGAAGAGCATGTCAAGCACTTCGCGCGCTTCCCGGATCCGCTCCCGTGAGATTCTTTGTGTGCCTCGTCAACACTGATGTCCGGAGCCCGTCGGACATCACCAGACGGGCTTACGAGGCGCTGCCACGGACGCGCGGACTGGCCTGCGAGTGGCAACGTGGCACCCATGCCGCCGTGTTAACGGCGGGTGACGACACATACGGGAGTCCTCTGGCCGCCTTGTACGGTGACCACCTGGCGGTCGGGATGGTACGTCTGGACAATCGCGAGGAGTTGGAGACGTGGGCAGTGGGCGCCCGCGACACAAATCTCACGGACCTCGAGCTCGTGCTGTACACCGTTGCACGGCACGGCACAAAGTACATCCCAGCCATCCTCGGCGATTTTGCATTCGTCGTCTGGAATGGCACGACCCACACGGCGATCGCCGCGAGCGATGCGCTCGAGGTCAGAAAGCTGTACTACAGCTACAGCACACAGCATGGTGCTATCGCGTTCTCGTCCCGCGCGGAAGCACTCGCCCTGGATGAACGCTACGACGTCCGGTACCTCGCGGAATCCGTGGCGAAATGTACCCCATCGCCCGAGCTGACTGTGTACGCCGGCGTGCGAAAGCTCCCAGGTGGCCACATGGCGATGGTCGAGCGCGGCGCGCTCACCACGCGTCGATACTGGTCGGTGGATGATTTCGAGATGGAACCGTTCCGGGTCGCCGCAGAACGTGAGGCGCCAATCATTCTCCGTCAACTGCTTGCCACGTCCGTGCGATTGAGGCTGGGCGACAATGGCGACACGTGGGCCCATCTGTCCGGTGGTCTGGACTCCTCGTCGGTCGTCAGCATGGCCCAATGGCTCGCCGACTCGGGCATCACCTCGCATGGCCTGGCTGGCACCGTCACGTTCGTCGACAGCCGAGACACCGACGCCGATGAGCGCGAATACTCTGACACGGTCGTCCAGCAGTGGCGGGTGCTGAACGAGACGGTCGTGGAGGCGCCGATTTGGTTCGACGAACATGGATCACCGCCGCGCTACGACCAGCCTCA
>DATMNB010000154.1:0-3665 GCA_035569435.1 Gemmatimonadaceae bacterium
CACCGATGGCTCGCATACCCCGACGCAGTGTCCGCTCGTCACATACTCCTATCTGCCACAGTCCACGAACGGGACGTGCGCGGTGGACAGCGTGACGCACGACAATCCGTTGAACCATTCAGCGACGTCGATCTATGGGACCGGGAACCGCGGCAAGTACGGCTTGGACGTGAGCGGAGGCTCGGATGCTATCCGGTACTTCCTGGCGGGGGGGCTGTCGAATGAAACCGGCGCCTTGCGGCTGCCGCCGGCGTTCCGATCGCAGGCGGAATCGTTTGGGTTCCCGCGTTCCGTGCTGAACCCGAACAGCGAAGCGCAGCGATCTGGGCGCGCGAATACGTATTTCCGTGTCGGGTCGACGGCGGATGTCGCGCTGACGGTGGCGTATCTCTCCACGTTCCAGACCATCCCAGCGTTGGGCTCTGGTCTGTCGTACGGTGCGGCCGCGGGTGGTCCGCTCGATGCCGCCAATAACTATGGATGGGGCGCGACGTACCAGACGCCGTTGGCCACCATCACGAACTCCACGGACCAACAGACGGACCGCTTCACGGGCGGATTGAGCGGGAATTGGCGGCCCACGTCATGGTTTTCGCTCTTCGCCGACGCGGGGGTCGATCACGGGGCCGAACAGAACCACGCGATCAGTCTGCCTCAGGCGTCGATCTACCAGGGCTACGGGCCAAACTCGGGTGCCTATCAGCTCGGTCAGATGTGGACGGATATCTACTCCGCTGATCTGCGCGGCTCGGCGACGGCGGCGTTGACACCGGGGTTGCGGGCCGTCACGACCTTCGGTCTCAACCTGCGCGACACGCGCACGAGCGGCATTGTCGCATTCGCCTACAACCTCTCCGGCTCGAACCTCACGTTGGTGGGGGCCGCCAGCCCGTACGTGAACCAATCGGGTTCACGCAGCGCCACGTTGGGGGGATACGCTGAGGAGCAGCTCCAGATCGCCGAACGCCTGTTCGTGATAGGGGCGCTGCGCGTCGATGCGGCGAGTGGGTTCGGCGACGCCTATCAGACGGCGACGTACCCGAAGCTGAGCGCGTCCTGGTTGGCGGTGCAACAGGGCCCGACGACCGTGCGGCTTCGCGGCGCCTTCGGCGCCTCGGGCGTGGCGCCGTACAATGGGTTGGCCCTCCAGCTCTTCGCGCCGGTCGTCGTCGCGGCCAGCGGCGGGCCGGTGAGCGCGGTGCAACTCACACAGCCCGGCAACCCGAATCTCAAGCCGGAGCGCACCGGTGAGTGGGAAGGGGGCGTCGACCTCGGGATGTGGGGAAACCGCCTGAGCGTTGATCTCACCGGGTACTACAAGACGACACAGGACGCGCTGTACTCGTCGACGCTCGGATGGGACCTCGGCAACGCGCCCTACGAGATCAATGTCGGCGAGATCAGGAACACTGGCCTCGAGGCGCAGATCTCGGCGATCCCGGTCGAGACACGCGCTGTCACCTGGGCCATGACACTCAATGCGTCGGTCAACCACAATCACCTGGTCCACCTCGCGCCCGGGCTGGCACCACTGAATGTCGGGGAGACACAGCGCATCCAACCCGGGTATCCCCTTTACGGATTCTGGGGCTATCAGGAGCATTATGCCGATGGCAACCACGATGGAATCATCGAGCCCAACGAAGTGACGGTGGACAAGACGGCGACGTACATGGGATCGAGCATCCCGACACAGCAGGGGTCGTTCGACACCCATGTGACCCTGCTTGGTGGGACGCTCAGCGTCGGTGGGATGCTCACCTACCAGGGCGGCTATCGGATCTATAACGCGTTCGCCCAGCGGGGGGCGCAGGATGGGACTCTGCGGGAGCAGAACGTCGCCGGCTCGCCGCTCTGGCTGCAGGCGCGCGCGGTCGCGTATACCAACGGGTCGTATCCCGGGTCACAGTACGCCTCGGGCTTCTTCGAGGACGGGACGGTGCTCCGGTTTCAGGAGCTATCGTTGACCTACGCGCTGCCGACGCACTGGGCGCGCGCGGCTCGGATCCACACCCTGAGCGTGACGGGCGCGATCCGCAACCTGGCGTTCTGGACCCGCTACTCCGGTGGTGACCCGTCGTCGAACTTCTCCATCCGCGGCTATACGCGGCAGCTCAGCACGAATACGTACACGGTCAACAACGACATCCGAGGAAGCGGCGACGGTGCGGTGCCGTTGGCGCGGTACTTTCAACTTCGCCTCAACGTGGGGTTCTGAGCTATGCCGACGACTGACACGCGGATGCGGCGAACGGTCATCCGTGCTCGCATCGTGCCGATCGTGCTCGCGGGGTTGGGGCTGGCCGGGTGCCGGCCGAGCGATGTGTTGAGCGTGCCGCCACCGATCGGAGTGATCGGGGGCACGACGTTGCACAATGTCGGCGGGGCGGAGACGGAGCTCGCCGGTGCGACCGCGCAGTTGGCCGACGGCATCAGCGGCAGCTCTGGCCTCATCGAGCTCAGTGGGTTGTTGACCGATGAGTTTGGGTGGACGTGGTATTCGAGTAACCCGACGTTCGCCACGATCGACGCGCGATTTACGGCGGCGACTGGCGCGGGATCGGGCGGCGAGCAGGGCGACACGCCACTGAACAGGATCCTCACGGCGCGGTCGAACCTGTTGATTACCCTCGCCGGGTTGCGACAGTTCGAGCCATCGAGCGGTCAGTCGAAGGTCGGCGAGGCGTATGCGCTCATTGGCTACGCCGAGCTGGTGATGGCGGAGGACTACTGCGCCGGCGTCCCGCTCAGCGTCTACGTCCCTGGCGGCGGCATTCAGTACGGCACGCCGCTGACGACTGACTCGCTGCTCGGGACGGCCGAGGCGCACTTCGCGCTAGCGGCTGCGAACGCCGGCGGCAACGACACGGTGATGGCGCTCGGCGGCGTGGGGCTCGGACGGACGAGACTCGATCGCGGCAACTTCGCGGGGGCCGCCGCGGCGGTGGCGTCCGTTCCGACGGGCTTCGTCTACAATTTGTTGGGTGGCACGACCGGGTCGACCGGGAATCCGAATCTGTACGAGACGCAATTGCCAGCTAACAATAACTGCGGCGCGTTCAATATCTCGGAGCGTGAGGGCGGTACCGGGTTGAACTTCGTCTCGGCGCGTGACCCGCGACTTCTCGTCGACAGCACGATCGCGCATACCTGCGACGGCGGCACGTGGTACTATCCGGCGAAGTTCGGGAACCCCTCGATCTCCGTGCCATTGGCGACCGGCGTCGAGGCGCGGCTCATCGAGGCTGAGGCGGCGCTGCACACGCCGGACGTGCCGACGTGGACGGCCGATCTCAACGCGCTGCGAGGCGACGCGGCGAACACCGGGGTGACGTTCCCAGACTCGGAACTGACGATCACGTCTGACTCGACGACCGGTGCGAGCGCGGCGGCGCAGGTGGACGTCATGTTCCGGGAACGCGCGTTCTGGCTGTTCGGCACGGGCATACGGCAGAGCGATTTGCGGCGCCTCATTCGGCAGTACGGGCGGGATCAGAGTACGGTCTTCCCGACAGGGCCGTTTGCGAATGGACACAACCCGAATCTCCCGTTGCCGCTGCCGTCGTATGGAACTGACGTGAGCTTCACGTTGCCGACCGCGGCGAGTGGCAACACGACGTCGAACCCATACTACAAGGGGTGCCTGACGCCGACGAGCGCGGGGT
>DATMNB010000155.1:0-2948 GCA_035569435.1 Gemmatimonadaceae bacterium
ACTTGACGTATTCAACACGGAGCCGCTGCCCCTCGGGCACCCGCTGCGGACCCTCGACAACGTGCTCGCTACCCCGCACATCGGATATGTCGCGGATCGCCCGTACGCAATCTTCTATCGCGACGCGGTGGCCGCCATTGCCAACTGGCTCGACGACCGTCAGTAAGCAGGAAATTCTCATCCGCTCTCGATCGTCTTCTTGATCGCGCCGATGCCGGCGTCCATCATCGCTTCGACGTTGCCCGCGAGCCCGTCAGGCAACAGGTCGGTTGTCCAGACGAAGCGGGCGCCGCCGTCGTCGTCGAAGACCTGCGCCGCACCGTTGTAATGGTGAAACTGCTGGCCGACGATCGCCCAGACGACTCGGCGGGCCGCATCGTCAACCGAAACGATGTCCTCCCGCACGACCATGCCGTTGCCGAACGTGACGACGCGGGCATTGCCTTCCATTGTCGCGTCGACGACGAAGCCTGCGGCGAGCCTGTGCAACGCGCCGACATCGCGCAGCGCCTCCCAGACACGCTGGGGTGATGAGCGGATTTCTACTTCCTTACGGATCGTGGCCACTGCAAACTCCTACCCGGGGGCGCCAGCCGACGGCGCCGCTTTACGTTCCGGGGACATCTTGCGCCGCACCACCGACAAGTCGCGTTGAGCTCGCCAGTCTGTGCACCGACACCGCGTAATTGCCTCCGGCGAACGGCTCGCGGTCCCAGGTGGCCCACCGCGCCACCGGCTCAAAGCCCGCCGCCGTCGCGAACCTGCCATATTCCTCCAACGACACGCGGCCCGCCCGAATCTGGAAGCCCGACACGAGTAGCCCCCCAGGCGCCAGGTGCCTGCCGAGTTCACGCAGCGCGGTCGCTTCGGTCCCCGGGTCAAGGAAGATCATCACGTTGCCGGCCAGCAGCGCGAGATCGAATTCGGCATCGACCATGGCAGTGAGATCGGTGAGATCCGCCTCGATCCACTCCAGCGCCGGATCCTTGGTGTGCGCCGCGGCGAGCATCGTTGCGTCGGAATCAACGCCGACCACCGAGAAACCTCGCCGTGCCAACTCGATCGCCACCCGCCCGGTGCCGCAGCCGGCGTCGAGGACACGCGACGCGCCCGACTCGCGAAGCAAGATCTCGACCAGGTCCGCTTCGCCGTGAACGTTGTGGCCTTGGGCGGCCAGGGAATCCCACCGCGCGTCGTAATCACCGGCCCGCGGCACGCCGCTTTCCCGCCACCGGGTGCCCACAAAGGCCATCCTGCCACAGGGATGCGGGGCCATCGCTCAATTCTCGTGAGGTGCAACAGCCTTGAGCGTGGCGGCGCGATCAGCCGGGAAGCCCGGCCGCGGAGGCGAACGCGCGGAGTTCGCGCTCGATGTCGGATCCGGCGGGTTGATAGACGAGCTCGGTCACTCCCAGAGCTGCTAGTCCCGCGATCTTTTCCGGGATCTGCTCAGCAGTGCCCGTCAGCGCCATGGAGCTGGCCAGCGGGATGAGGTCGACGACATGCGGCTCATCACGCGGGTTCGCCTTGACGAGATGCCCTGCGTGGATCGCAAGATGGCGCTCGCTCTCGGGGTACGCCTCGATGGCCTGTCGCCACTCGCGTCCGCCCGGTAGCTCGTCGACCGCCGCCCCGGCCCGCTCGTATGTGGCGTGGTAGAGCACCACCGCCGCAGGCCCGGCGGCGTCGATGGCGCGCGACGACACCAGCTCCTCGCCCTGGTCGAGCACGGTGCCGAACGTCAGCAGCGCGCGCCAGTCCGTAATACCTGCGGCGTCGGGTTGCGGTAGGACGCCGGAGAAGACACCGTCGCCAAGCTCGGCCGCCACGGCCAGGCCCTTCGGACCGTCGGCACCGATCAGGATCGGCACGTCAATCGGCCGGTCCGCCCCGAAGCCGGGCATGTGCAGCATTTGGAGGACGGACCCGTCCCACTCCGCGGCCTGGCCGGCGAGAAGGGCCTTCAAACACCGGACGTACTCGGCGACGCGGCGCCACGGCATCGGGCGCGTGCCCAGCGCCAACCGGCCTGAGAACCCCGAACCGACCGCCACCGCGACTCGACCTGGCGCTTGGCAGACCAACTCCGCGATCGCGGCGGCGTTTACCATCGGGTGGCGCAGGCTGGGAACGAGGACGCCCGGCCCCAGGCCTATGCGCGACGTCCGTTCCGCGCACCGGCTGAGCACCATCCACACGTCGGGGTAGAGCGCTGGAGAGTCATACAGCCATGCCCGCCTGTAGCCGAGCGCTTCGGCCAACTCCGCGTGCACCGGAGTGTCGGATGAGGTGGCGAACGCGCACGATATCTCCATGTCCCGACAGTACCGATCGGGCGGCGAGTGGCTCACGCGGTCAATCGAGCGAGCCGTTCATCGAGGGTGGCGTGGAAGTGTCCGATCGCGCTTTCGTGGCGGCCGAACTCCACAAACGAGTTCGCGCCGGCGTGCAAGCCGCGTTGCACTCCTGCCGACATCTCGTTGTCCTCCACCGCACCCCGCGCGAGTAGTGTGTTGGCACCCAAAGGCTCACCATCTTGGCTGGTCTTGATCGAAGCTCGTTGCGCGACATCGGGTGTGACCATCGCCGACACGGTGACCGTCGAGTGGCCGACGTCAACCGGGTCGATCACTACCGAAAGCACGAAATCGGGGAACGTCACCACCATGGCGTTCGGGAACAGGTGATACACATACGTCACCCGCGCGTCCGTCGTCCAGGTCGACTCTGCGCGGTCGCGGAGCCTTTCAACATTGCGGTATGGGAACGTGATTCGGCTGTTGGGTCCGAATGTCTCAACAATGTTTAGGTCATCGTATTGCAGCGGGAAGAACGTGTTCGTATGCGTCGAGCGGATGTGATAGCCCTCCAGGAACTGCTCGACAAGAACCTTCCAGTTCATCTCGCGCCGAGTGGATTCCACATACAGGAGCCGCTCAGCGGGCAGT
>DATMNB010000156.1:0-5175 GCA_035569435.1 Gemmatimonadaceae bacterium
AGCGGGATCACCCACTCCGTCGTCGCCCCCGCCGTCAGCGGATGCGGATGCTCAAACGACGCCTTGTAGCGACCCCGCTGGACCTCCATGGCGATGGGCAGCTCGTACCCGTTCATCGACCGCCCGAACTGTCCGGGTGCCGGTCCCGCCGTCGAGTCCCAGTGGTCGGGCTGCGCGTCCTGCGGATACACGTCGATGAGCTTGACCACAAAGTCGGCGTCGGTGCCCGACGTTGACGCATAGAGGACGGCCGACAGCTCCCCCGTGACGGTGACGTCATGGTCGAGCGGCGCACTGACATACGTGAGCACATCCGGCCGATGATCCACAAAGCGCTGATCTGCGACCTCCCACGTCCGCCAGTCCCCCGCGGGGTACGTCGGCGAAACCGGACGCTGCCGATAGGGGACCGGGTCGGTCGGATCCGAGACGTACTCCCGGAAGCCCCCCGCCGCCGCGCCGGCCGCGGGCGCGTCAAACGACAACGTGCCATCCGCGTGCAGATACAGGTTGCGCTTGGCAGCGTCCTTGGGCGGCCACACCGGGTACGTGCGCCACCGGTTCGAGCCGGACTGAAACGTCGACGCCTGCCACGCGGGTTTCTCTCCCGTGCCGTGGAGGTAGTAGCGAAAGAACGGCGCCTCGATCTGCTCGCGGAACTCGCGGGCCGTCGCATGCCCGCCCAACGCCAGGAGGCCGATGCTGTCGCCCGTCGGCGACTGCCACTGGCCATGATACCACGGACCGGCCACGATGAAGTTCGTGTGGTCGGGGTCGTGCTCCGCGGCATGCCGGAAGATCTGCCACGGTCCCCACGGGTCTTCCTGATCCCAGAACCCGGCGACGTTCAGGTTGGGGACCGTCGAGGCGTGCACTTGCCGCACCCACGCCTCCTTCTTCCAGAACGCGTCGTAGTTCGGGTGCGCGACGGTCGAGTCCCAGAACGGAATCGATCCGTGGAGGTACCGGCCGTTGGCGTTGGGCAACGGGCCCAGCGTGAGATACCACTCGTACGTGTCGTACGTCCCAAACGCAAAATGCGTGTTCGCATTCTTGTCCGCCTGCTCGAGCACCGAGTACTCGAACGCGTAACTCTCCCTGAGCGCGCCGTAGCGATGCATGTCATCGTTCATCCACTGATCGACCGGCGATGCCTGCTCGCTGATCGCCTTGAGCGCCGGATGCGGGTGCAGCAGCGTCAGCCCCGTCGTCATCCCGTCGTACGACACGCCAAACATCCCGACCGTCTTGGTCGTGTTGGGCACGTGGGTGATCAGCCACTCGATCGTGTCGTAGGCGTCTGTCGTCTCGTTGGTCGCGTGCGGATCGTTGAGGTCCACGTTGGACGACAGCAGGAACACGCCCTCGGACTTGAACCGCCCGCGGAGGTTCTGGACGACAAAGATGTAGCCGTCGGCCGCGAGCTCCTTGAAGGACGCCGGCATCTGCTCCGGCGCCGCCTCGGGCACCCCATACGGCGTCCGGCGGAGCAGGATCGGCAGCGGGCCGCTCGACGTCGTGGGCGTGAGGATGACCGTCTGCAACCGCACGCCATCCCGCATCGGGATCATCACCTCTTCGCGGGTGAAGAGGGGCGACTGCGCGTGGGCCGACGATGCGATGACCGTGGCGGCGATGAGGTACCAGGCTGGACTGGGCATGGACCAATCCTAGGGTGACGATGCCGCCCTTGACAAGCATACCGACCGGTCTGTATGCTCCACCCATGACCGACACGCTGGTCCCCAAAGCCGCTGATACCACCCGCCAGAAAATTCTGCGGGCGGCATTCATGGAGTTCTACCGCAACGGGTTCCAGGGCGGCGGTCTGAACGACATCGTGGCGGCCGCGGGCACCACCAAGGGGGCCCTCTTTCACCATTTCACCGGCAAGCAGGACCTGGGCTACGCCGTCGTCGACGAGATCATCGGCCCGCTCCTCCTGCAACGCTGGCTCGACCCGCTCACCGGGCGCCTGACCGAGCGCTTTACCGACGCGGCCGACCCGGTCGCCGTCCTCCAGCGCACCTTCCGCACCCTCGTCAAGCACGACATGGACACCGGCCACTGGCTGCTGGGCTGCCCGCTCAACAACATGGCCCAGGAAATGTCCCCCCTCGACGATGGCTTCCGCTCGCGCATCGATGCCCTATACACGACCTGGCGCAAAGGCTTCGCCGCGGCCTTTGCGACCGGCATCGCGTCCGGAACTGTCGCCACGACGGTCAACCCACGGTCCGTGGCGGCCTTACTCGTCGCGAGCCAGATGGGCATCTGGGGGACCGGCAAGAGCTCGCAAAGCAAGACCGTCATGACGCAAGCCACCGACGCCATCTGCGACTACCTCAACACGCTGAAGGCCTGACGATGCCCACCAACGACCTCTCCCTCACGCGCACCATCGACGCACCACGCACCTTGGTCTACGCGGCATGGACCGACCCGACGCATCTCGCCCGCTGGCAGGGCGCGCCCGAAGGCTTCACCGTCACTGCCCACGACGTGGACCTCCGACCCGGCGGCGCGTACAAGCTCTGCATGCGGTCCGCCGATGCCGTCGACCATTGGCTTCACGGCGAGTATCGCCAGGTGGTGCCTCCTGAGCGCCTCGTGTTCACCCACGCCTGGCAAGACACCGACCCGACGCTGGTGACCCTGGTCTTCGCCGACCACGGCGACCAGACCGAGATCACGCTCGAGCAGGCCGGCTTCACCTCGACCCAAGCGCGCGACGGCCACGAGGCAGGCTGGCGCAGCACGTTCGCGCGCCTCGCCGAGTACGTCGCACGTGAGCGTATCCGCGACGAGATCGACATGCTCCGCCATCAGGCGCGACTCACGCACGAATGCGTCCGCCTGAACGTCGACGGCCTGACCCACCAGGACAGCCTCCGCCAACCCCAGCCCGGCGGCAACTGCCTCAACTGGATCATCGGCCACCTCCTCTGCGTCGACCAGCGCATGCTGCGCCGCCTCGGCCAGACACCCGTCATGCCCGACACCGACCTCGCGCGCTACGACCGCGGCAGCCCACCCATCGAAGATCCGGCCGACGCGCTCGACCTGTCCACGCTCATCTCCGCATGGAACGAAAGCTCCCCCCGCATCGACGCCGGCCTCGCGACCCTTACACCGGACGCCCTCGACGCCCGCGCTAGCTTCAGCCCGACCAACAACCCCAACGAAACCGTCCGCTCACTCCTCCACACCCTCATCTTCCACCAGGCCTACCACGCGGGCCAGACAGGCATCCTCCGCCGGCTTGCGGGCAAGGAGGGGGCGATTCGCTGAGCGATCGTTGTCGCTGTACGTTTGGGTTACCGTGAAACTCCTCGCCATGGCGGCGCATGCATTTGTCCGTATGGCTCGTCCTCGCCGACGGCCAGCGGCGCGCGCTCCGATTTCGCGGAGTAGCGTCGGACGGCCATTTTTCGGCGCTATTCGATGACCCTGTGCGGGGAACCCGTGGCCCCGCGGCGCGCGGCGTAGAGTTGTCCGCGGATACGAGTGTATCGGTGACGCGCCTCGACTGGTGGAGCGGCGACCCCGCCGCACGATGTGTTCTCTGCCTCTGACATAGGTGCTATGACATACGTGACCGGCCCCACGGGTTACGACTGGAATTTCGTCGGGATGTCGTACCACACCCTGATCCTCAACCGCACCTACCTGGTGCTCGTCAGCGACCGCGTCATCGCCGGCGCCGTCGTGCGCGGGATACTCCCATCAACCATGTCGTCGCCCCCGCCCGAGTGGCTGGAACCCACGTTCTATCCCAAGCCCAAGCTCGTCAGCCGCTACGACGGCGTCGATATCCACGACAAAGCGTTCCTGGCGGTCAACACCGCCGGATTCCGTATCGACCGCACGACACTCGCTGACGTGGCGTTGGACCTCACCCCAAAGTGGGGCATGGGCCTCGTGCCATATTCGGGACGGATCATCCTCCGGACCCAGGATGGTCGATCCCGCGAGTTGATCCTGCTCGGCCAACAGGACGGCGGCGCGATCCGCGACCGCCTGCGATAGATTTGCAGGAGAGTCTTCCCGGAGCGCACCGCCATGTGTCGCAACATCAAGACGCTGTACAACTTTGACCCGCCTGTCACGCCCGACGAGATCCGGGCCGCTTCGATCCAGTTCGTGCGCAAGATCAGCGGGTTCCACACGCCGTCCAAGGCCAACGAGACCGCGTTCTTCGCGGCCATAGACGAAGTCGCCGCCGCATCGACCCGCCTCCTCCACTCGCTCGAAACCACCGCCCGACCAAAGAATCGAGAGGAGGAGGCGGCCAAGGCACGCGCGCGCGCGGCCGAGAGGTACGGTACCTGAGCCGCGTAGCGGCGCTCTGCGTACTGGCCGCCCTCGCGCTCCACTCCGCGACGGCGCGCGCCCAACTCTGCGATAAACCACCTGACCGGCTCGCCGCGAGCCGCGATCTCTACTGCATGACGCTCGTCCCGGCGCCGGGCTTCGACTCGACGACGGGCCACGTCGAGCTGGGACGCATCCCGGGACCGTTCACGGTCACCATGACCGCCGACGGCCGCGCGATGTACGCGCCCATCGCAACAATCACCGGCCTGCCCCCCGCCAAGACCACGTACGTGGCCTGGGCTGCCCCACCGACGATGTACCCCCTCCAGAAACTCGGGCCGGTGACCAACGGCACGACCCGCCTTCGCCCCTTTGGCCTCGATCGGTTCGTCATCCTCGTCACCGCCGAGCCCTCAGCGACCGTGTCGGCGCCAACTGGGCCCCTCGTGCTGCGCGGTCAGTCTCCGAGCGCCCGGCTTGCACCGGCAGACTTTCTCCAATTCGCCCTCGGCGCCACGAAAGACTCACTCGACACGATGGACATGCCCATGTCCATGGCGCCCGACACCACGCGCTGGACGACGGTGCCGATGCCGCTAGGCATCGCCATGTTGCCCGCGGAGATGGCCCTTCGCCCGTCGGTGGCGCCGATGCTGCCCCGCCAGGACGCGCCCGGCGCCCGCCCGAGCGGCGTCGTCCGCCTGTCAGCCGGCGACACCCTGCACCTCACCGCCGCCCCCGTGAAACGCCGCGTCGGCCGCGACACCCTCACGATGTATGCCTATAACGGCCAGATCCCCGGCCCACGCATCGAGGTCCGCCAAGGCGACGAGATCGTCGTGGACTTCGCCAACCATC
>DATMNB010000157.1:0-2322 GCA_035569435.1 Gemmatimonadaceae bacterium
ATGGGCGTGCTCGGGCATTCGTCGGGTTCCGTACCAGGGCCCAAGGAGCGGAGCGGTCTCGCGGGTAGCCAAGTAGTCGACTAGGACCCCACGCTCGACTAACGAGAGGCCGTCCGGCTTGACGCCTTCGTCATCCCAGCCGGCGGTCATGAGTCCGCCCGGCGTCGAGCGATCCCCCCGCACCGTGAGGAGGGGCGCGCCCATCTGCATCTTCCCAATCGCCGTCTCCGGCGGTGCCGCGTAGCTCGTCCCCTCGGCGCCCGCCCGCCGGCCGAGGGCTCTCTCCATCCCGAGCGCGGCGACGATTGTGCGCTGATGAGCCCCCAAAACATCCCAGGACCGACGACCAGTTCGTAGCGGCCGACATCGACGGACCTCGGCGCCGCCGCTCCGATCATCGCTTGCGATTCGCGGAGCACCTCCTCCGCCGCCGCACGCATCGTCTCCGCGAGCTTCGCATCGCGGACCACCTCGTAACCCGCCGCCGCCCATCCAAACCCCTTCGGCCCTGCGGTCGCCATCACCGACTCGTCCGCGACCGTGCCTTCGACGAAACCGCCAGGGAACGCGAGGCTGAAGGTCTGGGCAATATTGGAACCCTCGCTCGACGCGAACACGCGCTCGACACGGAGAAACGTGACGCCGGCTCTCGTCTCCTTGATTCCGGTGCCGACCGCCAACGCGGCCTTGGTGCCCGCGAGCAACGCTTCCTGCTGCTCTCCGACGGGTACGCTAAAGGGATCGACCTTCACGGACGTCGCCCAATAGCCGCTGGGCACCGCTGGCGCCGGCGCCAGCGCGACCGGCGCCGTTCGCGCCTTGGCGTTCACCCGCGCTTGGTGCACGGCACGGCGCGCCGCGTCCGCCACTGCGTCCGGCGTCGCCACATCGCTCGCGACAAAGCCCCACTGGCCGTTGGCGATCACCCTCACGCCGACGCCAACGTTATCGCCGTAACTGACATTGCCGCCGTTTGCATTCCGAATGCTGAGCGCCTGAGAGATCTGCCGGTCAACGCGCACGTCCGCGAACGACGCACCCGCGGCCCGTGCCGCATCCAGCGCCACCGCCGCCAATGCCTTCGGATCGAAGTCGGCGCGATCGTCGATGCCGAGCGATTCCTTGACCGATCGGTTCGGATTGAGTTCGGCGACCGCGCGCTGCGGCCACACAACCGAGGCCGCGGCAGCGGCCGACGCGAGCTTGACGAAATCCCGTCTTGATCGGGACATGAAGTGGTGTGCCTCTCGCGGTGAGTGAGTGTGACGATCCGTCACCATAAAGACCAGCGTGCGCGCCAATTACACAGGGGCGCGCACGCTGGCTCTCACTCGATTCCGTCCCGCCGACGCCGATCGTGCTACGCCGTCTTCGTCGAGGTAATGCACCCCCGATAATACGGATTCGAGGTGACCGCCCCACCCGCCGCGGTCGGCAACGTGATATTCACGTCGGTGCCGTAGTTCGGGATCGGTGGCGTTAACTTCTCGCCATTGGGGTAGACGCCGATCGGATACACGGTGCTCTGGTCACGCCCGTACTGCCGAACCAGACGCCGGAGGTCGCCTAACCGAGTACCGGTACCAAAGAGCCAGAACGCGCGCTCCCGGAACATCACGTCCACCTGCATCGCGGCGCTCGCCCCAGTAGTCGAATCCGCAGCGATCGTCGCAGTGGCTGGCGGAAACGTGATCTTGGTGTCTGCGTCATCCTGGCGCAGTGCGTTCAAATCGCCCGCCCACGTCGCGATCTGATTCGCCTGCAACGCTGCCTCGGCCTGAATCAGCCGCGCCTCCACTCCGGTCGCAAGCGGCACGAACGTCGACGGGTTACCGAACTTGATCGGATAGTACCAGACACCGCCATCGCACGTGTGAGTGATCGTGCTATCCAGTACGAGTCGCGGGTCCTGCGCCGAGAGAAAGTTTAACCCGTTGCCGCCTTCGCGATCCGACACATTCTCGTACCCACAACCGTAGAAATGACCGGCGGGCAGCTGATACTCGTACACGTTGGGCTGACCTGTGCGCCCATACGTCGGCGGGAGCTCGGTATTGTAGACGAAACCTGTCGGGACGTTCGCCACCGCCGTCGCCGCCAGCGAATATTGGCCCCGATTGAGGAGCGCGCGGCCGAGGCCGACGCGAGCTAGGTATTCCACGGTGTCGTTCCCAGCGGCGTGGACCAGCGCGGAATCAAAGTGTGTCTCCGCCGTCGCCAGCAAAGAATCGGTGGTCAAAGGAGTACCGTACACAACGCCGCCGCCCGGAACGTACGCGCTCAACGGCACGCCAGCGCAGTAGTCTTCCGCCATCAGCAGTT
>DATMNB010000158.1:0-18768 GCA_035569435.1 Gemmatimonadaceae bacterium
GAGTTGGATCGGACTGGCGGCGATCGCCATGGTCGTGCTGCGGTTCAAGCCGGTGGCGCTGGTGCCGGCCGCGATCGGGGTGTGGTTGGCACTCGGGCTCGCGGGGAAGGCGCGGCTCGGGGATCTCGAGGCGTTTCTGCCGCCGGCCACGAGTGGGTTGGAGTGGAAGTTGAACGACCTGCCTGGGGCGTTGGCGGCCGCGCGACGCGACGGGAAGCCGGTGTTTGTCGACTTCACCGGGTACACGTGCACGAACTGCCGATGGATGGAGGCGAACATCTTCTCGCGCCCGGAAGTCGAGCGGGCGCTCAGCAAGTACGAGTTGGCGCGGTTGTTCACCGATGGCGAGGGGTCGCTCTACGAGCAGCAGCAGGCGTATCAGGAGTCGCACTACAACACGGTGGCCCTGCCGTTGTATGCGGTCATCGCGCCCGACGGGCACACGATCGCCACGTTCGCCGGGCTGACGCGCGATCCAGCCGCGTTCGTCGCATTTCTGCAACGCACCCAGTAGTTCTGCATAGTCGGCAAGCGATCTGCCGGTACGGGATTCGCCTAAGCGGCGGTATGTTTCCGCGTGATGCCGCCTAACGTGACATCCCCGACGCGCTGGTCGGGGCTACTCTCGCGACTCACCGGGCGGTCCGTAGCGATCTCGGCTGATGGCACGCCGGAGTCGTTTGCCGGCCCCATCCGTGGTGAACTGCTGGGCACGGAAGGGCTCGCTGAGCATGCGCGTGCCCTGGGGCGGGCGCAACGCATCGTGCCGCCGACGCCGCCGACCGGATGGCGGCTCTGGCCCAGCCGCGAGGGGCCGCTGCTCAACCGGCTGGACGACACGCGGCGGGTGCTGGAGCAGATCCGACAGCGGGTGAACGACGCGGCGGAGCAAGGGGCGGATGTGAGCCCGGCCGGCGAGTGGCTGTTGGACAACTTCTATGTCGTCCAGGAGCACATCCGCGAAGTGCGGGCGGGGATGCCCAAGGGCTATTACCAGGAGCTGCCCAAGCTGGCCGCCGGCGCCCTGGCCGGGTACCCGCGCATCTACGAGATCGCCATCGAGCTGATCGCGCACACGGAGGGGTTCCTCCAGCTCGACAACATTCAGCTCTTTGTGCGCGAGTTCCAGCGCGCCGTGCCGCTCACGGTGGGCGAGCTGTGGGCGACGCCGACGATGCTCAGGCTCGGGCTCATCGAGAACGTGCGGCGCATGGCCGTCCGCGTGACGCAGCGCCTCGACGAGATGGACTCGGCGGACCAGTGGGCCAAGCGGCTGCGCGAGGCGAGCGAGGGCGGCGCGCAGAATCTGTCGGGGGTGATGGCGGAGTTCGTGAACCATCACCCGCCGCTCACGCCGGCGTTCATCACGCGCTTCCTGCAGCAGATCCGGTCGTACCAGACAAACTTTGTGCCGCTCCAGTGGCTGGAGCAATGGATCGCGGAGGACGGGCTCAACGCCGAAGACGCGGTGACGCGCTCCAACCAGCGGCTGGCGCTGACGCAGGTGATGATGGCGAACAGCATCACCAGCCTGCGCACGATCGCCCGGCTCGACTGGTCGGTGTGGGTCGAGACGATGAGCGCGACGGAGACCCTGCTGCGGCAAGACCCGTCGGGGGTCTTCGACCGCATGACGTTCCGGTCGCGCGATCACTACCGGCACATCATCGAGAATCTGGCCAAGGGGACGGGGCTCGTCGAGAGCGACGTGACGCAGCGGGTGCTCGATCTGGCGCAGCGTGGCACCGACCCGCAGACGCGGCACATCGGGTACTATCTCGTCGGCGATGGGTTGCCAGCGCTGCAAGCCGCGATCGGCTATGTGCCGAGCACGCGGGAGCAGCTGTACCGGTGGGTGGTGTCGCACGCGAACCTGGTGTACTTCGGCGGGATCGCGGCGGGCACGCTGGGGATGCTCCTCGTGGCGCTGGCGTTGATCGGCCCGATCTCGATCGCCGGGGCGATGCTCGTGTTGCTGCTGGCGTTGATTCCAGCCAACGACATCGCGATCAACATCCAGCACCAGCTGCTGAATCTCCTGCTGCCGCCGCGGGTGCTCCCCAAGCTGGACTTTGAAGATGGCATCCCGGCGGACTGTCGCTCACTCGTCGTCGTGCCGACGCTGCTCGGGAGCGTCGACGCGGTGGGCGAAGCGTTGGAGCATCTCGAGGTGCAGTTCCTGGCGAACCGTGACCCACGGCTGCACTTCGCGCTGCTCAGCGATTTCACGGATTCGCCGACGGAAGTGCGGGCCGGGGATGAGGCGATCATCCAGAAGGCGATTGCCGGGATCAAGTCGCTCAATGTGCAGTACGCGACAGAGGGAGAGGATCTCTTCTTTCTCTTCCATCGGGCGCGCCAGTGGAATGCGCGACAAGGGGCGTGGCTGGCCTGGGAGCGCAAGCGCGGGAAGCTGGAGGAGCTGAACCGGTATCTCCGGGGCGGGGCGCGCGATGCGTTTGCCTGGGTCGTCGGGGACACGGCGCCGCTGGCGGACGTGCGGTATGTCATCACGCTGGATTCGGATACGGTGCTGCCGCGCGGAGCGGCCGCGTTGCTCATTGGGGCCCTGGCCCACCCGCTCAACCATGGCGCGTACGACGTCGCCAGCGGGCGCGTGGTGCGGGGGTACGGCATCCTGCAGCCGCGGGTGGGGATCTCGCTCGAGAGCGCGAACCGTTCGCTCTTTGCGTCGATCGCCTCGGGGCATCCGGGGGTCGATCCGTACACGACGGCGGTGTCCGATGTCTATCAAGACCTGTTCGCCGAGGGGAGCTACACGGGGAAGGGGATTTACGATGTCGATGTGTTCGAGCAGGCGACGAGCGGGCGGTTTCCCGACAACACGCTGCTCAGCCATGATCTGATCGAGGGCGCCTACGCGCGGGCGGCGCTGTCCACGGACGTCGAGTTCTATGACGATTATCCGACGCGGTACCTGACGTACACGCGGCGCAAGCATCGGTGGATTCGCGGGGACTGGCAGTTGCTCCGATGGCTTGGGCCGACGGTGCCGGGGCCCAACGGGCCGCAGCCCAACCAGCTGTCGGCGATCTCGCGGTGGAAGATCTTCGACAACTTGCGGCGGAGCGTCGTCGAGATCGCGCAGCTGGTGCTGCTCGTGGCCGGGTGGACGGTGCTGCCCGGCGGGCCGTTCCTGTGGACGGCGTTGGTGCTGGCGGGGATGGCCGTGCCGTGGGGCTTCTCGCTCATGCTGGCCATCGGGCGGCCGCCGCGGGACACGTCGTGGCGCGCGTACTACCAGGCGGTCGGACGCGACATGGTGACGGCGTTCGAGCAGTACATGTTGGCGGTGATCTTCCTGCCGCATCAGGCCGCGGTGTCGGCCGACGCGATCGTGCGCACGCTGTGGCGACTCCTGGTGACGCGTCGCAACCTGCTCGAGTGGCAGACGGCGTCGCAGGTCGAGCGTCTGGAGGGGTCGAGCGGCAAGCCAGTCGAGGTGTGGCGCCGCATGTGGCCGGCGGTGGCGGTGACGGCGGTGGTGTTGGCGCTGGTGGTCACGCGGGCGTTGCACCACAACATGGTGCGGGTGCCGGACGGGATGCCGGGGGCGGGGCTGTACCGCTATTCGTCGGGCGTTCGATGGTGGTATCTGGCGATCACGATGCCGCTCATCGCGTTATGGACACTGTCGCCGATCTTCGCCATTGCGCTCAGCCGGCCGGCGGTGCGGCGCGACAAGAAGCTGACGCCCGCGGAAAGCTGGACGGCGCTCCGGTACGCGCTGCTGCACTGGCATTACTTCGATCGGTTTGTCACGGCGGAGACGCAATGGCTGGCGCCGGACAACTATCAGGAGGATCCGTCGCCGGTGGTGGCGATGCGGACGTCGCCCACCAACATCGGGCTGCAGCTGCTCGGGATCGTGAGCGCGTACGATGTCGGGTTTCTGCCCGGCGGGGCGATGATCGAGCGATTGGAGTTGGTGTTCCGGTCGTTGGAGCGGATGACGCGGTTCCGGGGACACTTCTACAACTGGTACGATCTGCACGATCTCCGGGTGCTGGAGCCGGCGTACATCTCGACGGTCGATAGCGGGAACCTCGCCGGGCATCTGTTGGCGCTCAAGCAGGCGTTGTACGAGGTCACGGACGATCCTGTTGTCGATACGCGGGTGTGGGATGCGCTGCAGACGGCGTTGACGTTGGCCGCGGAGGAGCTGCGGGCGTTGGCGTCGTCGGGGGATGTGTCGAACCCGCGCCAATGGCAGGCGGTGCTCGAGGCGGGGGAGCGCGTGCGGGCGGTGCTGGCGTCGTTGCCGCAAGCGACGGGGGCCAAGGAACCAGGGCGCGGGGTAGACGTCGGGGCGTTGGCGACGCTCGTCGAGCGGCTGCGGACGGCGGAGCGGATTCTGGCGCTGCGCGCCGACGATGGCGGGGCGGTCTCCTCGGTGGTGAGCGCGGCGGCGATTGTCGGGGCGGGGGGGAACGGATCGGGCGGCGACGGGTCAGATGGCAACGGCACCGTGGTCATCGACGACGAGGATGCGATCCCGCTGCCGCCCAACATCGACCGGCCGTCGGCCGTCCCGGTCGAAGGGCTGGATGCCGCGGCCACGGGGCGCATCTGGTTGCGCTGGGGACGCACGTTGCTCGAGCGGCAGGTGGCCGACCTGACGGCGCTCGGGATTCCGCTCGGGGAGTCGCGCATCCCGACGCTGCGCCAGGCGGCGGCGACGTCGGCGTACGCGGCCGATCAGATCAAGCGGCTCGATGTGCTGGCGGCGCGCGCGCACGCGTACGCGATGGAGATGGACTTCGCGTTCCTGTTTGACGAGCGGCGGAAGCTCTTCTCCATCGGCTACGCCGTGAACGCCGGCATGCTCGACGCCTCGTGCTACGACTTGCTGGCGTCGGAGGCGCGGCTGGCGAGCTTTGTGGCGATCGCCAAGGACGATGTGTCGGCGGAGCACTGGTTCCGGCTCGGCCGCGCGCTCACCGAGGCCGCGGGGGGCACGGCGCTGATCTCGTGGAGCGGGAGCATGTTCGAGTACCTCATGCCGGCGCTCGTCATGGAGTCGTTCCCGTTCACGCTGCTCGATCAGACGTATCAGGGCGCGCTACAGCGGCAGATCGCCTACGGCACCGAGCGCGGCGTGCCGTGGGGCGTGTCGGAGTCGGCGTACAACGCGCGCGACCGTATGCAGACGTATCAGTACCGGGCGTTTGGGGTGCCGGACCTGGCGCTCAAGCGCGGGCTGGACAAGGATCTGGTCATCGCGCCGTACGCCACGGCGTTGTCGCTGCTCGTCGATCCGCACGCGGCGATGCGCAACCTGTCCTTGCTCGAGCGCGAGGGGGCGCTCGGCCCATTCGGGTTCCGCGACGCGATCGATTACACGCGACCGGCGGTCGGGGCCACGTCGGCGATCGTCGGCGCGTACATGGCGCACCACATCGGCATGAGCCTGGTGGCGCTCACCAACGCGATCCGATTCGGGGTGTGGCCCAAGCGGTTCCACCGCGACGCGATCGTCAAGTCGGCGGAGCTGATCCTGTTTGAGCGGATCCCGCGGCGGTTCATTCTGTCGGAGGCGCAGACCGGCGAGGCGGACGAGTACCCGCGGCGGCGGGGCGCGACGGAGAAGCCGGCGGCGCGGCAGCTCGACACGGCGTCCACGCCGCAGCCGCGGGTGACGCTGCTCGGGCATGCGCCGTACACGGTCATGATCACGAACGCGGGGAGCGGGTACTCGCGGTTCGAGCAGACGGCCGTCACGCGGTGGCGGAACGATGGCACGCTCGACGATAGCGGGCAGTGGTGCTACGTCCGGGACCTGGGGACAGGGCGGGTGTGGTCAGCGGCGTATCAACCGACGGGCGTGGAGCCGGATCTCTATCGCGTGACGTTTGCGTCGGATCGGGCAACGTTTTTCCGGCGCGATGGCGACGTCGACACGCGGCTCGAGGTCACGGTCGTGCCGGACGACTGCGCCGAAGTGCGGCGGGTGACGGTGACCAACAACGGGAACACGGCGCGAGAGATCGAGCTCACGACGTACGGCGAGATTTGCATCAACGATCCGGACGCGGATCGCGGGCACCCCGCGTTTCAAAACTTATTTATCGAAACCGAGTATGTGGCCGGGCACTCGGCGATCTTGGCCACGCGGCGGCCGCGGTCGTCGGAGGAGGAGGCGCTGTGGCTCGTGCACGTGGCGGCGATCGGGCGGGAAGCGATCGGCGCGGTGAGCTGCGAGACGGATCGGGCGCGGTTCATTGGGCGGAACGGGTCGGCCAGGCGGCCGGCGGCGCTCGAGACCGACGAGGGGGGCGCGCTGTCGGGAACGACGGGGGCGCCGCTCGATCCGATTTTTTCGCTGCGGACGCGGGTCAAGGTGCCGGCGGGGCAGTCGGTGCGGGTGGCGTTCACGACGATCGTCGCGAAGGACCGCGATCAGGCGATGGAGCTGGCGGACCGGTACGCGGATCCGTACAGCGCGCAGCGGGCGCTCGATCTGTCATGGATGCACGCGCAGGTGGAGCTGCGCGAGCTGGGGATCACGCCGGCCGATGGGGCGTTGTATCAGGAGCTGGCGGGGTATCTGCTCTACTCCAACCCGGCGGTGCGTGTCGCGCCGCGCGAGATCATGGGCGTGCGGCGCGGGCGTGAGGCGCTGTGGGCGCATGGGATCTCGGGGGACTGGCCGATTCTGCTGGCGACCGTCGATGCATCCGCGGGGGTCTCGACGGTCAAGGAGCTGCTCCAGGCGCATCACTACTGGCGGCTCAAGGGGCTGACGGCGGATCTCGTGCTGCTCAACACCTATCCCCCCACGTATCTGCAGGAGTTGAACGACGAGCTGCAGGCGGCGATCATGGCGTCGAGCGAGTCGGGGATTGTCGACAAGCCGGGGGGCGTGTTCTTGCGGCGGCGGGATCTCATGCCGCCGGACGATCTGGCGACGCTCCGAGCGGCGGCGCGTGTGCACGTGCTGTGCGATGGGCTGCGGTTGTCCGAGGTGTTGGATCTGCCCGAGACGTTGAGCGAGTATCCACCGGCGTTTGTGCCGTTGGGGCATGCGCAGACCGGGACGGGGATCGTGAGTCCGGGACTGCTCGCGGCGGCGGCGGCGCGGTCGACGCCTGCCACGGCGGCGACCCGGCCGGCGCTCGAGTTCGACAACGGGATCGGCGGGTTGCTCCCAGACGGGACGTACGAGATCCGTTTGGGTGGGTCGGTGACGACGCCGGCGCCGTGGACCAACTGCATCGCCAACGAGGTGGCGGGGTTTCTGGTCTCGGAGAACGGTGGGGGGTGCACGTGGGTGGGGAGCAGCCAGTTCTATCGGCTGACGCCGTGGCGCAATGATCCGGTGCGGGATGCGCCGACGGAGATTCTCTATCTCCGCGACGACGAGACGGGGGAGCTGTGGACGCCGACGCCGGATCCGATCCGGCATGCGACACCGTATACCGTCCGGCATACGGCGGGGCGGACGGAGTTCCGACACAGTCATCTGGGGATCTCGACGACGCTCGCGCTCGGGATGGCGGGAGAGGATCCGGTCAAGATCGCGCTCCTGACGATCACCAATGACACGGCGGCGGTGCGGCGGTTGACCGTCACGAGCTACGTCGAGTGGACGTTGGGGACGTTGCGCGAGCATACGCAGCACGAGGTGCGGACGGTGCTCGATCGGGAGACCGAGGCGCTGTTTGCGCAGAACGTGACGGACCCGGATTTCGCGGGACAGGTGGCGTTCTCGGCGTGGTCGGTGCCGGTGGGATCGTTCACGGCGGATCGGAGAGAGTTTCTCGGGCGGAACGGGGAGCTGGCGCGGCCGGCGGCGCTCGAGCGGACGTCGCTCAGTGAAGTGACGGGGGCGGCGATCGATCCGTGCGCTGTGCTCCAGGGCGCGGTGATGCTCGCGCCGGGGGAGACGCGGCAGATCGTGGTGCTGCTCGGGGCCGGGCCGGGGGACGCCGAGGCGCGGCGGTTGGTGACGACGTATCGCGATGTGGCGGCGGCGACGCGGGCGTTGGAGGGGTCGGTCGCGGCGTGGCGGAAGCGGTTGTCGGCGGTGCGGGTGCGGACGCCGGACGGGGCGTTTGATGCGGCGCTCAATGGGTGGTTGCTCTATCAGGCGCTGTCGTGCCGGTTCTGGGGGCGGACGGCGCTGTATCAGTCGAGTGGGGCGTTTGGGTTTCGGGATCAGCTGCAGGACAGTATGGCGTTTGTGTATGCCGAGCCGGGGTTGGCGCGGGCGCACATTCTACGGTCGGCGGCGCGGCAGTTCAAAGAAGGGGATGTGCAGCATTGGTGGCATCCGCATAACGAGAAGGGGGTGCGGACGCGGATCACGGACGATCTCGTGTGGTTGCCGTGGGTGGTGGATCACTACATCACGACCACGGGCGATCACGGGATTCTCGATGAGACGGTGCCGTTTCTCACCATGCGGGAGTTGGACCCGGGGGAGGTCGAGATCTATGACACGCCGCAGGTGTCGGGGGAGACGGCATCGCTCTACGAGCATTGTCTCCGGGCGCTGAGACGAGCGACGACGGTTGGTGGGCATGGGTTGCCGCTCATGGGGACCGGGGATTGGAATGACGGGATGAATCGCGTGGGGATTGGGGGGAAAGGGGAGAGTGTGTGGCTCGCCTGGTTCATCATCGGGGCGGCGCGGCGGTTTGCGGCGCAGTGCGAGGCGCGGCATGACTTGGCCGCGGCGCGGGAGCTCAGGGCGAAGGCCGATGCGTATGCGGCGGCGGTGGAGCGGACGTCGTGGGATGGGGCGTGGTATCGGCGGGCGTATTTCGATGATGGGACGCCGCTGGGGAGCGCGAGTAGCGAAGAGTGTCAGATCGATTCGATCGCGCAGAGTTGGTCGGTCATCTCAGGGGCGGGGAACGCCGAGCGGGCGCGGATGGCGAATGAGTCGTTGTATACGCATCTCGTGCGGGGGGATGGGCGGCTCATCGAACTGCTGACGCCGGCGTTCGATAAGACGACGCATGATCCCGGGTATATCAAAGGCTATTTGCCTGGCGTGCGGGAGAATGGGGCGCAGTACACGCATGCGGCGACGTGGGCGGTGTTGGCGCGGGCGTTGCTCGGCGAGGGTGATGTCGCGTTCATCATGTATCAGATGTTGAATCCGTTCACGCATGCGGAGTCGGCAGCGGATGCCGACGTCTACAAGGTGGAGCCGTTTGTGATTGCGGCTGACGTGTATACGGCGGAGGGCCATCTCGGGCGAGGTGGGTGGACGTGGTACACCGGCTCGGCGAGTTGGGCGTATCGGGTGGGGCTCGAGGGGATCCTCGGGGTGCACAAGCGAGGTGCATCGCTCGTGGTCGAGCCGTGTATTCCGATGGCGTGGGCGGGGTTTGAAGTGGATTACCGGTATGGGAGTGCGACGTATCAGGTTGCCGTGCAGAATCCCGAGCATGTGTGTCGGGGGGTGGCATCCGTCACCGTCGACGGAGCGAGGGTGGCGGGAGGCGTGATCCCGCTGGTTGACGACGGGAAGATGCACGCGGTGGTCGTCGTGCTTGGGGATCCCGCTTAGCGGAATAGCTCGTCGAGCGTGCAGGAGAAACCGGGCAACACGGGGTCGCCGGTCAGGCGATCGGTGCCGGTGGCCAGCACTACGGCCGGCGAGGCCGGGCGGTGGATGGTGACCGTGCGTGTGCGGCGGTCGACGACCCACAAGAGCGATGTACCAGCCGCGAAGTAGTCGGCCATCTTCGCGCGCAGGATGCCAGGGCGCTCGCTTGGTGAGCGGACTTCGATCACGAGGTCCGGGGTGATGTCGATCTCGCCGTCGTAGTGCGGCGGGAGGTTGTCGTTGCGCGTGACGAAGACATCCGGGGAGCGGACGGTGTCCGGGTCGCGGGCGAGGAGGACGCTCGATTCGCCGGAGATGTAGGCGATGGGGTGGTTCTCCAGATATTTGGAGATGAGGTATCCGATGTGGATGATGCGATGGCCGTGGTAGGGCTTGGGGTCGGGCTCTGAAACCCTCGTGAGCTTGCCGCGCACGAGCTCGTAGCCGCGGTAGCTGTCCTCGGGGAGCGCCATGAACTCTTCGGCTGTCATGCGCCGAGCATAATCACTCAGCGTGGGCAACATAAGGGCAGAATTACACGGTCCGCATCATTCCTTTGCGCCGTCGTCGACTGGGGGGAGGTTGTCGACCGCGGGGCCGTTTATCACGGTGCCGTAGGGGTCGAAGCGCGAGCCGTGGCAGGGGCAGTCCCACGTGCGCTCGGTGGAGTTCCACTCCACGATGCAGTACAAGTGAGGGCAGACGGCGGAGTATTCGTGGAGGTCGCCGGCGTCGTCGCGGTAGCAGGCGATCTTGTGGATGCCGCGACGGATCACCGCGCCCTGGCCGTGGGGGATGGCGGTGACGGCGCGGACTTCGCCGGGGGTGACCCAGCGGGCGTAGCGGCCGGCGACGTTCAGATTCTCGCGGACGAACTCGGGTGCGGTGCGAACCGAGCGGCGTGAGGGGTCGTAGAGCTTGGCCCACGGGTTCTCGCGCTCGGCGATGAGATCGGTGAGGAGCATGCCGGCGATCGTGCCGTGCGTGAGGCCGTTACCCGAGTCGCCGGTGGCGACGTAGATGTTGGGGATGAGGCCGGGGTTGCGGCCGATGAAGCCCAGGGCGTCGACCGGCTCGACGACCTGGCCGGACCAGCGGTAGGCGACGACGCCCGCGTCGGGGATGCGGTCGCGCGCCCATTGCTCGAGACGCGCGAAGCGGCGCTCGGGGTCATCGGCTTGGCCGGTCCGGTGATCTTCGCCGCCGACGAGCACCAGGTCGGGGCCAAAGCCGTCGGGGGCGGAACGGGCGCGCATGTAGTGGTAGGGGTGCGCCGTGTCCCAATAGAGGGCCGGCGGCATGGCGCCGGTCGGGATGGTCAGGCCGATCACGTAGGTGCGGTAGGCGGCCTGCTTGGTGTGGATCGTCACCACGTCGTTGACCGGCGTGTTGGTGGCGACGACGACGGCGCCGGCGGTGATCGTGTGGCCCGCGGCAGTGCGCACGCGGGCGGGGATGCCGCCGATCATCTCGACGGCGCGGGTGTGGCCGTAGATGCGGCCGCCGTCGCGCACGACCGCGCGGGCGAGGGCCGTGAGATAGGGGATGGGGTTGAGCTGGCCCTGGCGCGGGATGTGGAGGCAGGGGCCGGTGTCGAACGGCGCGTCGCTGGCGCGGTGGCGCACGCTCACGCCCTCGATCCCCGCACGGCGGGTGGCCGCGAGCTCGCGGTCGAGGACGACCGGGCCGTCGGCGTCGTCGAGGATCAGGTAACCGTCGACGCGGGCCAGCTCGCAGGCGATGTCCTCGGAGGAGACGATCGATTCGATCTTGTCGATCGCGGCCTGGTGGCTCGCGGCCGCGAGGCGGGCGCCGTATTCGCCGTGGACGCGTTCGATCTCGAAGTAGCGGTTGTCGAGGAGTGTCGTGAGGTGGCCGGTCGTGCGGCCGGTCTCGCCAGCGCCGATGTCGCCCTGGTCGATGACGACGACCGTGCGGTTGTCGCGGGCGAGGAGATAGGCCGTGGTGAGGCCCGCCATGCCGGCGCCGACGATGCAGACGTCGGCGTAGGTGTCGTCGGTGAGGGGGGCATAGGCCTGGAGGACGACGCCGTCTGTCCAGACCGACGCGGTGGCGCCGTGATCCATCGCACGGAAGCTAGACGTCGGCGTCGCCAGCAACTAGCTCAAGTGCGAGACGAACGAGGAGCGAGCGCAGCTCGCGACAGAATATAGAATCCTGTAGCTAAGTGGCCGCATTCGCGGCCATTTAACTACAGCCTGGGACGCCTTCCAGGGTGTCGGCTGGCACGGTCGGGGGCTGCACGCCGTCGCCGACCCAAATCCCGCACTGGCTCGGTGTGGAGGTGGCCGTCTGCGAGCTGGTGACGAGGGCTGACCATCCCTTGGCGTCGGCGCCGACCAAGGTGACGGTGTTGCTCTTGGAGGACTGGAAGGAGCCGGCGGGCAGGACGGTCGTGTAGGTGTTGTTGGTGAAGAAGTACGCTTCTTCGATGATCGCCAGGTTGTGGAGGTCCATCCGCATCGACGCGACGTACGCCCGTTCCTTGGTCGAGGCAAACTTGGGAATGGCGATCGCCGCCAGGACGCCGACAATCAATACGACCACCAGTAACTCGATGAGCGTGAAGCCTGAACGATTGGGGCGCATGGATACCCCGTAAAGCAATCGCCGGGCCTTCGGGGCGTCCGCCCGTAAGGCCCGGCGATACAACGCGTTACTGTATGGCATCCGCAATCAGGTCCAACGTTGGCCGGGCATAACGCCAGCCACCGTGCACATCACAACCCATCGCAGACAACTTCGTCGCGCACGCCCGGCTTGTCTTTGAGCGACGTGTGGGGGATATCGGCCTGCGCCAGGTCGCCGCGCCAGAGGACGCAGGTGCGGCCAGTGGCGGTCCCAAACGTTGCACGTGCGGACCAGGCGCTGGGGCTCGCCGTGAGAATGGTGACGGTCACGCCGCGGTCCCAGATGAAGGGGTCGAGGGCGCCGCCGTCGTGGGCGTAGGTGCCGTTCAGGGCGCGGTACTTCTCCTGGGCGTGCTCGAGGGAGCGGAGCGCGTAGGTCATGTAGCTCTGCGCCGCCGAGGCCCATTCGCTCTGTTGGGTGTAGCCGTCGCCGTCGCAGCTGACTTCGGCTTCGGGGAAGGTCTTGTGCTCGTCGTCGGTCGCCGGGCGTTCGACGGTCGGGACGGGGCCGGCCCAGATCACGCACGAGTGGCCGGTGGCGCCGGGCAGCGTCGCCTTGGCGGTCCAGCCGTCAGCCGACGCGTGGGCGATCTCGATCTGTACGCCGGGCTTGGAGGCGTAGGCCGTGAGCGCACCGGCGTCAGTCGCGTAGTGGTGGTTGGCCGCCCAGTACATCTCCTGGGCCATGATCAGGTTGCGGAGGTCGGCGCGCATCTCGCCCATCGCGGCGCGATACACCGCCTCGCTGGTGCCAACGACAGGGCGCACGGTGTACCCGCTGTTCGACACAGGGGTCTGTGCGCCAACTACCGTGGATAGTGCGACTGAGAGGGCAATCGAACGGCGGATCATGGACGTACTCCTCCGAAGGGCAACAAAAAAAACGGGCGATCTCATCAGGATAGAGATCGCCCGGCCGTTCTGGAGGTAACGTCAGGTCATGCGTTTTCAGGTCGTAGCGGCTTTGAGTCGTTTTTTCAGGACCTTACGCATCCGCTGCATGGTCTGCGGATCGTTCGCGCCGCCATCGATGAGGTGCGCGAGGAAGAGCGCCGGGGAGTCGCGGAAAAGCTTGTGCGTGAGATACTGGATCGTGGCTTTGGCGGCGGACTCGCGCGTCACGGTGGGACGGAAGCGGTGGGCTTTGCCCTCGACCGTGTGGGTCACGCTGCCTTTGGCTTCCAGGACGCGCAGGACGGTCAGGACCGTCGTGTAGGCCAGACGGTCGGCGAGCCGCTCCTTGACTTGGGCGGCGGTGGACGGGCCGTGCTCCCAGAGCACGCCCATGAGATCCAGCTCGCGGTCAGTAAACATCAGAGGTGCACTCTACGCCACTCGGTCGCGCGGGGGGTCGCCGGCGAAGAACGCCTCGAGGTTGGCCAGGGCGCGCTCGCCCATGGCAACTCGGGTTTCGGTACTGGCGCTCCCAAGGTGGGGCAGAAGGACGACGTTGTCGAGGGCGAGCAGTCCGGGGTGGACCTTGGGCTCCTGCTCGAAGACGTCGAGCCCGGCACCGGCGATGGTGCCGGCCTTGAGGGCATCCACCAGGGCGGCTTCGTCGACCAGGTCGCCGCGGGCCGAGTTGACCAGGATCGCGTGGCGCGGCATGAGCGCCAGGGTCTTGGCGTTGATCATGTGACGGGTCTCGGGCATGGCTGGGGCATGGAGCGAGATGAAGTCGCTCTCGCGGAGAACATCCTCCACCGTCGCGCGGGCTTCGGCGCCGTAGGCTTTGGCCTCGCCCATGGGGACGGGCGGGTCGAAGTACAGGACGCGCATGCCGAACCCGTCGTGGGCGCGCTTGGCGACGGCGCGGCCGATGCGGCCCAGGCCGATAATGCCGAGCGTCTTACCGGTGACTTTGGTGCCGAGGTGCTGCATTGGGCGCCACCCATGCCACTGGCCCGCGCGCAGCATGCGTTCGCCCGACGGGAGGCGGCGGGCGGCCATGAGTAGCAGGGCGATGGCCGTGTCGGCAGTTTCGTCGGTGAGGACGTCGGGGGTGTTGGTGACGACGACGCCGTTCGCCTTGGCGGCGGCGATGTCGACGTTGTTGAATCCGACGCCGTAGTTGGCGACGATCTTGATGCGGCGGCCGGACGCGCCGAGGATGTCGGCGGTGATCTTGTCGGTGACGTTGGGGAGCAGGGCGTCGGCCGTGCGGGCGGCGTCCAGGAGCTGAGCCGCCGTGAGCAGGGTGTCGGTCGGGTTCAACGTCACATCGAACAGCGACGCGGCCTTGTGCTCGACCGCGTCGGGGAGCTTGGCGGTGATGACGACTTTCGGACGGCTCACGCCACCACCGCCGCCAGGACTGAGGCCATCGTTGAGCCAAGCTCCGAAGGACTCGGCGCCACCCGCAGGCCGGAGGCGCGCATGATTTCCGCCTTCTCGGCGGCGCTATCGCCGAACGCCGAGATGATCGCTCCTGCATGCCCCATCCGACGGCCCGCCGGCGCGGAGAGGCCGGCCACGTAGCCGACGACGGGTTTCGACATATGCTGTTTGACCCACTGCGAGGCTTCGGCTTCCTGCGGGCCGCCGATCTCGCCGATCATGAGCACGGCGTCGGTGTCGGGGTCCTGCTCGAACAGCGTGAGCATGTCGAGGAACGACGAGCCGTTGATCGGGTCGCCGCCGATGCCGACGCTCGTGCTGACGCCGATGCCGACGGCGGCCATCTGCGATGCGGCTTCGTAGCCGAGGGTGCCGGAGCGGGAGACGATGCCGACGCGGCCGGCTTTGTAGATGTGAGGCGGCATGATGCCGATGAACGCTTTGCCCGGGCTAATGACGCCGGCGCAGTTGGGGCCGATGAGCGTGGAGCGGCGTTCGCGGGGGTAGCGCATGAGATAGCGCTTGACGCGCATCATGTCCTGCGCCGGAATGCCGTCGGTGATGGCGACGATGAGGCGGATGCCGGCGTCGGCCGCCTCCATGATGGCGTCGGCGGTGAAGGGGCCGGGGACGAAGATGCCGCTGGCCAGGGCGCCCGTTGCTTTGACCGCATCCTTCACGGTGTTGAAGACGGGCAAGCCGATGTGGGTTGTGCCGCCTTTGCCGGGGGTGACGCCGCCCACGATCCTGGTGCCGTAGGCGACGGCTTCTTTGGCGTGGAAGGTGGCTTTGTCGCCGGTGAAGCCTTGGAAAATAATGGGGGTGCTCTGATCGATGAGGATGCTCATGCGCTCACCGTGGCCGGCCGAAGGGGCGCGGTGCCGTTGTTGGTGACGTGGTGGAGGGCGTCGACCGCCTTCTGCGCGGCGTCCGCCAAGGTGTCGGCCGTGATGATGGCGAGGCCGCTGTCCTTGAGAATGCGGCGGCCCTCTTCGTAGTTGGTGCCGGCCAGGCGGGCGACGATGGGGACGGTGATCTGTTGGTCGCGTGTGGCCTGGACGACGCCCTGGGCGATCCAGTCGCAGCGGTTGATGCCGGCGAAGATGTTGACGAGGACGACTTTCACGCGGGGGTCAGCGAGGACCAGGCGGAAGGCCGCGGCGACGCGTTCGGGGGAGGCGCCGCCGCCGACGTCGAGGAAGTTGGCGGGTTCGGCGCCGGCGAGCTTGATCATGTCCATCGTGGCCATGGCGAGGCCGGCGCCGTTGACGATGCACCCGATCTGGCCGTCGAGGCCGACGTAATTGAGGCCGTACTTGGAGGCTTCGGCTTCGCGCGGGTCCTCTTCCGTGTAGTCGCGGAGCTCGCGCACGTTGGGACGTCGGAACAGCGCGTTGTCGTCGAACTGCATCTTGGCGTCCAAGGCGAGGACGCGGCCGTCGGCGGTGACGGCGAGCGGGTTGATCTCGACCATGGTGGCATCGAGGTCGCGGAAGGCGCGGTAGGCGCCGAGGATGGCGCGGGTGGCGTCGGGGACCTGCGGGGCCTCGAGGCCCAAGCCGAAGCAGAGATCGCGAGCCTGGAACGCTTGCATGCCGACGGCAGGTTCGATCACGACGCGCATGAGACTGTCCGGGCGCGCGGCGGCGATGTCCTCGATCTCCATCCCGCCCTCGGCGGTGGCGACGACGCAGACGCGCTCACTGCGGCGGTCGAGGACCAAGCCGATGTAGAGCTCCTTGGCGATCGGGACGGCGGCCTCGATATAGAGGCGCTGGACGAGCTTGCCCTGGGGGCCTGTTTGCTTGGTGACGAGGGTGCGGCCCAGGAGGTCGGCGGCAGCGGTGTGGACCTCGTGCTCGGTGGCGCAGATGCGGACGCCACCGGCCTGGCCGCGGCCGCCGGAGTGGATCTGGGCCTTGATCACCCAGCGGTTGCCGCCGATCTCGCGGGCGCAGTAGACGGCTTGGTCGGGCGTGTAGACGACGTTCCCGCGCGGGACGGGGACGCCGAAGTTGGCCAGGAGCTCTTTGGCTTGATATTCGTGGATATCCATATAATCAGGTTCCGGCCGTCACGAGGGTGAGCGACGGGTTGCGGCGGGCGTGGATGGCGTCGACGGTGTTGACGATGTTCTGGGCGAGCCTGGCGGAGGCGGCATCGATCATCTTGCCGTCCAGTTGGGCGGCGCCGTGGCCCTGGGCGGCGGCGTCGTCGACGGCGGTCAGGATCCGGCGGGCGCGGTCGACTTCCGCCGACGTGGGCGTGAACAGCTCGTTGGCGAGGGCGATCTGGTCGGGGTGGATGGCCCACTTGCCTTCGATCCCGAGCGCGGCGCCGCGGCGGCCGGCGGCGCGGTAGCCTTCGGGGTCCTTGAAGTCGCCAAACGGGCCGTCGATGGCGCGGAGGCCGTAGGCGCGACAGGCGACGACCATGCGCGAGATGGCGGCGTGCCACTGGTCGCCGGGGTAGTCGGGGTTCAAGCCGCCGATGCTGACCGTGCGGGCGCGGACGCTCGCGGCGTAGTCGGCGACGCCAAAATGCATGGCCTCCAATCGATCACTGGACTGGGCGATGGCCTCGACGTTGGCCATGCCCAAGGCCGTCTCGATCAGGACCTCGAGGCCGATCGCGGTCTCGAAGCCTTTCGCCTCCTCGATCTGCGTGAGGAGGGCGTCGACCATGTACACGTCCGCCGGGACGCCGACCTTGGGAATCAGGATCGTGTCCAGGCGGTCGCCGGCCTGCTCGACGACGTCGATGACGTCGCGGTACATGTAGTGGGTGTCGAGGCCGTTGATGCGCAGCGAGACGGTCTTTCCGCGGGCGTGCCAGTCGTGCTCGCGCAGCCCTTGGATGGCGTGGGTGCGGGCGGCGACTTTCTCGGACGGGGCGACGGCGTCTTCCAGGTCGAGGAAGACGTAGTCGGCGTCGCTTTTCAGGGCCTTGGCGAACATCTCCGGCCGCGAGGCCGGCACCGCCAGCTCGCTTCGCTGTAGGCGCTGGTGGGCCGGCTCGTGGCGGGTGAAGCTCATGCGCCCACCTTGATGCGAGAGGCGGGTTTTTCACGAACCTGGGCGTCCGGGGAGACCTGGCCGTTGGACTTGGGCGGAAGCGGGACGGCCGTGCTGCGGTAGTACTCGGCGGCGGCGGCAACGCCCGAGCCCGGGGTGATCTGGGTGATGCCAACGTCGCGCATGGCCATCTCGGCGCCGGCGATCGCGCCCAGGAGGCTCAGCTCGTTCAAGTCGCCCAGGTGGCCGATGCGGAACAGCTTGCCGGCGACTTCACTCAGCCCGGCGCCCAGCGCAAGGTTGTAGCGGCGGTAGGCGACATCGATCACGTCGGCCGCGTTGACGCCGGCCGGGGTCATGATGGCGCTGACCGTGTCGGAGTTCCACTTGGGAGCCTTAGCGCAGAGCGAGAGCCCCCAGGCGGCGACGGCTTTGCGCGTCCCCTCGGCCAGTCGGTGATGACGGGCGTAGACGTTGTCCAAGCCTTCCTCGAACAGCATGTCGAGCGCTTCGCGCAACCCGTAGAGGAGCGGGATCGACGGCGTGTAGGGGAAGTAGCCGGTGGCGTTGGCCTTGATCTGGTCGCCGAAATCAAAGAACACGCGGGCGCACGTGGCGGTCTCGCGGGCGGCGAGGGCCTTCTGGCTCATGCAGACGAGCCCTAAGCCGGCGGGAAGCATGAAGCCTTTTTGCGAGCCCGTGATGGCGGCATCGACGGCCCAGCCATCCATATCGAACGGGAGGCTGCCGATCGAGGAGACGCCGTCGACGTAGAGCAGGGCCGGGTGATTGGCGGCGTCGATGGCTTTGCGGACGGCGCCGATATCGCTCGTCACACCGGTGGCGGTCTCGTTATGGACGACGAGGACGCCTTTGATCTCGTGCTTCGTGTCCTTTTTGAGGCGCTCGGTGATGGCCTCGGGTGAGGCGCCTTCGCCCCAGGGGATCTGGTGCACCTCGACGTCCAGCCCCAAGCGCTGGGCGCAGTCGATGAAGAGGTGGCTGAACTGGCCATAGCGGAAGGCCAGCACTTTGTCGCCTGGCGAGCGGGTGTTGACGAGCGCGGCTTCCCACATGCCGGTGCCGGTGGCGGGGAAGATGAAGGCTTGGCCGGTTTTGGTTTTGAAGACCTGCTTCAGGTCTTCCCAGATCCCGCGTGGGAGCTCGGGGAAACTCGATGACCGGT
>DATMNB010000159.1:0-15725 GCA_035569435.1 Gemmatimonadaceae bacterium
CGCCGACCCCGACCCCGACCCCGACCCCGCCACCACCGCGGCAATGGATCGAGGTCCGTAACGTCGACCTGCGCCTCAACGATGCCATCACGCTGCGCATCCGCGCCATCCACGGCGAGATCGTCCGCACCACCCCCGACCGCCCAGCCGCCCTCGACGATCCGACATCCTTTCGGATCAACGTCTCCGCCGGCACCGTCGCCCTGACCGGCGATGACGTCGCCGCCCTCCTCAACACGGTCATCCTCGCCTATGCGGGATCGCCACTGACCGACGTGACCGTCCACCTGGCGGGCGATCACCTCATCGCGATCGGGGCGCTGCACACCGGCGGGACCAGCCATCGCGTCGAGCTCACCGGCACGGTCGACGTAACACCCGACAGCCGCATCCGCCTCCACGTTCTCCGCGCCCACGTCCTCGGCATCAACGGCGAACAGCTCCTCCATACCCTGGGCCTGCATCTCGACGATGTCGTCCATCTGACGGGCGCTCGCGGCGCCACCATCAAAGGGGATGACATCTTTCTCGACCCCCTCCCCTTTCTCCCGCCCCCATCCATCGCCGGCCACCTCGCGGCCGTACATATCGACGGCGACCGCCTCGTCGAGGACTTCGCGACCACCGACGATGACGCGGCGTTCCAGCACGCCGTGCGAGCCGACACGTCGGGCAATTTTATTTACGTGAAGGGCGGCGACCTTCGGTTCGGCCGCCTGCTGATGCGCGACACGGACGTCCGCATGTACGGCGGCGACGGTGCCACGCCATTCGACCTCGACCTGCCGCACTATACCCGGCAACTCGTCGCCGGCTACTCGCGCACGCGGGCCGACTCGGGACTCATCGTCTACATGCCCAACGTCGCGTCACTCGCGACGGCCCAGCGATAGCGACGACAGGATCGCGACGAGAGGGTCGCGAGGACGCTACGACGCGGCACATGGCATGGTCAGCGTGAACATCGATCCCACGCCGAGCGTGCTCTCGACGACGAGATCGCCCCCCATCCCGCGCGCGAGATTGCGGCTGATCGCCAGTCCAAGTCCGGTGCCATCCTCCGTCCCGAGCAGGCGCTGACCCACCTGCACGAATGGCTCGAAGATCATCCGGAGCTGTTCGGCCGCGATCCCACGACCGGTGTCGCTCACCGTGAACTGCACCCGTCGCCCCGACACCGCTCGCAGGACCTTCGTCCCGGCCGCGGTGCGCCACCGCCGATCGAACGGCGCAGCGGCGAGCGTCACCTGGCCGCCGGCGTCGGTGAACTTGACCGCATTCGACAACAGATTGAGCAGAATCTGCAGCACCTTCTCCCGGTCTCCATGCACGGCGAGCGTCCGGGGGCACGGGGTGCACGTAAACCCGACGCCCTTCACCAAGGCCTGCGGCTCGATCATCGACTCCGCACTGTCGAGCAGCTCACTCACCGGGACGTCAGCGAGCAGGTATTGGACCTGCAACGCCTTGAGCTTGGCGAAATTCAACACATCGTTGATCAAGCCAAGCAGGTGCGTGGCCGCGCGTCGAATGCGACCCAGCGCGTCCTCCTGGCCAGCGGACACGGGCCCGCGCAGGCCGATCGATACGAGCTCGGTGTACCCCAGGATCGCGTTGAGCGGCGTGCGCAACTCGTGGCTCATCGACGTGAGAAACGTTGTCTTCACCTGATTCGCACGCTCCGCATCCCTGCGCGCGGCGTCCGCTACCTCGCGGGCGGTGGCCGCCTCGATCTGCGCCAGACGCGCATCATTATAGAGGCGCGCGCCGTCCAGCACATCGGCGCACCGACCCGCGAGATCCTCCGCCAGCAGCACATCGTCCGCGGTATACGGGCCAGCCCCACGTGGGGCCACAAACGTGATGGCCCCGCGGAGGCGCCCGTGCGCAATAAGCGGCACCACGAGGAGCGGCCCGAGCTCGAGCGCCCCCAACAGGCGGAAATTGGCCGAGCCGTGCGCGGCAACCGCCAGGATGGCGTCGGGCTCCTCCACCACGATCGTCGCCCGAGGAACGTCCTCGATGCGCGGCGCACCAATCGGATCGCCGGGCGCCGGCGACCAGTGTCCGGCGAGCTCGTGGATGACATCCTGTTTCGTCGGATCGGGGTGCACGATCGTGAGCCGCCGCCACGATCCGCTCGGCTGCGCGACGTCGACAATCGACCAGGCGCCGGCCGTCGGGAGCGCGACCGCCGCGACGGTGGCGTACGCCGTCTCCTGCTCGAATGAGGCGCCGAGCCGGAGACTCGCCTCGGCGAGGAACGCGGCCCGCGCGCTCGACTGATCGGCGCGACGCGCCCGCTCCTGCTCCCGGAGCGCCGTCAACAGGAGACGCTCGGTGATCGCCCGTTGATGCGCCCGCGTGTCCTCCCCGCGCCGCGTCGCGCGGAGCGTGACCGCGAGATAGTCCAGCCGGCCCTCCTCCGCGACGATCGGCCACACGTCCGAGCGCCACGCCGCGCGGATCGGCGGACCGCCACGGCCCGACATGGGTCCCGCCCGCGCGTCACGCACGGCGATGCCATCGCGCCGGACCCGATCGAGCAGCGCCACCACCCCTTCACGCGCGCCAGACGGCAGCGTGTCGCCGATCGGGACGCCGACCTCGGCATGCGCGGCGGCATCCTCGCTCAGATGGCGGAAGGCGGCATTGGCGAACACCAGGGCGTGCGCGGCGCCACTGACCACCGCCGATGCCGCCGGGGCGTGCTCCAGATACCGACGCGCAAATCCGACCGACGGATCGACGTCCGCCGGCGTCTGATCGACGTCCCGCGCCAACAGCATGCTGGCGCGCGCCGCCGGCACAGGATCGTGTTCGGGCCGCGTCATGAGTTCCGCCGGTGCACGGCCCCCCCGTCATCCGACTCGTGCTCCCCTTGCGCGACGGCGCGATACATCCGCTCGTTTGGCGCACCGCCCTCACTCGCATAGTCGAGCGTGACGAGACGCTGCAGCACGCTGACGACATCCAGGTCCGCCACGCCGGCCTGCGTCGCCAGCACCCCCGGTGACGCCTCGCGCAGGCGAATCAACACATCGAGAACGCCGCTTTCCCGTTCGGTCAGCCCGGCGTACCCCGCGCTGCGCCCGTTGCGCGGTCGATCCGGGACGCCGGTCGTGATGCCATGGTACTCGGTGAGGCGCTTCCCGACGACGGCGCCGCGCGCGGTGATCTCATACGCACGGTAGTCACGGCTGTGCGCACTGCCGCGCATCTTGGCCACCGCCAGCACGGGCCGCAGCTCGCCGGCGATCTCCACATATCGCTGCACGATGATGTCGTCCGTGATGAACGACACGCGCTCGAGCGTCACGCTCGACGCAATCGTGCCTGGCGTCTCGGCGGTCATGACGACCGTGACGCCCGTCGCCGTGAGCGCGCCGACCAGTCGATACAACGACTCCCGGAAATCCTCGCGAAAGGTCGGCGCGAGCGCCACCTCGAACCCGGACAACGAATCGATCACCACCCGCGTCGCCCCGAGGCGCTCGACCTCCTCGAGAATGGCCGCCAGCGTCTCATCGACCGAGAGGTCCAGCGGCCGCAGATACAGCACCGACAGCTTCTGGCGCTCGATCATCGCCGCCAGATCGATGTCCAACGTCTTCGCCCGCGCCAGATACGCTTCCGGGTACTCCTCGAACACGATGGCGACGCCGGCCTCACCTCGCCTGAGCCCCTCGGCGAGGAACTGCGTGGCAAACGTCGTCTTGCCGCTGCCCGCCGGACCGGTGAGGAGCACCGCGTCGCCCGCGGGATATCCGCCGCCCATCATCGCATCGAGCCCCGGCACACCGGTGGCGAGCCGCGCGTCGCGACGCGGCCGGCGTGCCTCCTGCTGTTCCGGAATCCGCGGAAAGACCTGGATGCCCTGCTCCGTCATACGGAAGGTGTGGAGTCCCGGCATCATCGCCCGCCCACGCGCCTTCACCACCTGCAACTTCCGGACGACCGAGTTGCGGTCCGACGCCTGCGACATCCAGACGATGCCGTCGGCCACGGTGAAGATCGGGTTCTGCAACTCGGGCTCCGCGTACTCCCCGATCAGGAACGAGGTCACTTCCCACGTCGTCAGATGGAGCGCGAGCCGTTGCACGAACTGCTCGAGCCCCATCGCATCGGCCACATCGCGCCCCGGCCACGGGAAGCCGATGGTGCGAAACGAGTCGACGACCACGAGGGCTGGTGTGGCGCGCTCCACTTCATCGACGATCCGCTGCAGGACCACCGTCAGATCCCGCCGCAGCACTTCCTCGGTCAGGTTAATGAAGCGCACGGCAGTCCCGACGAGCTCCGGCCGGAAGAACCGGAACTGCCGCTGGTACCGGATCATCTTGAGCGTCGGCTCGCCGAGTACCGTGAAGTAGAGCGCCGGGCGCTCGACCGTGGCGTTGTTGAAGACCATCTGCTGCGCCAGGGTGGTCTTCCCCACACCCGGGCCACCGGCCAGCAGGTTGAACGAGAACTCCGGGAGACCGCCGCGCAGCACCGCGTCGAACCCCGGCACTCCGGTCGGCAAGGATCCGATCAGCGGCCGATCCGCGAACGCCTCGCCCTGCGCCACGAGGTGAATCATGGCGCACCTCGATCGCGGCGGGCCCGCGCGGGGGTCGGCGGGCGGGCGTGCGCGCTCTGTTCCAACAGGTTGTACGCCATATCATCTCCAATGAGGTGGCCCAGGAGCTCGATGAGGGCCGCGAGCACGGCCTCAGCACCTTCGGTAGCCGCCGCGGCGCCGTGACGCGCCGCGCTTTCCGTCAGCCCGTCGAGGCAATACACGGAGCGGGCGCTGATCCGCACCATCTCGAGCGCGGGATGGTCGCCGGCCGCTTGCGCCGTGGCCAGCGCTCGGGCAAAGAGGGCGCGACACCCGTCGCTCCCGATCCAGCGGGCAAGTTCGTCGGAGACGCGCCGGCAGACGCGGTCGGCGGCGACGGTCGTGTCAGGGCCTTTGGGCTCGGAGGTTTCTCGAGTCAGGAGCCGGGAAGCCAGCTCTCGTGCAGACGCACCAGCGGGTAGTGGCACGCGCGGTGCCTCGCAGACAATCGACCGCCACGGCGTCACAAGCGTGCTTTACGAACCGACGCCGGCGCCGATGCGTCGTGTCGCGATGGTGCGCGACGAGCAGTGCATCGACTGCCATGAATATACACAATTTCACACACAAAGTGTGGCGCGTATTATGCGCTTCTCGTGCTCGGCGGACGTTTGCAGTGCACTGAGCACAGGAGCAGTCACCATGAACCGCGGCAATACTGACCGAATGGGCATCGCCACCGACCCAGGGTCCCCCGTCAGCAACTCGATCGCCCCCGTCAGGGCCGTCCATCACGAGACCCGACAAGGCGAATGGCGCCGGCCCCATCGCTCCTTCTCGCAGCGCGCGGAGCTCGTCCTGTGGTGGCTCGTGGTGGGCATCGGCATCGCGGCCGCGCTGTACGCCGCCAGCCAGACGTAGCGGGCGCGACGGCATCATGTGCACACTTGCCAATATGCCAAGGATTCATTAGCATATTGGCATGGATGCCATTGATCTGAAGGCCATCGCGGCCCTTCAGCACAGCGGCCGGGAAAGCTGGGCCGCGCTGGGAACCACCCTTGGCATGACGGGACCCGCGGCCGCCGAGCGAGTGCACAAGCTCGAAACCGATGGCGTGATCCGCGGCTATGCCGCCCTCGTCGACCCCCACGCCGTTGGGGCGGTGCTGATGGCGTACATCGCCGTCACCCTCGACCGCCCGGCGAGTCGGACCGCATTTCTGCGACGCGTCGGGCGCCTCACCGAGATCCAGGAGTGCCACCACGTCGCCGGCGACGATGACTACCTCCTCAAGGTCCGCTGCGCCGGCACCGATGATCTCGACCGCATCCTGACCGACGAGCTCAAAGCCGTCCCCGGCGTGGTCCGCACGCGCACCACCGTCGTCCTCCGCACGCTCAAAGAGTCCGTGGTCGTTCCGCTTCCTGACGAGACATGACCGAGTACCCCAACACCGACGCGGTGCACAAGATCGTGACCGCATTCGAGTCCTGCGATCTCCCGCACGACGCCTGGACGCACCACGCCCACCTGACGGTCGCCGCGTGGTACGTCATGTGGCACGGCCCCGACCTCGCCCTGGAACGCGTGCGCGATGGCATCCAACGCCTGAACACGGCGCACGGCGTCCCGCAAACCCCGACCCGCGGCTACCACGAGACGCTCACGCGTTTCTACATCTGGTTAGTCGCCCGCGCCGTCGCGCGCGCCGGCATCACCTGCCCACTCGCCCAGATCGTCAATCGCGTGATCGACGAATGCACCGATCGAGAACTCCCGCTCAGCTACTACTCGCGCGAGCGGTTGAGCTCCCTGGAAGCACGCACCGGATGGCTCGAGCCCGACCTCGCGCCACTGCTGTAGCACGGCGAATTTTGTGGGTATGCCATGCGCTGCCCTGCTCGTCGCGTTCGTCCTGCAACAACACCTGCAACAACACCTGCAACAACAAGTGTTGCTGCCAGAGTTACCGACCGTCAGGTCGCCCGTCACGATCGCCGCCGCGACCACACCCGACGGACGCGACGAGTACGTCTACGACGGCCACCCCGTCGCCCCAGTGATCCACGTGCGCCCCGGCGAACGGCTGCACGTGGCGCTGATCGATTCCATGTCCGTCCCGTCGCGCGAGCCATGCGTCAGCGACCCCTGTCGCCAGGTCACCAATCTCCACTTCCACGGCATGCACGTCTCGCCGCGTGACTCGGCCGATAACATCCTCGACCTCCTCGCCCGACCAGGCGACACGCTTCACTACACGGTCGACATCCCGCGCGATCATCCGCCGGGCCTCTTCTGGTACCACCCGCACCCGCACGGCGAGAGTGATCGCCAAGTCGATGACGGCATGTCGGGCGCCATCGTCGTCGACGGGATCGACAGCGTCGCGCCGGAGGTGCGCGGCCTCCGCGAACGCGTCCTTGTCTTCCGCGCCTGGCGCGACGAATGGACGCTCAACGGCGTCACGCGCCCCGCGATCGACATCTCGCCCGGCGAGCGGCAGTTCTGGCGCGTCGTGAACGCCAGCGGCGACGATTTTCTGGATCTCGAGCTCGACACCGCGCAACACGTGGTCTGGCACATCGTGGCGCTGGATGGCGAACCCGCCCCCGGCCGCCTCACAACACACGTGCATATCCCGCCGGGCGGCCGCGTCGAAGCGATCGTCACCGGCCCATCGACCCGCACCGTCCTGCGCACGCGCGGCGTCGACACCGGCCCCGACGGCGACCCGGACCCCCCGGCCATTCTCGCCGATATCATCCCGGGCACAACGCCACGGCCGACGCCAGCTCCCCGCTCGCGCGACACGCGACCAAGACCCATTCCCGCCGCGGCCCTCGCCGCCGCACACACCGCGCCGGAAGCCGTCGTGACGTTCACCGAGGATCACAACGGCTTCTACATCAATGGCCGGAAGTTCGACCACGAGGCCGGTCCGATGTTCACCGTCCGCGTAGGCTCCTTCGCGCACTGGAAGGTCGTGAACTCCACCGACGAGATCCACCCGTTCCACATCCACCAGGTCCACTTCCTGACACTCGGCGACGATCCGACCTGGCTCGACACGGTGACCATCCCGCCGTACTCCTCGATCGACGTCGTCCTCGACGCCACCAACCCCGTGATCCGCGGCCGCTCCGTCTTCCACTGCCACATGCTCCGCCACGAGGACAAGGGCATGATGGCCGAGGTCCTCTTCAAGTAGCGCCAGACATCGCCGTGAATTGCGTCTTCACGTGGGGCCACTCCGCCGCCACGATCGTATACCGCGCCGAGTCGCGCGCGATATAGTCCGCGGCCATCCGATGCGCACGAAGAATCCCCTCGAACCGCCCGCCGATCCGCTCCAGCGCCGCGCGCGACCGACTGTTGCGCACGTCCGTGTGAAAACACACCCGCAGCGCGCCCCACGTCTCGAACGCGTGCGTCAACATGAGCAGCTTGGCCTCGGTGTTGGCGGCCGTCCGGATGGCCGACCGCGTGTACCACGTGTAGCCGATCTCACAGACATCGACCGCATGCCGGCCCCGCCGCGGATGCCCCTCGGGCCACGCCCACCGCTCGATGTCAAAGAAGCGCGTCGACCCGATGACGACACCGTCGTCCACGCGGATAAGCGCAAACGGCATCGCCGTCCCGACCTGCTGCTGCGCTCGCGCCGTCTCGACGTACGCCGTGGCCTCACGCGCGCCCTGCGGCACGGGGCTCCACTGATAGAGCGTCGGATCCGCCGCCGCCGCGGCGACCAGCCCGTCCACGTGGCGCACGTCCAGCGGCTCGAGCCGCACGTGCCTGCCCGTCAGCACAAAACCGTCTATACTCACGGCGCTGAGTATGCAGCCCACCCCTGAGCACCGCAACATGAGCGCCGCAACATGACGAACACGTTGAACATGGCCGACCTCACGCCCGCCACGCTCTTCTCCCTCGCCGGCCGCACGGCCATCGTCACGGGCTCCGGCCGCGGCCTGGGCCGCACCCTCGCCCACGGCCTGGCCGCCGCCGGCGCCCGCGTCGTCGTCGCCGACCGCTCCATCGAGAGCGCCCACGTAGTCGCCGCGGAGGTCACGGCCGCGGGCGGTCAGGCGGCCGGCACGTTCGTCGACATCACCGACCGCGCGAGCTGCACGGCGCTCATCGCCTTCACCACCCGCACCTTCGGCCGCCTCGACATCCTCGTCAACAACGCCGCCATCGACGTCATCGAGCCCTTCACCCGCGTCGCCCCCGACAACTGGCGGCAGATCATCGACGTCGACCTGACCGGCGCCTTCAACTGCTCCCAACTCGCCGTCGCGCACCTCCTCGAGCAGGGCACCGGCGGTTCTATTATCAACATCACCTCGCTCGCCGCCACCGCCGCGATCCACAACCTCGCCGCCTATAGCGCCGCCAAAGCCGGCCTCACCCAACTCACCCGCGTCATGGCCCTGGAGCTCGCCCCCCACGCCATCCGCGTCAACGCCATCGCCCCCGGCTACCTGGAAAACGTGATGGCCGGCGCCGACGCCGAGCACCGCAACCCGGCCAAGGAACACCACATCCGCGCCTTCACCCCACTCGGCCGCCGCGCCCGCCTCACGGAGCTCGTCGGCCCCGTCACCTTCCTCGCCTCCAACGCCTCATCGTACGTGACCGGCGCCACCCTCGCCGTCGACGGCGGCTACACCGCGATCTGATTGCGTTGCGTTAGTCGACGAGCACGGCCTCCAGACTGCCGCGTCCGACCGACACGCCACCAGGCAACAGTCGCCACGTCACGAGACTTGATGCAGCAGCCACCAGACCGGCCACCCACATGAGCCACGCGATCCCAAACGCCACGCTCCGCCGCGCGATCTCCGTCGCCACCGCCCGCGCCGAGTCGGGCACACCAGCCACCGCGCCGGCCGCATCACCGGCAATCACACGCCGCACAAACGGACCGACATCCACCGTCAGCGCCCCCTGCGCGGCGCGCCGGACAAAATCACTCATCGCGGCGTGCGACAACACGACGCCAAGCACCGCCACCGCCAGCAGGATCGCCGTGAACCGCACCGTCGCGCTGAGCCCACCGGCCATCCCGCCACGCTCCGGCGGAATCGTGCCTTGCAGCGTCTGCGCCGTCTCGCCATTCAGCAGGCCCGCTCCCACGCCGGTCAGCACCATCGCCGCTCCGAACAGCGGATACTGGAGCAGCGGCGCGCTCCAGGCGAGCAACAGATTCCCCGAGGCAAGACACGCGAGCCCCCACACGAGCACCGCCCGATTCCCATACCGCACCGACGCCCGCGCGCCGATCCGCGGCATCACGAAGAGCGGAATCGCATACGGCAGCATGGCCCCGCCTGACACGATCGGCGAGTACCCGAACGCATTCTGCAGGTAGAGCGGGAGAAAAAAGACGAGCACCTGCCCCGCCGCCGAATACCCGATCATGGCCGTGACCGCGCCAAGAAACGCCGGCCGCCCAAACAACGCCAGATCCAGCATCGGATACGGATGCCGCCGCTCCACCCAGACAAACACGGCCAGCGCCACCGCCGCCCCGCCGAGCCGCGCGGCAAGGTGATGCGGATCGATCATCGACCACGTCAACAAGAACAACGCCGCGCAAAACGTGACGCACCCGCCGATGTCATACTGTGCCGCGCCCGGATCACGCGAATCCGGCACCCATCGCACGATCGCCACGCACAACCCGATGCAGATCGGGATGTTGATCAGAAACGTCCACCGCCACCCCCAGAGTGACGTGACGACTCCGCCAACGATCGGACCGCAGATGACCGCCGCCCCGATCACCGCCCCCCACACGCCAAATGCCCGCGCGCGATCGGCGCCTCGAAACTCATGTCCGATGATGCCGAGTGCCGCCGACGGCAGGAATGCCGCGCCGACCCCTTGGAGGACCCGCGCCCCCACGAGCCACGCCGCGGACGGCGCGAGACCGCACATGAGTGACGCAATGGCGAAAATCGACACGCCCGCGAGCACCGCGCCCTTCCGCCCCCGATGGTCCGAGAGCACACCGGCAGGCGTGAGGAGCGACGCAAAGCACAGCACGTACCCGCCAATCACCCACTCGACGTCGGCAAACGTGGCATGCAGCGCCCGCGCGATCGACGGCAGGGCGACCCCGACGATAGTCGCGTCGAGCGTGACGAGTCCCGTCACCGTCGCCATCGTCAGGAGAATGATCTTTTTCCGCATGGACGAAGGCTAAAGGGGGCGTTATATTCCAAATGAATGATGATCACGGTCATCATGCGCTGACAGCATGAACACGATGAACACACCATGAACATCCACGACCTCGAAGCCTTCATCGCCGTCGTCGAGACCGGCTCCATCGGTGCCGCCGCCCTCCGCCTGAACCTCACCCAGCCAGGCGTCACCCGCCGCGTCCAGTCCCTCGAGCACACACTCGGCACGCCGCTCCTCGACCGCCGCTCCAAACCACCCCGCATCACCACCGCCGGTCGCGCCGCCTACGATCAGGCCCGCCGCGTCACCCTCGCCGTCCGCGACATGACCCTCGCCCTGGAGCCCGACGGCGAACCCCGCGGCGAGTTCCGCATCGGCGTCAGCGTCGGACTCGGCGACCTCGCCCTCTTCGATCCCGTCGACCGCGTGCGCGCGGCCTTTCCGCACCTGCTCCTCCGCGCCTCCACTGGATCCCAGACCGCGCAACAGGTGCGCGCCGGCACGCTCGACGCCGCGGCCTTCCTGTCCACTGACACCGTCGACCCACCGTACGGCCTCGCCGGCGAACGCTTGTGCCTCGCCCCCGCCGTCATCGTCGCCGGATCCACGTTCCCCCTCTCCGACCCGGAACGCTTCGAGGACCTGGCCGCGGTCCCCTGGGTGCTCAACCACGACGGCTGCGCGTTCCGTCGTGCCCTCACCGACGCCTTCACCGCGCACCGGCGCGTCATGGTGCCCGGCGTCGAGGCCGGCGGCAACGAGCTGCACCTCTCACTGATCGCCCGCGGCCACGGCATCGGCATGGTGCTGCCCCGTATGCTGGAACGCAGCGCCTTCCGCGACGCCGTCCGCGTCGTCCCGGTCGACGATTTTCACCCCATGTTCGCCGTCTGGCTCGTCCACTCCGCCTACCCGGGCCGCCTCGCCGCGCCCATCCGCTGCTTTAGAGACGCACTCGCGGCGCAACTGTCGTAGCTCAGCTGTATGTAGTTGTGTATAGTGGGGCCCATGACCTCCCTCCTGCGCCTGGACGAACCCGTCGATCGCCGGACCTACCTGCTCGCGGGCAGCGCGCTGGCCTGGCTCAAGTACGTGGGCGATGTGGCGCTGGTGCACGCCGGGACAGGCCGCTGGTGGTATCCCTGGGATTACTCGGCATCCGTTCCACACTTGTTGGACACCATCCTGGCGCACGCGCCGTCATGGCTGTCGCCGACGCTCGCCATCTGGACGCTGCCCTTCCTCTGGATCGGCATCACGCTCACCGTGCGACGCGCCGTGAGCGCCGGCCGCTCGCCGTGGTGGTCGTTTCTCTTCTTCGTCCCGTACGCGAACTACCTGCTGATCCTCGTGCTCGCGATCCTGCCACCGGTGCCGGTACCCGCCACGCCCGACACGGAAGGCTGGGTCGGGCCAGGCGGTCCGTTACTCGCCGTCGCCGGCGGCCTCGCCCTCGCCCTGGCCATGGTCGCCTACAGCGTCGTGATGCTCGGACGATACGGCGCGGCGCTGTTCTTCGGCACACCGTTCGCCGTCGGCGCCCTGACCGCGTTCCTGTTCAACCGACGGAACGAGGTGTCGACCCGCGAGACGATGGGCGTCGTCACGCTGACCATCGTGCTCGCCGGGTGCGCGCTCTTTCTGCTCGGACAGGAGGGCGCGGTCTGCCTCGCCATGGCCCTGCCCCTGGCCCTCCCCGTCGCGTTCATGGGCGCCCTCGTAGGCCGCGAGATCTCTCGGTGCGCGACCCCCGTGCGCCCCGCCGGGTTGGCGATGCTCGCCCTGCCAGTCAGCGCCCTGCTCCACACCACGACGCCACACCCGATCCTCCACGAGGTGCGCTCGGCCGTCGAGATCAACGCCCCGCCCGCCCGCGTCTGGGAAACCGTCATCGCCTTCCCACCGATCGACGCCCCCCTCGATCTTCCCTCACGACTCGGCGTCGCCTACCCCGAATACGCCCACATCGACGGTACAGGCGTCGGCGCCACGCGCTACTGCGTGTTCTCGACCGGCCCGTTCGTCGAACCCATCACGCGCTGGGAACCAGGATCCCGCCTCTCATTCGACGTCTCCCACGCGCCGCCTCCACTGCGTGAGCTCAGCCCCTACCCGGGCCTCGCCCCGCGCCACCTGGACGGCTATCTGCTCCCCAAACGCGGCGAGTTCCGCCTCATCGCCCTGCCCAACGGCCGCACGCGCCTCGAGGGCAGCACCTGGTACGAGATCCGCATCGAGCCCGAGACGTACTGGGCCCCGATCACCGACGCCCTCATCGCCCGCATCCACCGACGCGTCCTCGACCACATCCGAACCGTCACCGAACAACGCTCGTAGACGGCGGTGACCCACAAAAACCGCGATCGTTCCCACGACGCCTCGACACGTGTCCAGCTGCGACGAATCGAGGTTGCGCGACGCTGTCGGCGCCTCTGTCGCGCAGGCGCGCGATCTCGACGCGCGGCGGCGCACCAAACAGGCGCCGGTATTCGCGACTGAACTGCGAAGGGCTCTCGTAGCCAACACGATACCCGGCGGCGGCGCTTCCCATGCCGTCGGCAAACATCAGCCTCCGCGCTTCGTGCAGTCGCAGATGCTTCTGGTACTGCAGTGGCGACATCGCGGTGACCGCCTTGAACCGATGATGGAGCGCGGACGGGCTCATATGCACGGCACCCGCGAGATCCTCGATACGCAGCGGCGCCGCATAGCGCTGCTTGAGCCATTCGATCGCGCGGACGATGCCATGATTGTCGCTCCCGCGCTCGGCCACATCGACCAGGCGCTGCCCGAGCTCGCCGCGCAACACACGGTAGTAGATCTCGCGCCGCACCGCCGGCGCCAGCACCGCAATGTCCTCCGGCGCATCGAGCAGCTTCACCATCCGCGACACGGCGTCCAGCAGAGGCTCGTCCATGCGCGCGACGAACAGGGCGCGATCGGCGGCGACCGACGTTGCACGGCGTTCGCCCAGTTCTAACATCAGACCCGCGATCTCCTCGAGATCGAGGTCCAGACGCAGGGACAGGAACGGACGATCCGCGCTGGCTTCGACCGCTTGCCCCATGATGGGCACGGTGACCGACACCACCAGGTAGTGCAGCACGTCATAGTGAAAGACGTCATCGCGCAGCAGCGCGCGCTTGCGGCCCTGGACGACAAACCGGACGCTCGGTTGACTGATCGTCGGCATGCATACCGTGGGTGCACTGCCACGGGTCAGCGCGAGCGAGGGGAACGCCGTCTGATGGTCACCATCGACGGCAGCCAATCGAGCAACCCGTGCTGTCAGGTCCTGTTGGGCACTGTGCACTGTGACGCTCCGTGCAGGATCAGGCAAAGAACCGGACAGCAATGATCTAACGTCGCCATGCGGCCGGTGCTTAGCATGCATCGTATGATAATTCCGCGTCGCACAGGGGGGAGCCCCATGGATTACGTACGACTGGGAAACACGGGCCTGCAGGTGTCCCGCGTCTGCCTCGGCTGCATGAGTTATGGACAAGCAACGACGGACATGCACCGCTGGCCCTGGACCTTGAGCGAGCAGGAGGGTCGGGCATTCATCCGGCACGCGCTCGACCTCGGCGTCAACTTCTTCGATACCGCCAACAACTACTCGGACGGCCAGAGCGAAGCAGTCCTCGGTCGGGCGCTCCGCGACTTCGCACGCCGAGATGAGGTCGTTCTCGCGACCAAAGTCTGTGCACCGGTGCGGCCAGGCCCCAACGGTCGAGGCCTCTCTCGAAAGGCAATTCTGTCAGAAATCGACAAGAGCTTGCAGCGGCTCGGCACCGACTACATCGATCTCTACCAAATCCATCTGTTCGATCGCGAGACACCGCTGGAAGAGACCCTCAACGCGCTCAACGATGTCGTGCAATCCGGAAAGGCGCGCTACCTCGGCGCGTCGAATCTTCATGCCTGGCAGTTAATGAAAGCGATTGGCCTGCAGCGCGCACACGGCTGGGCGACCTTTGTCTCGATCCAGAACTTCTACAACCTGCTCAACCGCGAGGAAGAACGCGAGATGCTGCCGCTCTGCGTATCGGAGGGGGTCGGCGCCATTCCATGGTCGCCGCTCGCGCGCGGACGACTAACGCGTCCATGGTCTGACGAACCACCAACGGCTCGTGCGGAGAGCGACGCCTATGCGAGGTCGTTGTTCGCACGGACAGCGGCGATGGACAGGCCCATCGTGGAACGTCTGTACGACGTGGCTGGCAAACGTGGATTGCCGGGCTCACAGATCGCCCTCGCCTGGATGCTCAGCAAGCCCGCCATCACTGCCCCAATTGTAGGTGCCACAAAGATGGAACATCTCGACGGCGCGGTCGCGGCGCTGTCGGTCACGCTCTCACCGGACGAAATCGGCCACCTCGACGAACTCTATCAGCCGCATTCCCTTCCGGACGTGATGTCATAAGCGGGTCGCCTAGCGTCCAAGCGTCCGATCGAAGAACCCCGTCGCCTGCGCGGCGACCCGCCGGTGAATCGCGGCACGATCGACCGACGGGTCGTCCCGGCACACATGCGCCGCGGCCACGCGCCCGGCGGCCGTACACTCGTCGAGAAACGCGTAGTGCGTGACCTGCCCCGGCAGCACCGTCAGTGACGCACCGCGAAGATGCCCCGCCGCCCACCGCGCCTCTGTGGCCGCGGGCACAATCGGATCGGCAGCGCCAACAACGATCATCACCGGCACCCGAATCGCCGCCACGCCCTCGGCCGAAAAAAGGCGCGACACCGGCGCCATGGCGAACACCGCCCGCACGCGCGCGTCGGCGTGACGCCCGTTGGCGTGCGCCACTGACGCCCGGGCCGTCGAGTCGGTCGCCAGGAGCCGCACAAACTGCACACCCGCCTCGGGAAACTCCGGCTGCGCGTCGCACGTGAAGTCATGCGCCGGACTCCGGCAGAACGCAAAGAACGACCCCGTGTCGGTCGACGCACCGGCAATCGACAGCACCGTGTACCCACCAAGGGA
>DATMNB010000160.1:0-12256 GCA_035569435.1 Gemmatimonadaceae bacterium
GAACCCGGCCGCCCCAATCCGCGTCGTGTCGATCCGCGCGCCAAAGACCGAGTCGGCGAGCATGGCGTCGAGGACAGCACTGAGATCCCCCGGCCGCTCCCACCCCTCTCGAAATCCCTGCGCCGTATACGGCTCGATCGCGCTGTTCCCGGGATGATTGACGGCGGCGACGATATAGCCGTGCGCCGCGAGCCGGGTCGCCAGCCACCCGAGCTGCAATGCCGACCCGCCTGTCCCGTGCGACAACAGGATCAGCGGCAGCCGCCGCGGCGTCGCCACCACCTTCGCGCCAGGCGCCGCCATCCCCGCATTGAACAGCGCTTCACCCTCCGGCGGAATCCCGTGCGCCGTCTCAACGGCTGCCGGATCAGCCGGATACCAGATCGTCGTGATCAACCGGTGCGTCGGCGACCCGCGCCAGTTCGTGATCCCGGGCGCCTCGAACGCCCGCCCCACCACGCCGATGCGAAACGCCGTGGACAGCGCGAGCACCACCACGAGAGGGCTCATACCGGGATTACGGCCGCGCGCGGACCCCGGTTTCGTCCGGGGTCGTTACACCCGTCGACGCCCGCCCGCGCGCGCCATCGCCTCTTTGACTTTGGCCGGCGTGAACGGCACCGACCGCAGCCGCACCCCAATGGCATCGAACACCGCATTGGCGATAGCCGCCGGCACCACCGCGGCCGTCGGCTCCCCGGCCCCCCACGGCTTCTCCGTCGGTCGGTCGATCAACGCGATGTCCACGTCCGGTATCTCGGGGAACGTCAAGATCGGATACGTGACCCAATCGACGCTCGTCACCCGCGATCGATTGAACGTCACTTCCTCCTTGAGCACCCGACTCACCGTCTGCACCACGTTCCCCTCGATCTGATTGCGCACGCCGTCCGGATTGATAATCTGCCCGCAATCATGCACGACCGCGAAGTGCGTGGCCCGAATCGCCCCGGTTGTCCGATTCACCTGCACCGTGGCCACCATGCCGACATACGTGCGATACAACTCGTACTTCACATAGGAAACACCGCGTCCGGTGACAACCGCGCCAGTGTCACGCTTGGCACGCGTGGGATGCGTGTCCCAGCGGGCCAGCTGCGTGAGTCGATTCAAGACCTCCGCGCCACGCGGGTCATTCAGATACTGGATCCGAAACGCAATCGGATCCGCGCCGACCGCCACGATCAGCTCATCCAGAAACGCCTCGTTGGCGAACGTGTTCTGCAGCCGCCCCGGCGACCGAATCCACGACGGCCGAAACGGCGTCTCGACCAGCCGATGTGCCACCGTGCGCACGTTCGGAAACGCGTACGGGATGGCGGTATCGTTCAGGATACCGCCCGGACTGAGCGGCTCATGGGCCGGTAGGCTGGCGAGATCCGCGGCGAGCAACTTGACCTTGCCCGCCGCCCCTTGGGGAATGAAGAACTGCGACGACCACGCGACGACCGCCCGGTTCGCGTCCAGCCCCGCCTGCACATCGATGAGCGTCGGCGGCCCCTTGGGGTCCCATCCGTGCTCGTCAGCCCGCATCCATTGTACGCGCACCGGACGCCCTACAGCGCGCGCCAGGAGTGCCGCATCAGCGGCAGCGTCCTCATGCCCGTTGCGCCCATAGCACCCGGCGCCCTCGACGTAGATCGCTCGCACCTCCTCCACCGGCAGCGATAGCATCTCCGCCAACTGCTGCCGGAGATTGTGTGTCGCCTGACTCGCCGACCAGCACGTGACTGAACCCTCTTTGATCTCGACCACCGCACACGATGGCCCGATCGACCCATGCGTGTGAATCGCGAAATCGTACGTCGCTGAGAGCTTGGTCTTCGCGCTGGCGAGCGCCTGATCCACCGCGCCCACGTTGCTCGTGACGTCATCCTTGACGACCTTGGTCGACCGAACGTACTCCCACAGCTTGCTCTGCTCCGGCAAGCCATCCCAATTCGACCACGTCGCAGTGAGCTTCTGCGCCGCCGTGATCGCCCCCCACTCGGTCTCCGCCACCACGCCAAGGAAATTGCCCTCGCGGACAACCTTGATCATCCCGGGAATCTCCTGCACCGAGCGCTCGTCGACACTCTGCAGCGTCGCGCCCATGCCCGTCGGCCGCACGACGCGCCCATGCACCATGCCGGGCACCCGGAAGTCCTGCATGTAGATGAACTGCCCGAAGACCTTGGCCGGGATATCGAGCCGGGCCACCGACCGCCCCACGATGCTGTACGACGCGGGCGCTTTGAGCGGCGCATCCTTGTCGACCTTGAGCGCGAACGATCGCCCGCCAACCAGCTCGCCATACGTCACGGACTTCCCACTCGTCCGCGACCGAACGATCCCGTTCTCCACCTCGAAATCGCCCGGCAGCGCATCCAGTTGTTTTGCCGCCTCCGTGATCAATGCCGCACGCGCCGTGGCGGCCGCCTGGCGGAGCTGCATGCCACCATTCTGGACCGACAGACTCCCGTAACTCGGCCCCTGATCCGGCGTGAGCGCCGTGTCTCCCTCGATGACGTCCACCCGCGCGACCGGCACATCCAACTCCTCGGCCGCGATCTGCGTCATCGCCGTCCGGATCCCGGTCCCGAGGTCGACCTTGCCCGAATAGACCGTCACCGCGCCATGCGCATCGATCGACAGATACGCATCCACCTCGCCAGGATCGAGGGTCTTGGCCGCCGCCGATGTTCCACGTGGAACACATCCTGGCGCCACAAGCGACATCAAAGAAAATCCGACGATCAAGACACCCGTGTCCTTCACGAATTCGCGGCGACTCAGCGCGGACTGCAACATGACGCGCCCCCTATGCGTTGGTCGCCGCAGCGGCGCGCTTGATGGCGCGAACGATGCGGAGGTGAGTCCCGCACCGGCACAAATTGCCGGCGAGCGCGTCTTTGATCTGATCCTCCGTCGGACTCTTGTTCTGCGCGAGAAAGGCCGCCGCCTCCATGATCATGCCGTTGATACAGTAGCCACATTGCACAGCCTGCTCGTCGATGAACGCCTGCTGCAGCGGATGCGGCTTCGCCGGCGTGCCGAGCCCCTCGAGCGTCACGACTGGCGTCGTACCAACCGCCGACATGGGCGTCACGCACGAGCGGATGGCCTGGCCACCCAGGTGCACCGTGCACGCGCCACACTGCGAGAGCCCACACCCAAAACGTGGTCCGCGCAGCCCGAGCGTATCACGCAACGCATAGAGCAGCGGCATATTAGGATCGTCGACGATGACGGTCGCCACCTGTCCGTTCACCGTCAGTTTCATCGTTGTCGCCATTTCCAGTCCTTGATCGCGTGCAAAAACCATAACCGATTGCAATCAGCGCGCCGCGTACCCATGTTGAGTTCGCCATGATCGTCCATCTCATCGACGGCACTTACGAGCTGTTCCGCCACTTCTACGGCATACGCCGCGGCGCAAAGGTCGATCCCCCACGCGGCGCCGTCGCTGGCGTCCTGCACACCGTCGCCCAGATGCTCGAAGGCGGCGCCACCCACATCGGCGTCGCCACCGACCACATCATCGAGTCGTTCCGCAACACCCTGTGGCCGGGCTACAAGACCGGCGACGGCATCGAGCCGGCTCTCCGCGCGCAATTCCATCCGTTAGAGGACGCCCTCACCGCCATGGGCATCGTCGTGTGGCCGATGATCGAGCTCGAAGCCGACGACGCCCTCGCCTCGGCCGCCTGCCTCGCCGCCAGAGATTCGCGCGTCGAGAAGGTCTGCATCTGGACCCCCGACAAAGACCTCGCCCAATGCGTCATCGACGATCGCGTCGTCCAGGTCGATCGAAAAAGCGGCCAGATCCGTAACGCCGAGGCCGTTCACACCAAGTTCGGCGTCACCCCCGAACGCATCCCCGACTACCTCGCCCTGGTTGGCGACTCCGCCGACGGCTATCCCGGCCTCTCTGGCTACGGCCCCAAAACCGCCGCCCGCCTCATCGCCCGCCACGGCGCGCTCGAAGACTTCCCTCCCGAGATCCTCGGCACCGGTCGCGACAACGCGCTCCTCTTCAAGCGCCTCGCCACCCTCCGCACCGACGCACCGCTGTTCGACGACGTCGACACGCTCCGCTGGCGGGGCACAACCCCGGCCTTTCGCGATACCGCTGACTCGCTCGCTGACCCGCGACTGGTCACGCGCGTCGCAGCGCTGACCCCTGCCGCTACTTCACCGTAACGCCGTACGCCTTCAACGCATCAGCCGTCATCGCGATCACGTCGACGTGCAACGGAATCGGCGTGCGCGGCGCGTTCGCCGAGTCCGTCGGCACCGACACGATCGCCTCGGCGACATCCATCCCCTTGAACACCTGCCCGTACACTGTGTAATGCCCATCGAGCCGCGGAAGCCCCTGCTTGTTCACCACGATGTAGAACTGGCACCCGGCGGACAGCTGCCCCGGATTGTCGTCGCGTCCCGCCCCCACGGCGCCGTATACGTGCGTCAAGCTGTCGTTGAACTCGGGCGCCAACAGATACGGTGATCCCCCAAACCCTTGCGGCGTGTCAGGACACCCACCCTGCGCCACAAAGTTCTTGATCACGCGATTGAACGTCAGCGAATCCCAGTAGTGGCCGGCCGCCAACTTGATGAAACTCGCCTTGTGATGCGGTGTCTTGTCATGGAGGACAAAGAGAATCTCCCCCATGTTGGTCCGGATCCGCCCGACCTGATACGTCTTCCCGCCCCGCGCGGCGATCGACACGATCGACGCGACGAACACCACTGCCAACAACGCACGACGCACGATGGATGGCCTCATAGCGGGGAATATTAATACCACCTAATACCAGATCGTCCCCAGGTGACGATCTGGTGACTGACGAATGACCTCGACCCACCAAGTTCGGGTCCATGAATCAGCCCCTGCGACGCCTCACGATCTCGGTCGTCGCGATCGCCGCCGTCGCCGTCATCGCCTGGCATGCCCGACCCGGTGACTCCGCCCCACGGCCGCCAGCGCCAAACGACGTCACCATCGTCACCCGCGACTTCGCCTTCGACGCCCCCGACTCGATCCCCGCCGGCATCACCACGATCCACGTCGAGAACCACGGCCCCAACCTGCACCAGGTGGCCATCGTACGACTCGACTCGGGCCACACGGTCGAAGATTTCCGCGCCGCCCTCGAGCGCAAGGGCTCCTGGCCGACATGGGTCACCTACCTGGGCGGCCCCACGACGACTGCTCCCGGAACCGTCGCCACAGCGACCGTCCACCTCCCCCCGGGACAGTACATGATCGCCTGCCTCGTGCACGCACTCGATGACGTGTCGCACGCGATGGAATCGCACACGCGCGGCATGATGCGCCCGCTGACCGTGACTGGCGTCGACGGACCGGCGACGCTGCCCCGGGCCGATGCGATGCTCACGCTCGCCAACTACGGCTTCACGCTCTCGCAGCCACTGATGCCCGGGAAACACGTCATTCGCGTCCGCAACACGGCGCCCCAACCGCACGAAGTCCAACTGGTGCGCCTCCCGCCCGGCACATCGATCGCCGACATCCCCCGCTGGCTCAGAACGCGCACCGGTCCACTGCCCGGCACACTCGTCGGCGGCCTCACGCCGATCACGCGAGGCATCGAAGCCAACATCGTCGTCGATCTCGAGCCAGGCGAGTACGGGCTGATCTGCTTTCTCCCCGACGCCCACGATGGCCAGCCGAACTTCACGCACGGCATGATGCGCCAAATCACCGTCGGCGGCCTCCTCGCCCGTCGCCTCCCCTAGCCGTAGCCGTCACATGCAGCACACCGATCCCCGACTCGATTTCGACGTCGGCCCCGACCCCGCCCCGCACGAACAGATTCTCTCCATCGTCCTGGGCTTCTGGCAGGCACGCGCCCTCGCCGTCGCCACGGAGCTCGGGATCCCCGATCTCCTCGCCGACCGACCACTCCCCGTCGACGAGTTGGCGCGCCGCACCAACACCAACGCGTTGGCCCTGTTCCGTCTCCTGCGCGCGCTGGAAAGCATCGGCATTTTCACCCAACCCTCGCCGGGCGTCTTCTGCAACACGCCGGCGAGCCTCTCGCTCCGCGAAAGCGTCCCCGGCTCACAGTGGCCCACGGTGCTCCATTGCCTCGCCAACGGCAACGGCCCCTATGAGAGCTGGAACGAGTTGGAATTCTCCGTCCGCACCGGCGAGCCCTCGCTTTGCAAGATCTACGGCCACGACTTCTGGGACCTCCTCCGGCGCAGTCCACAGGCCAACGCCGTCCAGAACGGCGCCGCGCGCTCGGTCAGCGCCGCGATGACCCCAGCCGTGACCGCGGCGTACGACTGGACCCAATTCCCGGTGATCGCCGACATCGGCGGTGGCATCGGCACGCAATTGGTCTCGATCCTCGAGGTCTCTCCGGCCTCGCACGGCATTCTCTTCGAGCGCGCCGACATCGACGTGGTGTCCATCGCCCACGATCGGATGTTCGTCACGCAGGGAAACTTCTTCGAGTCCGTGCCCACCGGCGCTGACGCGTATCTGCTCCGCTGGATTCTCCATGACTGGGCCGATCCCGAGGCGGCGAAGATCCTCGCATCGGTTCGTCGATCCATGAAGCCCACCGCACGACTGATCCTGATCGAGTCGGTGATTCCCGACGGGCCGGCGTTTGACTTTGGTAAGTGGACCGACCTCCAGATGCTGGTCTGCGTCGGCGGACGCGAACGCACCAAGATGGAATATCGCACGCTCCTCCGAGGCGCCGGATTCGATCTCCAGCACGTCGTGCCCACGGAGTCTCCTCTGCACCTCCTTGTTGCTACCCGAGGCACCCTCCCATGAGCACGATCCTCGTCGCCGTCACGCCCATGGCGGGACACGTGAACCCCATGCTCGTGGTCGCCGAGTCCCTGCGGGCGCGCGGTCATGACGTGATCTTCACCACGTCCGAACTCTTCCGCGAGAAGGTCGACGCCGCGGGCATCCGCTTTGTCCCCTTGCTCGGCAACGCCAACTACGACTACCGCCGCCTGGGCGAACTGATCCCGGGCCTCCAGAGCGCCGCGCCGGGAACGGACCAAGCCATCCATTACATCAAGCACGTCTTTGGCGACCGTATCCCGGATCAGGACCGCGGACTCCGACAGATCCTGAGCGAGCAGCACGTCGACCTGGTGATGACCGACATCGGCTTCTTTGGCATTCTTCCGATGCTCCTGCGCGGCGGCCGCCGCCCTCCCGTGGTCTCCTGTGGTGTGATCGCCCCCATCTGGCTCGACCCCGCGTTTTCGGTCTTCAGCGGGCCGGACACCACACCGGTAGGCATCACGCGCAACGTGGAAGACAACCGACTCTATGCCGCCGCGCGCGCCCCCGCATTCCGGTACGTCGACACCGTGCTCGAAAAACTCGGCGTCTCCATTCCTGGCGGCGGCGACGAAAATACCAGGTATCGGCTGCCCGATCTCTTTCTGCAGTTTGGCGCCGAAGCGTTCGAGTATCCCACGTTCGACCGGCCGGCCAACCTGCGCTTCACCGGCCCGATCCTGCCCACGCCCAAGGCAGCAACGAAACCACCCGCGTGGCTGGACCGCCTGGACCCGTCCAAGCCCGTGGTGTTTGTCACCCAGGGCACGTTGGCGAACTTCGACTTCAACCAGCTCGTCAATCCCGCCCTCGCCGGACTTGCCGATGACGACGTCCAGCTGATCGTCACCGCGGGCGGCAGCACAGCCGACACGATCATCGCGCCGTCGACCGTCATCGTCGAACCCTACATCCCGTACGACATCGTCCTCCCCAAGACGAGCGCCTTCGTTACCAACGGCGGCTACAACGGCGTCCAGCAGGCGCTCGCCTACGGCGTGCCCATCGTCTCGGCCGGCGTCACCGAGGACAAGCGCCAGGTCGCAGGCCGCGTGAACTGGAGCGGCGCCGGCATCGGCATGCAGACCAGCACCCCGACCCCGCACCAGCTTCGTGACGCCGTTCGCGCCGTGCTTCGCGACCCGCGCTACCGCACCCGCGCCAAGGCACTCGGCGCGAACATCGCAAATACCAACGCCCTGGCGACGATCGCCGAGCAGGTCGAGTCCACCATCGCCAGAGCCACGGATGGCGCCGTCCGCGCCATCCCTCGCCGCCCGGAGCGGCACACGGACGTCCCGCTCCATTTTTAAAATGGCACACTGAATGCAAACGGCGCCCTCCCCGTCACCGGGAAGGGCGCCGTTGCCCTGCCAATCTTCCTTAAATCGTCCTTACGGGCATGTCGGGGCCCACGACCCGCCCCGTCCCGACGTCTCGGTAAACGGAATCGGAGCGATCGTCGTGTGCTGATCGGTCGAGCCCCACGTGGTGTCGACCACCGCGGCCAGCCCGTACATCCGGATGGCGATCGTCCGGTCACCGCTCGGCTCGATGGCGGTCGAGATCTGCTGTTCGTGCAGCAGCGCGTCGCGCACCGACACGTAGTCGCTGGTGTTGATCGTCGCCGGCGTCAAGCCACCCACCTTCGTCCGCACGCCGTTGATCAACGTCGCGGCCAGGCCATAGCCCGACGGCCCCATCCCGATCTGAATCTCCGCACGGACCAACGTCAATTCCTCGTCGCGCACGAGCGGTATCGGCGAGGCCGGACTCGCATACATCCCGTAGTGGTACTGGTCCCCGATCGTCGAATACGACGTCTGAATCTGCGTCGAGTCGTGGACAAACTTGGCCTTGAACCGCAGGTCGTTCACCGTGTCTTGCGCCGTCGTGAGCGACTTGAGCACCCAGAACGAGGCATTCAGCGCCTGGATTGGATTCACCCGATCTCCGGACGACGAGCTGAAGTCTTCCATCACCGTAAAGCCGTCGTTGACCCAACCTCCCGTGGGGTTTGGCGCGAGAACGTTCGGGTTGTACAGCGCCGACGCCGTCATCGCGCTATCGGCCCGCGTGAGCGCGGCGAGATCGGGCGTGCCGGCTGACGTCGGCGTCGGGGCAGCAGCGCCATGCGCGCCCCTGGCGATCGCATACGCCAGCTCGAGCCCGGCCTTGGCCGCTAAGGCGCGGTTGAACGCCGCGAACGTCCCAACGGTGGTGCTCGGACCCGACGCCGCCGAGACAGCGCCAAAGCCGGTTGGCAGGATGACGGGCGGCGGCGTCGCGCCGGCAACGTTCAACTGCGCGTTGGCGGAATCGAGCAGCGACACGATGTAGGCCCACACGTCCTTGTTGCACAGCGCCGGAGGCACGCCGGAGCCGCCCTCCTGCACCGCGGCACCCAGGGTATCGTAGACCTCGGCGACTATCATGTAGTTGTACGCTTCCATCGTCTGGACGATGCCCGTCAGCGACGCGGTCTGCGCCGCGCTGTACGCCGGATGCACACTCGGCAGCGTCGCAACGATCTGCCGCGCCTGTGCAATATCGGTGTACTGATTGCTCCAGACGTCAGTCCACGTATTGGTCATCGCCGCGAAGCCGGTGTTGTACGTGATGAACCGCGGCTCCGTGTTCGTGAAGTTCGCCGCATCCCGGGCGAATCCCGACATCAATTCGATGTACTGGCCAAGATCGATGCGCGTCGCGCTGAACAAGCCCGTGACCGAGTTCTGAATACCGGTCGGGGTATTGGGAATGGTCGTCGGGGCGGTCAGATACGGAACATTTTGATCCTGGCAGCCAGCCGCGACAACCACGGCGCCGAGGAGCGCGAAACGCGCGAGTGAACGCATAGGTCTCATGTCAGAGCCCCAGGTTGAGGCCGATGAAATAGCTTCGCGCCGGCGGATACGGCGTGATGTCTTGTCCACGTGTCACTGTCTGATTTCCGTTCACACTGATCTCCGGATCGAGCCCAGTATACTTGAACCATCCGAGCAGGTTGTAGCCACTGAGTTGAATCTTGGCGTGGTCGATCCGCCCGTGGTCGAACCACTTGAACACGACACCCGGCAGATCGTAGCTGAGCGTCATCTGGCGAAGCTTCACAAAACTCGCGTCTTCGGCGTACGGCACGCCGCCGGCCACGAACTTGTTGAAGCGCCTGGCGGAGAACGCCGAATCCCCCCACAGTTGCGGACCGGTATCGAAGTACAGGGCCGTCAGGTTGATCGTCGACCCACCGCGGCTCCAGTCGACCAACGCGTAGAACCGGAACCCCTTGAACGAGAGCTCATTCCCAAAGCTCATGCGGTAGCTCGGTTGGAAGTCGCCTACCTGCTGCGGCTGCCCATCGGGGCCAACGACGTTGGGGTTGACGAGCTGCGAGACCGACCGCCCCACCTGCAAATACCCTTCGCCAAACCCGTACGTGTTGCCGATCGGGCCGGCGGGAATGGGCAGCGAATTGACCACACTATAGTTACGGTAGAACGTGGTCGTCGACACCCACGTGAGGCCATTCCTGAGCTGGATCGGCGTGGCCCTGAGCGTCAGCTCGAGCCCTTGGTTGGTGAACTTGCCGCCGTTGATGAACGTCGTGCTATATCCGAGGGACGGCGCCACGTTCGCGTAGAGCAATAGATCGCTCAACTGCTTCTGATAGATCGTGCCAGACAGCTCGGCACGCGAGTGCAACATCGTGAGGTCGAACCCGGTCTCCATTTCCGTCTCGGCTTCCGGTCGGGCCTTCGGATTACCAACCTGCGGACTGTTGGACACGCCGTTTTGCCCATCGATCAATTGCCCCGCGAGCGGCGTGTACTTGTTGCCGTAGGTTGGCAGGTTCCCCGACTGGCCGTAGGCAAAGCGGAGCTTGAGCTCGTCGACCGCGGGCGAGAACTGCGGGACCCGATACGACGCCGACAACCGCGGATAGGCGTAGAACTTCCCAATGTCGCCGTCGGCCGTCGAGCGCTCCGCGGTGACGCCGGCCGTGAGGGCCAGACGTTGCTCGAGCGTCAGGACCTGCTCCTGCACGTAGAATGACTGATCCCGCTGGGCGGTCTTGTTGAGAAAGCTCGACTGCACACGGCCCGCGGTCGATGCGTTGACGCCGGCGAGCAATCCTTGGCCGATCTCCACCGGGTTGTTCGTCGCCCGCGTGTCGCGCCCATATCCAATCGACGTCGTGGCGTCCAGGAACGACAGACCCGTGTAGTGGTGCGTCAAGTTGATCGAGTAGTTGTAGTACTCGATGGAGCCCGTATTGCTGATCGCCACACCAGGCAGGCCGTTGGGCTGACGCTGCTCCACCTGCAGGTCGGTCGGCGCATAGAGTTGGTCGTTGATGCTGGTGATATCGGCGCCCCCGAGGATCTGCAAATCGAGGCTCTGGTGCTCTTGCTGAAAGAGCTGCCAGTTGATGTTGCCGCCGCCGATGAACCGTCCGACCCGCTCCGGCGTATTGATCTCCTGCGCGTCGGCAAACGGATTGGCGGGACCAAAGGGATTGAGCGGCCACGTGCCGTCGGCATTGCGCTTGTTCAACGCCACGAACTGCGGCGTGTACGACAACACGTTGTACGGGCTGACGCCGATGTTGTCATTGCCCGTGATGCCACGCCGGGTGAGATCGGCGACATAATTGAGGTTGGCCGAGACCGTGAGGTTCTCGAACAACGTCTGGGTGATGTTCGCCCGGACCGACTGCTTGTTATAGCCGGTGTTGGTCTCGATGCCGTTGTCGTACTTGGAGAGCCCGGAGATAAAGTACTGCGTTTCCCCTTGTTTCCCGCTGACGCTCACATCGGCCGAGTACGAGAGCTGGGGGTTGGAGAACAGTTGGTGCTGAAAGTCCTGCGGCCCGGCATAGACCGACTTGATGGTCGCGCTGTCGGCCGTCGCGTTCGATCCCGTGTTGTGCGTCACATCGTTGACGTACCACGACTGCGCGCTCCCCAGCGTCGGGAACGTCCGGAGCGGCAGCGTGTTGGCCAGCTCAAAGTGGCCCAGCTGCGTGTTGACGCTCCATTTGGGCTTCCCGGCCGTGCCGCGTTTGGTCGTGATGACGACCACGCCCGCCGATGCCTTCGAGCCGTAGATCGCCGAGGCGGACGCGCCCTTCAGAATTTCGATCGTCTCGATGTCTTCCGGGTTGAGGTCCGCCACCCGGTTGACGCTGTTGTCCTCCATGCTCGGCGCGTTGGCCACGGCTTGGCCTTGGGCGTTGACCGCACCGCCGGACTTCGCGATCGCGTTGGCGTCGCTGTTGATCGTCTCGTTGTTAATGATGACGCCGTCGATGACGTAGAGCGGCGACGCGTTGCCGTTGATCGACGTGATGCCGCGCACCTGAATCTGCAGGCCGCCGCCCGGGGCGCCCCCGTTATTCGACTGGATGATCGCGCCCGCCACTTTGCCCTGGATCGC
>DATMNB010000161.1:0-12333 GCA_035569435.1 Gemmatimonadaceae bacterium
CTCATGTCGCTCCTCGAGGAATACATCGCCCGCGAAATTCGGAACCTGGTCGAGCGCGGGGTCCGCGTCCGGGTCCTCGGTGAGCTCGAGCGATTGACGCCGGCTGCCCGAGCGGCGGTCGATGGGGTGATGCGCTCGACCGCGCGTGGCGATCGGCTGACATTGAACCTGTTCATCTCGTACGGCGCACGAGCCGAGCTGGTGCGCGCGGCGCAGCAATTGGCGCGCGATGCAGCCGACGGTCGCCTGGTGCCGGAGTCGATCGACGAGGCCGCCATCGAGGCCCGACTGTATACGGCCGACTGCCCCGATCCCGACCTGCTCATTCGCACATCTGGCGAGCGGCGCATCTCGAACTTTCTGCTCTGGCAGATGGCGTACACCGAGCTGTACATCTCCCCGGTGCTGTGGCCCGATTTCGGCCGTCGCGAGTTGTTCGACGCGATCCTCGATTATCAGAATCGGGAACGACGTTTTGGCCGGGTGACGGCCTAGGTCGACCGGTGGCCACCATCACCGTGCCAGGCAAACCGCTCTCCGAGCTCGCCCGCCGCGTGGCCGTCGCCGTGGTGGCGATCCCCGGCACCATCCTCCTCGTGAGAGTCGGCGGCCTCTACCTGGGCGTCTTCTGCGGCGTCGTCGCCGCGCTGGGAGCCTGGGAGCTGTACCGGCTGGCGCGCGCCGGCGGCATACACCCGCTCGATGCGGTGGGAATTCCGCTTGCGGCGTTCCTGCCGCTCCTGACGGCCGTCGCCCCGCAGGGGGTGTTCGTCCTTCCGCTCGGACCCAGTGCTATCATCATCTTGGGCCTCCTTGTGGCGGCGATGTCACTCCGCATTCCGAGCGAAGGCGGCCATCCGCTCTCGGCGGTGGCGGTCACGGTGCTGGGGATCATCTATACCGGCGGCATGCTCAGCTTTGGGATAGCAATTCGGTACCATAACTACGCGATCGGCGGTGCCGCGGGTACGGCACTCGTCATGCTGCCGCTCGTGCTCACCTGGACGAACGACATCGGTGCCTATGTCTTTGGTCGGCTGTTTGGCCGACGGAAGCTCATTCCGTCGGTCAGCCCCGGAAAGACCGTTGCCGGCGCCGTCGGCGGCACGATCGTCACCATGGTGACGTGCTGGGCGTATGTGCACTGGGTGCTGCGCCCGATTGCCGAGCTGTCGCTCGCGCCGTGGTCGATCATCGGCGTCGGGCTGGCCCTCAGCATTGCCGCGCAACTCGGCGATCTGGTCGAGTCGCTCCTCAAACGCGAAGCGGGTGTAAAAGACAGTTCGGGGCTCATCCCGGGCCATGGCGGCGTCCTCGACCGCATCGACAGCCTTCTGTTTGTGCTTCCCACTGCTTACGTCTTGTTCAATATCCCCGGCGTTCTGATCCCGACCCCCGTATGAGCGAAGGTCTGAGCAAGGGCATTGCGATCCTGGGCTCGACGGGCTCCATCGGGACGACGGCCCTGCGTGTGCTCGAACGACAGAATGGTCGGTTCCGCGTGGCCGCGCTCACGGCGTTCGCCAACGATGCGTTGTTGGCGGAGCAGGTGCAGCGCTTTCACCCGGCGTATGTCGGCTGCGTCGAGAACGGCCATCGGGATGGCTGGGCCGCGGGCCCGGGGTGTCTCATTGCGGCCGCAACGCGGGACGACGTCGACATCGTATTGAATGCCGTTGTCGGCGCGGCCGGCCTCGATGCGACGATCGCCGCCCTCAGGGCAGGGAAGCGTGTCGCGCTCGCCAACAAGGAAACGCTGGTCGTGGCCGGTGAGCTGGCGGCCAAGGCGGCCGTCGAGGGTGGTGGTGAGATCGTTCCGGTTGACAGCGAGCATTCGGCGATTCTCCAGTGCATTGGTCGGCGTCCGGCATCAGAGATTCGTCGACTCATTCTGACGGCCTCCGGCGGTCCCTTCCGCGAGTGGAGCGCCGAGCGGTTGGCCACGGCGACGTTGGCCGATGCGCTGCGACACCCGACGTGGCAGATGGGCCGCAAGATCACCGTCGATAGCGCCACGCTGGCCAACAAAGCGCTGGAAGTGATCGAGGCCCATTTTCTGTTTGGCATCCCATATGACAGGATCGAGGTCGTCGTGCACCCGCAGAGCATCGTGCACTCGTTCGTCGAGTTCATCGACGGCAGCGTGCTGGCGCAGGTCGGCGTGCCCACCATGGAGATTCCGGTGCTGTACGCGCTGACGCACCCCGAGCGCGTGACCGACGATGGCGTGCAGCGGTTTGACCCCGTGGCCGCGTCGCCCCTGACGTTCGAGCGCGTGCGCACCGAAGACTTTCCTGCGTTCGCATTGGGGGTTGCAGCTGGCAGGGCCGGGGGCGTGGCGCCGGCCGTGTTCAACGCGGCCAACGAGGAGGCAGTCGCGCGCTTCCTCGCCGGCCGTATGTCATTCGGCGGCATTGGCTCGGCCATCCAGTCGGCGCTCGACGCCTGTGGATCCGGGGCCGCGGTCGATCGCGAGGCCCTGCGGGTCGCCGACCAGTCGGCCCGCGCCCACGTGCGAGCGCTCCAATGAGCGCGGCCTTGGCCCACTATGCCGCGTGGTTGGCGCCGATCTTCGTGTTCGGTGTTGTCGTATTCGTCCACGAGTTTGGCCACTTTCTGGCGGCCAAACTCACCGGGGTGTACGCGCCACGGTTCTCCATCGGGTTTGGCCCCGCGCTCTGGTCGCGTCGGTTTGGCGAGACGGAGTATCGGCTGAGCGCCCTGCCGTTTGGTGGATACGTGCGCATGGCATCGCGCGACGATGAGGCGGCAGCAATGCTGGAGGGCGGGTCCGAGGAAGGGGCGGAGCGCGCGCACGAGGGCGATCCCGACCTCATGATGCCGTTCGGCACAAAGCCCATCCCCGAGAACCGCTGGTTCGAGTCGAAATCACTGCCCGCGCGACTGCTGATCATGCTGAGCGGGGTCGGCATGAACATCCTGCTGGCATTTGTCGTCCTGGCGGGGATCGCGGCCTATTACGGCGTGCCCGAGGTGCACACGGTCGTCGGGACCGTCGTGCCCAACAGTCCGGCCGCGGCGGCGGGGTTCCAGGTCGGCGACAGCATCGTGGCGATCGACGGCGCGCCCATGAAAACGTGGGAGGATGTGCTGGGCAAGATCCACCCGGCGATCGGCGTGCCGCTCACGGTCGACGTCGTCCGGGGCGGCGTCGGACAGACGCTGCGCGTCACGCCGGGTGTCGCGACCGACACGACGGACAGCGCGCAAGGGAAGCCCGTGACGCAGAAGGTCGGCAAGATCGGGCTCGGCGTGCGGGTGCCCACCGCGACCAAGCCGATGCCGCTCGGCCGGGCGATCGCGGCCGGCGGGCGACTGACGGCCAATCTGACGGGGATGATCCTGCAGTCGCTGCGGGACCTGGCGACGGGGCGCGCATCGTTTGCCGCGTTGCGTGGGCCGGTGGGAATCGCCCAGGTCTCCGTGCAGGCGGCGCGGACCGGCATCGAGGAGCTGCTCATCCTGCTCGCGGCGATCAGCCTCAACGTCGCGATCTTCAATCTGCTGCCGATTCCCATCCTCGACGGCGGGCAGATCGTGATGACGGTCATCGAGTCGGCCAAAGGGCGTCCATTGAGTTTGCGCACGCGGGAACTGGTGCTCCGGGCGGGCCTCCTGGCCATCGCACTCCTGGTCGTGCTCGTCATGTACAATGATCGATGCGTCATACCCGGACTCTGTTGACGATTGGCCTCCTGGCCGTGGCGGTCCCGCCACTCGCCGCGCAGGAGGCCCGGGTCCGGTTCGACGTCGATAGTGTTGGGGACTCGACATTCACCTTCGCGGTCGGCAAGGCCCACTGGGTCTCGCGCGGACAGCGGGGCTTGGCCGTGGACGCCAAGCAGAGCGATGCACTGATCGCTCGATTTCGGATCCTGCACGTCGAACATGGCGTGGCGACCGCGGTCGTCACAGGTCAAACAGCGCGCGTCACGCCCGGAGAAGTGGCGGTCTTAGCCGAGCCCAAGGCGCCGTTTTATGTGCAGCCGTTTTTCTGGATCGCGCTAGCCGTTGGTGGGGCCATCGGCTTCGTGGCCCACACGCACTAGCAGGTGCTGAAAATCAGCACCAGCTAGTGCTCGTCGGTTGGACAGAGCTCGACTTTCGTCGAGCTCTACGCGTTAGGTCCCGCAGACCAGCCGCACGCGCAGTCGTCTGGGTGGCGCCGTGTCACCATTGACGTGCACGGTGTCCCGAAAGGTCGCGCAGTCGCGCGCCGAGACGTCGATCGTGTAGGCCCCAACGGGCAGCGTGACCGTCGAGTCATTCGGCATCCGGCCGCCGCCCACGGAGTCGCCCGTCAGGAGCGCGCGAAATGCGTACGCCGCACCGGCGGGCCTGGCGTCGAGCACCACGTTGCCGCACCCCGCGGCCTCGAACCTCGCCACGGTCGTGCCGTGATCGCCGAGTGTGACGCTATCCACCTGATGTGAGGCGGGACATCCGGCCTTGCCGGGCACGATCCCGACGACGTCGTAGCGCCCTGGCGGGAGCGTATCCGTCCGCCAATCGGGTGGCACCGACTCGCCGTTCACGGTGATGTGCGTGCCGAACGGCGCGTCGACCTGGAAGACGGGTCGCACGACGACCGGCGGCACCGCCGACGTCCGCGGCGCGGTGCTGTCGCGCACAGGTGCCACGGCCACGGTCGCAGGGCTGCCCGGCACGGTGACTGGCGCCGCGGGTTGACGCCGTGACGTGTTGACCAGCGTCATGAGATGCCGCAGCGTGAACGCGCTGTAGCCGAGCGCGGCGAGCACCAGGAGGACCGCCGTCCACTGGATCAGACGTCGCCGCTGACGCTTGGCGCGAATCCAGGGCGGCATGATCGGCGCGGTCGGCGAGTCCGCAGTCGGCGGCGCCTGTGATGCAGCGCTCCGCAGGACGGCGATCGAGTGCCGCGGCGTGCCCGGCGTGCCGGCATTCGCCTGGTCGTGGAGGAGCGTCGCCAGGTCCTGCGCCAGCGCCTCCCCGGTCTGGTACCGGTCCGCGGGATCCTTTTCCAGGCACTTGAGGATCACGCGCTCGATGCCGCGCGACAGGTGGGGGTTGCGGCTCTTGGGACGCGGCGGCCGTTCCTCGACGTGCTGTCGGGCGATCTCGTACCAGTCACTGCCCTCGAACGGCAGCGTCCCGGTGGCCGCCTTGTAGAGCGTCACCCCGAGCGAGTAGATGTCGGCGCGTCCGTCGAGGGGCAGCCCCCGCGCCTGTTCCGGCGAGAAATACTGCGGCGTTCCGACGACCATGTTGGTCCCGGTTTGCTGCACGTAATTGGACACGGCCCGGGCGATGCCAAAGTCGGCCACGATGGCGTTCCCGTGGTCATCGAACAGGATGTTGTCGACCTTGATGTCCCGATGGATCACCCCTTCGCGATGGGCGAATCCAATGGCGCTGGCAACGTCAATGCCGAGCCGGACCAGGACGGGCTCGGGGAGGGTCTGGAGGGCCTCCAGGCGGTCGGGGAGACCGTTTGGGAGGTAGTCCATGGCGAAATAGACGGCATCGTCTTCTTTGCCGACGGCGAAGATCTTGACGATGTTGGGGTGCCGGAGCCGAGCGGCCGTGGCCGCTTCCCGCCGGAACCGGGACTCGAACTTCTCATCCCCAGCGTACTGGGGCTTGAGGATCTTGAGGGCGACCGAGACTTCGAGATCGGGGTCGTACGCCTTATAGACCCATGCGAACCCGCCCGAGCCGGACAACCCCTCCACCCGGAACCGGCCCAACGTTCGGCCGAGGTACCGCTCAGGCAACGCGCCAAGCCTTTACAGAGGGCGACAAGTTCAGTAAACTTCCGGGCTTACACGAATAGGCGCTAGAGCCTTGCGGGCGGCGCGGAGAATATATCACATGGCATTTGAAAAAGCACCGACGATCATGAAGTACCGGTCCAACGAGACCGATACCGGCTCGACGCGCGTCCAGGTCGCGTTGCTGACCAGCCGGATCAACTACCTGAATGATCACTTCCGGGTCCATGCGAAAGATCATCACAGCCGCCAGGGCTTGCTGAAGATGGTCGGTCGCCGGCGCCGGTTGCTCAATTATCTCAAGCGCACGGATCTGGAAGGGTATCGGTCGCTCATCGAGACTCTTGGGCTTCGCTACTAGCACCGTACGCATTGTCCCCCGCGCGGGCGCGATGGTTCCCCAGTCGCCCGCGCTTTTCGCGTTTTCTCCGGATAGCCGATGCATCGCTTAGAAAAGACCTTCGCCGGGCGCCGTCTCGTCATCGAGACCGGGCGCATGGCCAAGCAGGCCGCCGGTTCGGCGGTCGTGCAGTTTGGTGAGACCATGGTACTCGCGGCGGTCACGGTCAGCGACTCCTTGAGCTCGTTGCCCTTTTTCCCACTCACCGTCGAATACAAAGAGCGGACCTACGCCGCGGGCAAGATCCCGGGCGGCTTCATCAAGCGCGAAGGTCGCCCGCAGGACAGCGAGATCCTCTCGGCTCGCATCATCGACCGCTCGATCCGCCCGCTCTTCCCTGAAGGGTTCAAGAACGAGGTGCAGGTCTTCGTGTACGTCATCTCCGCCGATCAGGAGAATGACGCCGACGTCCTCGCCCTCCTCGCGACGTCCGTCGCGCTCAACGCCTCCAAGATCCCGTTCGCCGGCCCGATCGCCGGCGTGCGCGTCGGACGCGTGCAGGAGCGCTGGGTCGTCAATCCGACGTTCCAGCAGCTCGAGTACAGCGACCTCGATCTCGTCGTCGCCGGCAGCGCTGATTCGATCGTGATGGTCGAGGGTGGTGCGCTCGAGGTCTCCGAGACCGATGTCGTCGACGCCCTCGCCGTCGCCCACGCGGGTGTGCGGGAGCTGATCAAGTTCGAGCACGAGCTGCTCGCCGACATTCCTGTCACCAAGATGTCGTGGGTCAAGCAGACCCGCGCCGCCGGACTCGAAGCCCGTGTCGAGGCGCTGACGCAGGGTCGCCTCGTCGAGGCGATCAACCAGACCGACAAGCACGCGCGGATCGACGCCGTGGCCAAGGTCAAGAAAGAAGTCGCCGAGACGCTGGCCGCCGAGTTCCCCGAGGCGGGGCGCGACATCGCCGATCTCGTCGGGGATTCCGAGTATCACGCGCTACGCGCGCAGGTCCTCGACACCAAGCACCGCGTCGATGGGCGTGGGCTCGCCGATGTCCGGCCGATCACGATCGAGACGGGGCTCCTCCCGCGCGCCCATGGCTCGGCGTTGTTCACCCGCGGGCAGACGCAAGCGCTCGTCGCGGTCACCCTCGGGACGGCCAACGACGTGCAACGTCTCGACTCGATCGACGAAGCGGCCGAGTCGACCAAGTCGTTCATGCTCCACTACAACTTCCCGCCGTTCTCGACCGGTGAGGTGCGCCCCGTGCGCGGCACGAGCCGCCGCGAGATCGGCCACGGCAATCTCGCTGAGCGCGCCCTGCAGGGAATTCTGCCGGCGTTCGAGGACTTCCCGTACACGATTCGCGTCGTCTCCGATGTCCTCGAGTCCAACGGCTCGTCGTCGATGGCGTCGGTCTGTGGCGGATCGCTCGCCCTGTTCGATGCCGGCGTCCCGATGAAGGCGGCCGTCGCCGGTGTGGCGATGGGGCTGATCAAGGAGGGCGACCGCTATGCGATCCTCACCGACATTCTCGGCACCGAGGATCACTTAGGCGACATGGACTTCAAGGTCGCCGGGACCGAGCACGGGATCACGTCGATCCAGATGGACATCAAGATCGAGGGGCTCGCGCTCTCGATCATGCGCGAGGCGTTGGCGCAGGCGCAGCTCGGCCGGCTCCATATCCTGGGCGAGATGAAGAAGGGCCTGGCGGCGCCACGCGCCGACCTGTCGCCGTACGCGCCCCGCATCGTCACCATGACGATCAGCCCCGAGAAGATCGGCGACCTGATCGGACCCAAGGGCAAGACGATTCGTGGCATTCAGGACGAGACGGGTGCCGAGCTGACGGTCGATGATACGGGACTCGTCACGATCGCGGCGGTCGGTGGCGATGCCATGCAGCGGGCGCGCCAGATGGTCCAGGCCCTGACCGCCGAGCCGGTCGTCGGCGAGATCTATGAGGGCACGGTCAAGAGCACCACGGCGTTTGGTGCCTTCATCGAGATCATGCCCGGGACGGAAGCCCTGCTCCATATCTCCGAGCTTCGCTGGGGCCGGACTGACAAGACCGAGGACGTCGTCAAGAAGGGGGACCGCGTGACGGTCAAGCTCATCGACCGCGATGAGCGGGGACGGCTTCGCTTGTCGATGAAGGCGTTGCAGCCCAAGCCCGAGGGCGTCGAGGACGGCGGTGGGAACGGTGAGCGTGGGCGCGGTGGTGAGCGTCGCGAGTCGCGTGAGCCCGCGCGTGAGCCCGCTGCCGCGGGTGCGCCGGAAGGCGAGGGGTCCTACGCCAGCGAGAGCGGTGGTGGCTCCGGCCCCGGCACTGGCACCAGCGAGCGGGAACGGCGGCCACGACGCGGTGGTCGTGGTGGGGGCGGAGGCCGGTCGCGCGAGTGAGCGCGCCGGTGTGCGTCAGTGACGAAGGGCTTCGCGTCACGACGCTCGACAACGGACTGACCGTGCTGTCCGAGCGGATGCCAGGCGTACGGTCGGTCGCGATCGGCGCCTGGATCCGTGCGGCGTCGGTCCATGAAACGCCCGAGCGTATGGGCGTGTCGCATCTGCTCGAGCACATGGTGTTCAAGGGCACCACGACGCGAAGTGCCAAGGAGATCGCCCTGTCGCTCGAACGGCTGGGGGGGTCCCTCGACGCGTACACGTCGCGCGAGCACACGGCCTACCAGGCGCGCGTGCTGGACGAGCATCTGCGCGAGGCGACCGATGTCCTGGCCGACCTCGTGTACCGTCCGTCCCTGCGCCACGCCGATCTGGTCCTCGAGCGGAAGGTGGTCCTCGAGGAAATCGGGATGGTCGATGATACGCCCGACGATCTGGTGTTCGAGCTCCACAACGCCGCCCTGTGGGGCGCGCACCCGTACGGGTACTCGATCCTCGGCTCCCGCGACACGGTCTCCTCACTCGGCGTGCGCGACCTGCGTGCGCTGCACGAGCGCGCGTACCACCCTGGGCAGACGGTTCTCGCGGCCGCGGGCAGCATCGACCACGACAGGCTCCTCGCCGTGCTCGACGAGGCGGGGTGGACCAGGCTCCCGGCCGGCCATCGGGAGCGGCTGATCGCGCCAACGCCCGTCGCCGCGCCGCCGTCGACGACGCACGTCGAACGCGAAGGCGCCCAGACGCACATCGTCTTTGGCTCGCCGTCAGTCTCGCACACCGACAAGCGCCGGTACGCGTTCGCCCTGGTGAGCAGCATTTTCGGCGGCGGGATGAGCTCGCGTCTCTTCCAGCGCGTGCGCGAGGAGATGGGGTTGGCCTACGCCGTGTATACGTTCTCGTCGATCTACGGCGATACCGGCATGCACGGGGTGTACGTCGCCACGGCGCCGGAGACCGCCGCGCAGGCTCGCGAGGCGATCGCCGAGGAGATGGCATCGCTGGCCGCGGATGGGCTGACGCCTGAGGAGATGGTGGCAGGGAAGAACCAGCTCAAGGGGCAAGTCACCCTGTCGTTGGAGAGCGTGACCTCGCGGATGTATCGCGCGGCGGGTGTCGAGCTCTATGGCGAGCCATACCGTCCGCTCGATGAGGAGCTCGCCCTCATCGACACGATCGAGGTGGACGACGTCGCGGCCGTTTGCCGCGAGTACTTTGCGCCGGAACGCCAGACGGTGCTGAGCCTCGGGCCTTCCGTCTAACACACACATATTCCATCATGCACATCGGCGTCCCAAAAGAGATCAAGACAAACGAGAACCGCGTGGCCCTCGTCCCGGCTGGCGCAGAAGCGCTGGTCGCCGCTGGACACACGGTGTCGGTCGAACATGGCGCGGGAGAGGGGAGTGGGTTCGCGGACGAGCTGTACACGGCGGTAGGCGCCCGCATAGCCCCGGACGCGGGCGCGGTCTGGTCGGCGGCCGATCTGATCCTCAAGGTCAAAGAGCCGATCGAGCGCGAGTGGCCGTGCATCCGAAAGGGCCAGACGCTCTTCACGTACTTTCACTTCGCGGCTGACGAGAAGCTGACCAAATCGCTGCTCGCGACCGGCGCGACGTGCATCGCCTACGAGACCGTCGAGCTGCCCAACCGCGAGCTTCCGCTCCTCATTCCGATGTCCGAGGTCGCCGGCCGGATGGCGGTCCAGGAAGGGGCCAAGTACCTCGAGAAGCTGTACGGCGGCCGCGGCGTCCTGCTGGGCGGCGTTCCTGGCGTGCCGCCGGCCAAGGTCGTCATCCTGGGCGGTGGGATCGTCGGCATCAATGCAGCCAAGATGGCCGCTGGACTCGGTGCCAAGGTCACGGTGCTCGACCTGTCCCTCGAGCGGCTACGCTATCTCTCCGATGTCATGCCGGCCAACGTAGTGCTGATCCACTCCAACCGGCATAACGTGCTCGAAGAGATCACCAGCGCCGACCTGGTGATCGGAGCAGTGCTCGTGACCGGCGCCAAGGCCCCTCGCCTCGTGCGCCGCGAAGACCTCAAGCTCATGCGCCCCGGCTCGGTGATCGTCGATGTGGCCGTCGACCAGGGCGGGTGCGTCGAGACGATCCACCCGACGACGCACGAGAACCCGACGTACGTCGTCGATGGCGTGATTCACTACGGCGTCGCCAACATGCCGGGGGGTGTGCCCCGCACGTCGACGCTGGCCCTCACGAACGCCACCTTCCCGTACGCCCTGCAGCTCGCCAATAAGGGCTGGCAGCAGGCGCTCAAGGCGAATGCCGCGCTCCTCAAGGGACTCAACATGGTCGACGGCCACATCACGTATCCCGGCGTCGCCGATGCATTCGGGATGCCCTATAACGAGCCCACGCGGTTCCTTCAGTAGCCTTCCACCGATCTTATGCTACCATAAGATCGAGCGGCGGTGGGAGCTGGGCGTCACCCGGCTCTCACCCCGCCGGTTTGCCAGACAGATCGAGCGATTAGCCTCCGCCGGTTGGCGGTCGCTCACCCTCGCAGAGCTTCACGCGTGTGCCCTGGGGCATCGCGTCCCAGGTCGGCGCGAACTGGCCATCACCTTTGACGACGCCTACCGGGGGCTGCGCGACCATGCCTTCCCGGTCCTGGCGGCTGTCGGCTATAGCGCCGTGTGCGCGGTCATCACCGACTTTGCTGGTCGGCTCAACCGCTGGGACGTCGCCTATGGCGGCCGCCGGTTCGCACATCTGACGTGGCGCGACATTGGCCGCTGGCAGGGCAGGGGGATCGAGTTCGTCTCCCACACAGCCACCCACCCCCGCCTCACCTGGCTCGGTGACGCCGCCGTGGCTCGCGAGTTGTCGCGGTCACGCCAGGCGCTCGACGGCGTCCGGACGGTCTCCTATCCGTTTGGTGCCGCGGGCCCCCGCGAGCGACGGCTGGCCCGGGCTGAGGGCTATACGCTCGGGCTGACGCTGGCCACGGCGTGGGCCGGGGACACCCTGGCCGTCCCCAGACTCCCCGTGTACGGCTGGAGTATGCCCACCCCGGGGGTGGGACCACTCGCGCGGGTCGAATGGCTGGCCGCCGCCGCGGCGAACCGGTGCGCCGTCGGCACGACAATCATACGAAGTATCGGGCGATAACCGGCAGCAGGGTGGGGTGCTGGAGCAGCGCGGCGGCAAAGACGCGCCCCAGGGTCCGGCGCTCGATCGGGATCCCGAGTACGGTGCGCGCCAACTGATTGAAAAACCCGTCATCAAATCGACTCAGGGCCTCCTTCACGCGGTAGAAGCGCTCATGATCCTCGCCGAGCATCGCCATCCACCGCTCCTGATAGACCGACAGCCGGCGCGCCGACGTATCCGCCGCGTCGAGCGCGGCGCGCGCCGTCTCCGCGGCGAGTCGCCCGGCTTTCATGGCGTTGACGATCCCGGCCCCCGAAAGCGGGTTGATCATGTGCGCGGCGTCGCCGCAGAGCATGATGCCGTCGCCAACAGGGTGTTTCACCGTGGTGTGGACGATGACGCCGCCGACCGTGCGTCCGGTTTTGACGCCGGTCGGGAAGATGGCCCGGACGTACTCGTCGAGGTACCCAACCGCGGTCCGCCCGGGATGGGTTTTCCTGGAGTGGACAGCGACGATGCCCAGGCCGACGTTGGCGGTGCGGTCGCCCTTGGGAAACACCCACGCGTATCCGCCTGGGGCGACTGACTCGCCAAAGTGGAGGACGATCGCCTCGTCGTCGACATCGACGTTGCCCAGGACGTACTGGGCGCAGCTCTCCATGTCCCGCGCTGGGACACGGGTATCGAGTCCCGCCCAGCG
>DATMNB010000162.1:0-13195 GCA_035569435.1 Gemmatimonadaceae bacterium
CCCGGAGACCATGGCGGCGACCGTGGCCGAGCCACTTGAAAAGGCGTTTTCGGCCATCGCCGGGATCGATAACATCACGTCGACCAGCTCGCTCGGGCAGACGTCGATCACCATCCAGTTCGGGCTCGACCGCAACATTGACGCGGCGGCGCAGGATGTCAGCGCGGCGATGTCGGCTGCGCAAACGACGCTGCCAACCAATCTGATCCCGCCGTCCTACCGGAAGCAGAACCCGGCCGCGGCGCCAATCCTGTTCTATGCCCTGACCTCGCACGACCTGCCGCTGTCGACGCTCGACGAGTACGGGGAGACGACGATCGCCCAGCGGCTGTCGATGGTCAACGGCGTCGCCCAGGTGGCCGTCTACGGGTCGCAGAAATACGCCATCCGCATCCAGGTCAACCCGGCGGCGCTGGCGTCGCGGGGGATTGGCGTCGACCAGGTCTCGAACGCCGTCAACACCCAGAACGTCTCGATCCCGACAGGCACGATCTACGGGCCGCACCAGACGTTGACCGTCCAAGCGACCGGCCAGCTGCCCAACGCGACCGCGTTCAAGAGTCTCGTCGTCGGCTACCGAAATGGCGCGCCCATCCATCTGGGTGAGCTCGGCAACGTCCTCGACGACGTCCAGAACAACAAAGCCGCGAGCTGGTTCTGGCAGCGCGGCCACGGGTACGACCGCTCGATCGTCCTCGCCGTGACGCGGCAGCCCAACACCAACACGGTCGAAGTGGCCAGCGCCGTGCGCGACCAGATGGCGGAGATCGAGAAAGAACTGCCGCAGACGGTCACCGTCAACACGCTCTACGACCGGACGGTGTCGATCAACGGGGCCGTGCGGGACGTGAAGTTCTCGCTGGTCCTCGCGCTCGGGCTGGTCGTGCTGGTGATCTTTCTCTTCCTGCGCAACGTCGTGGCCACGATCATCCCGAGCCTGACCCTGCCAATGGCCGTGGCGGGCACGTTCGCGGTGATGTACGTGCTGAACTTCAGTCTCGACAACCTGTCGCTCATGGCGCTGACGCTGGCAGTGGGGTTCGTCGTCGACGATGCCATCGTCATGCTCGAGAACATCGTCCGCCACATCGAGATGGGCGAACCGCCCATGCAGGCGGCGTTCACCGGGGCCGGCGAGGTCGGGTTCACGATTCTGTCGATGACGCTGTCGCTCGCGGCGGTGTTCATCCCGATCATGTTCATGGGTGGCATCGTCGGCAAGCTGTTCAACGAGTTCGCCATCACCATCACGGCGGCGATCCTCGTCTCGGGCGTCGTCTCGCTGACGCTGACCCCCATGCTGTGCAGCCGGTTCCTCAAGCCGAGCCACGAGGAAACGCACGGCCGGCTGTTCAAGATGAGTGAGCGCGTGTTCGAGGTCAGCCTCCACGCCTACGAGCAGAGCCTCGCATGGGTGATGCGCCACCGGCCCCTGACCCTGCTGTTCTCCGTCGCCATCCTGGTGCTCACCGGCGTGCTGTTCAAGTATGGCGTGACGATCAACCTGTTCCCGCCCGACGATAGCGGCCTGCTCAACGCCACGACCGAAGCTGCCCAAGGGACATCGTTCGACCAGATGTTCCGCCTGCAGGATCGGGCCGCGAAGCTCGCACAACAGGACTCCTGCGTCCTCAAGTTCATGTCGGCGCTGGGTGGCGGCGGGACGGCGGGGGCCACCAACCAGGGCCAGCTCTTCATCACGCTCAAGCCCCTCGGCCAGCGTCCCTCGGCGGACGTCTGCCTGGCCAGTATCACCCGCCGGATGAACGCGATCCCGGGCCTGGCGGTCTATATCCAGAACCCGCCGAGTATCCGCATCGGCGGCCGCAACTCCAAGGCGCTCTATCAGTACACCATGCAGTCGAGCGACATCACCCAGCTGTACGCCAGTACCGGGAAACTGGTCAACGCGCTGCAGAAGGTCTCGTCGATCACCGATGTCACGTCGGACCTGCTGAACACCAACCCGCAGGTGTCGATCGTCATCGACCGCGACCGAGCCGGCTCGCTCGGCATTACGCCGCTCCAGATCGAAAAGTCGCTCGCGGACGCCTACAACGAACAACAGGTGTCGACGATCTACACGACGAGCAACGAGTACTGGGTCGTGATGGAAGTCCTGCCGAACATGCAGCGCAACATCTCCGATCTGGCGTCGCTCTACGTCAAGACGAGCGCCGGCAACAGCGTGCCGCTCTCGACGTTCGCGCACTTTGAGCGGACTGTCGGCCCCGTCACGGTCAATCACTCGGGCCAAGTGCCCTCGGTAACCATTTCGTTCAACACGCCCCCCGGCGGCTCACTCGCCACGGCGACGGCCGACATCAACCGCGTCGCCGCCCAGGTGCTCCCGGGATCGATCGTCGGGCAGTTCACCGGGAACGCCGCCGCGCTCCAAAGCTCGGTCGCCGGGATGGGGGTGCTGCTCCTGGTCACCGTGTTCGTGATCTACATCGTGCTTGGGATTCTGTACGAGAGCTTCATCCACCCCATCACGATTCTCACGGGGCTGCCGTTCGCGGCGTTTGGGGCGCTGCTGGCGCTCTCGATCACACGCGTCGAGCTCGACATGTACGGGTTCGTCGGCATCATCATGCTGATCGGCATCGTCAAGAAAAACGCGATCATGATGATCGACTTTGCCATCGAGCGCGAGCGGAGTGAACACATTCCGCCGGAGAAGGCGATCATCGAGGCGGCCAGCGTCCGGTTCCGGCCGATCATGATGACCACCGTGGCGGCGATCGTCGGCAGCCTGCCGATCGCCATCGGCGTGGGCGCCACGGCGGCGTCGCGACGCCCGCTCGGCGTCGCGGTCGTCGGCGGCCTGGCATTCTCCCAGATCGTGACGCTCTACGTCACGCCCGTGTTCTATACGTATCTCGACGAGCTCCAGGACTGGCTGGGGCGCGTGTTCAACCGCGCCTCAGCCCCGGCCCCCATCCCCGCGCCCGCGGGCGGCGACGATTAAGGTGACGTTACAGGCATGAATATCACGACGCTGTTCATCAAGCGCCCGGTCATGACCACGCTGGTCATGGTGGGCATTCTCTTCTTCGGGATCGTCGCCTACAAGTCGCTGCCGGTGAGCGACCTGCCAAACGTCGATTTCCCTACGATCACCGTCACGGCCCTGTTGCCCGGCGCCAGCGCCCAGACCATGGCGTCGACCGTGGCCACGCCGCTCGAGAAGCAGTTCTCGACGATCGCCGGCATCGACAATATGACGTCGACGTCGAGTATCGGGCAGACGCAGATCGTCGTGCAGTTCGCCCTGGACCGCAACATCGATGGCGCCGCGCAGGACGTGCAGGCGGCCATCACGCAGACACAGCGCACGTTACCCCAAGGCATTCTGCCGCCGTCGTATCAGAAGACCAACCCGGCCGATGCGCCGATCATCACGCTGGCACTCACGTCGGACGTCGTCCCGTTGTCGACGCTCGACGAGTACGGCGAGGTGACGCTCGCCCAGCGCCTCTCCATGGTCGGCGGCGTGGCGCAGGTCATCGTCGATGGCACGCAGAAGTACGCCGTGCGCATCCAGCTCGACCCGCACCAGCTGGCCTCCCGGGGCATCGGGCTGGAGGACGTGAATCAGGCGGTCAGCAGCCAGAACGTGAACTACGCGACCGGCGTGCTGTGGGGGAACAAGGAAGCGCTCACCGTCCAGGCGACCGGCCAGCTGAACGACGCCACGGATTTCCAGAACATGATCGTCGCCTACCGGAACGGCGCGCCGGTCTACCTCCGCGACGTCGGCCAGGTCAGCAATGACGTGCAGAACAACAAGACGGCCAGCTGGCTCGGGCCACAGCGGGCGATCGTCCTCGAGATCCAACGCCAGCCCGGCACCAACACCGTCGCCGTCGCCAACCGCATCAAGAGCACGCTGGCGACCATTCAGGGGTCGGGGACGATCCCGGAGGCGATCCACGTCGAGATCCTGTTCGATCGGTCAGTGACGATCCAGGAATCCGTGAACGACGTCAAGTTCACCCTGATGCTGACGCTGTTCCTCGTCGTCATGGTGATCTTCATCTTCCTGCGCAACATCTCGGCGACGATCATCCCGAGCCTCGCGCTCCCGATGTCGATCATCGGGACGTTCTCGGTCATGTACCTCCTGCACTACAGTCTCGACAACCTGTCGTTGATGGCGTTGACGCTGGCGGTGGGGTTCGTCGTCGACGACGCCATCGTGATGCTGGAGAACATCGTCCGCCACCTGGAGATGGGGAAACCCACCCTCCAAGCGGCTCTCGACGGCGCTGCCGAGGTCGGGTTTACGATCCTGTCGATGACGCTGTCGCTGTCGGCGGTGTTCATCCCGATCCTGTTCATGGGCGGGATCATCGGAAAGCTGTTCCACGAGTTCGCCGTCACGATCGGCGTGTCGATCCTGGTGTCGGGGTTCGTGTCGCTAACGCTGACGCCCATGCTCTCGAGTCTGTTCCTGCGCGGCGATCATGGGCGGCACCACGGCCGGCTGTATAACATCGTCGAGCGCGGGTTCGATGCCGTGCTCCACGCGTACGAGCGGAGCCTCGACTGGGTCATGCGGCACCGTCCGGGCACGCTCGTGTTCTCGGCGGTGATTCTGGTCCTGACGATCATCCTATTCGTGCAGATCCCCAAAGGCCTGTTTCCGAGCGATGACACGGGCCAGCTGCTCGGCACGACCGAGGCCAAGGAAGGCACGTCGTACGATGGGCTGATCCGGCATCAGCGCGAGGTCGTCGATATCATCCGCAAGGACCCCGACGTGCGCGCCGTGACGTCGTCAGTCGGCACACTGGCGGCAGCCAACCAGGGACAGCTGACGATCGATCTCGTGTCGGTGCACAACCGGAAGCGCAGCGCCGATCAGATCGCGCGCGATCTCTCGATCGCGGCGCAATCGGTGCCCGGGGTGACGACCTACATCACGAACCCCCCGGCGATCACCATTGGCGGACTCCAGTCCAAGAGTCTCTATCAGTACACGCTCCAGAGCGGGCAGACGGACGTGCTCGATCGCTCCGCCCAGCAGCTCGAGGCCCGGCTCAAGGCGATGCCGATCCTGACCGGCGTGACGAGCGACCTGCTCATCGAGAACCCGCAGGTGACGATCGACATCGATCGCGAGCACGCGGGCCAGCTCGGCGTGACCGCCGCCGAGATCGAGAACACGCTGTACGATGCCTTCGGGCAGCGGCAGGTGTCGACGATCTACACGCCGACCAATGAGTACTGGGTCGTCCTGGAAGTGCTGCCGCAGTATCAGCAGGACATCGCGTCGCTCGGCTCACTCTACGTGCGTACCAGCACGCCCGGCGCCGGGAGCGGTGTCGCGCCGCCGGGAAGCAACGTCGGGACGTTTGTCGCGCCAAGCAGTGGAACGCCGCTCGTACCGCTCAGCGCGGTGGCCAAGTTCCGGAACGACGTTGGACCGGTCACCGTGAATCACTCGGGACAGTTGCCGTCGGTCACGCTGTCGTTTGATCTGGCGCCCGGCGTCTCGCTCGGATCGGCGATCTCCGCAATCCAGCAGGCGTCCAAGGAGATCCTGCCGCCCAACATCGGTGCCGCGTTCACGGGCACGGCCGCGGCCTACGAGTCGACGCAGCAGAATCTGATGGTGCTGGTCGGGCTGGCGATCTTCGTGATCTACCTGATCCTCGGCGTGTTGTACGAGAGCTTCATTCACCCGATCACGATTCTGTCGGGGCTGCCGTTCGCGGCGTTTGGCGCGCTGCTTACCCTGTTGGTCTGCGGGCTCGACCTGGACGTCTATGGGTTGGTGGGGATCATCATGCTCATCGGCATCGTGAAGAAAAATGCGATCATGATGATCGATTTTGCGATAGAGACGGAGCATGCTGGGAACAAGACGCCGGAGCAGGCGATCGTCGAAGCATGCAGTGTGCGGTTCCGGCCGATCATGATGACGACGATGGCCGCACTCATGGGTGCGTTACCGATTGCGCTCGGCCTTGGCGCCGGCGCGTCGGTGCGCCGTCCGCTCGGCGTGGCGGTCGTTGGCGGGTTGGCGTTCTCGCAGCTGGTCACGCTGTACGTGACGCCGGTGTTCTACACGTATCTGGATGAGCTGCAGACGTGGTTCGAGGAACGCGCCGAGCGTCGGGCGCGGGCGAAGGCTGGGGGTGAGGAGCCGATGGGCGGAACACCGATGCCGCAGCCCAGTACATAACCACCAACATGAGAACGTCCACGGCGTGATGATTGCAACGGGGTGCGGCTATATCGCACCCTGGAGCTTTTCCGTGTACTTCATTAGATGGACCGCGGTTACCGTCGCCACAGCGATCGGTGCCGCGTCGCTGCATGCGCAATCGGTGACGGCTGACAGCGCACCCGCCGGTACCAAAGCCGGCGATTGGGTGTTGCCGGGACGCACCTACGGCGGGACCCGCTTCAGTCCGCTCACGACGATCGACACGAGCAACGTGTCGAAGCTGGCCGAGGTCTGGAAGTACGACGACGGTATCCTCGATGGGCATGAGGGGCAGCCGCTCGTCGTCAACAACACGCTGTACATGGTGACGGCGTATCCCGACAAGCTGATCGCATTTGATCTGACCAAGCCGGGCCCGGCCGTCAAATGGACATTCGCGCCCGAGGTCGATCCGTTCTCATTCGGGAAGGCGTGTTGCGATGACGTGAATCGCGGCGCGTCGTACGCCGCCGGCAAGATCGTCTATAACACGCTCGACAATCATACCGTCGCGGTCGATGCCAAGACGGGCAAGCAGATCTGGCGCACGAAGATGGGGGACGTCAATAAGGGCGAGACGATGACCATGGCGCCGCTCATCGTCAAGAACCGCGTGATCGTCGGCAACTCGGGCGGTGAGATGGGTGTCCGCGGCTACATCGCGGCCCTCGATCTCACGACGGGGCGCGAGGTCTGGCGGGCCGACAACACGGGGCCTGATCGCGACGTCAAGATCGGGCCCAAGTTCAAGCCATTTTATGCGTATCTGCAGGGCAAGGATCTGGGCGTCTCGAGTTGGCGCGGGGATCAGTACAAGATCGGCGGCGCCACGGTGTGGGGCTGGGTCACGTACGATCCGCAGCTCGATCTCATCTACTACGGGACGGCGAACCCCGGTTCGTGGAACCCCGACCTGCGTCCCGGCGACAATCTCTGGGCGACGACGATGTTTGCGCGCGATCCCGAGACTGGGGAGGCGCATTGGGCGTTTGACATGACGCCGCATGACGAGTGGGACTACGACGGCGTGAACGAGGATGTCGTCATCGACCTCCCGATCAACGGCCAGACACGCAAGGTGGTCGTCAACATGGGCCGCACCGGGTTTGGCATCACGGTGGACCGGACGACGGGTGAGCTGCTCGTGGCCCAGCCGTACAAGACGGTGAACTGGGCCACCGGGTACGACATGAAGACGGGTCGTCCGATCCGGGACTCGACCAAGGCCACGCACCAGGGCAAGCTGACGAGCAACATCTGCCCGTCATCGACGGGCGCCAAGGATCAGGAGCCCTCGGCATACAGTCCGGTCACGCACCTGCTCTACTTGCCGTCGACCAACCTGTGCATGGACTACGGCGGCGTCGAGTCCAAGTACATCGCGGGCACGCCGTACGTCGGGGCCGCTGTCAAGATGTATGCGGGGCCGGGTGGCGACTCGGCGCGTGGGGAGTTTCTGGCGTGGGATCCGGCGACGGGGAAGAAGGTCTGGGGGATCAAGGAAATGTTTCCGGTGCGGGCCGGTGCGTTGGTCACGGCCGGCGGCGTGGTGTTCTACGGGACGCTCGATGGAAACTTCAAGGCGGTGAGCGCGAGCTCCGGCACCGAGCTCTGGAAAGTGCACTTTGCGTCGGGAATCGTTGGGAACCCGATGTCGTTCACGGGGCCCGATGGGAAGCAGTACATCGCGGTGTACGAGGGGGTTGGTGGCTGGATGGGGGCGATCGTCCCCGGCGCGCTGTCGGCGGATGATCCGTGGGCCGCGCTCGGCGCGGTCGGGGCGGTGCCCGATCTGCCGCAGCACACCAAGCCAGGCGGGGCGATTCACGTTTTCGCACTCCAGTGAGAGCCCTCGCTGTGATGGCGGGGTTCGCGCTGATGGCCGCCGGGCCGCCCGTGCGGGCGTTCCGCGTGTGCGCGGATCCCAACGACATGCCGTACTCGGATCGCGCGCAGGAAGGCTACGAGAACCGGATCGCCACGCTCCTCGCGCACGATCTCGGGTTGCCGCTCGAGTACACGTGGTTTCCGCAGATGCGGGGGTTCGTGCGCAAGACGCTGAACACCAACGTCTGCGATGTGATCATCGGTGTGCCGGCACATTACGACCCGGTGTTGACGACGGCCCCATACTTCCGGTCGACGTACGCACTCGTGTATCGCGCCGATCGCGGGTATCACATCACGACGCTGGACGACCCGGCGTTGACGTCGCTGCGCATCGGGGTGCACCTCATCGGCGACGATTACCAGAATACGCCGGGCGCGGCGGCGCTCGCGGCGCGCGGCATCATCGACCACGTGGTCGGGTTTCCGCTCGTGGGCGACTATAACAAGCCGGCGCCGGCGGCGCGCCTCATCGATGCGGTGGCGCGCGACAGCGTGGATGTCGCGATCGCGTGGGGGCCGCTAGCCGGGTACTTCGCGACGCGCGAGCCCACGCGGTTGGTGGTGGTGCCGCTCCCAGACGCGCCGGATGCATCGGGGCAGCAGTTCGCGTTCGATATCGCCATCGGCGTGCGGCACCGGGACAAGGTGTTGGCCGACACGCTCGATTCGCTGCTCGTCCACGAGCGGCCCGCGATCCGACGGATCCTTCACGATTATGGAGTCCCCGTCCTCGGGCCGGGCGACCAGGAGAAGCAGTGATCATGCGATCCACTATGCGTCGTCTCGTATGTCTCTCGGCGTTGACGGGGGCTGTCGCTGCCGCAGCCGCGGCGTGCGGCAAGAGTGGCGAGCAGGCGCCGGCGAGCGCGGGCGGCGCTGACACTGGCGCCGGCGGCGCCCAGGCGGTGGCGCTCAAGCACTACACGGGGAACCCGGACAGTGCGCGTGTCGGGCGTGCGTTGTTCGTGCGGTACAATTGCTATGGCTGTCACGGGGGGTTGGCCGGCGGCGCGATGGGGCCAAGCCTGCGGGACACGATCTGGAAGTACGGCGGCTCCGACTCGGCGATCTACATGTCGATCGCGCAGGGGCGGCCGCTGGGGATGCCCAAGTGGGGTGGGGTCATCCCGCCGGCGCAGATCCATCTGCTCGTCGACTATATCAAGTCGCTCCGGACGGACGCCGAGCCCAAGTTCTTCTTTGTACAGATCGACTCGAACGGGACGGTCATCCCGCCGCAGGGGAACAGTGTGACGGCGACGGTGAGCGGCGGCGCGCAGACGCAGTAGCCGATCAGTGTGGCGGGGGCGGCGGGGGGTTCTTGGGCGCGGTCGAGTCCCGAGTGCGCCCCGCCGTCGTGTCTTTGAGGGTGTTGGGCGGCATGGCGGCGGTGTCTTTGAGCGAGCTCTCTTTTCTGATGACGTCGGCCGTCGCCGCCGAGTCGCCGCGGCCGTGGGTCGGGGTGATGTCGAGGACGCGGCCGTCGGCGGCGTCGACGTGGACGACGACATCGTTGGATTGACCCGTCACGGCCACCTCGTAGGTGTAGGTCAGCCGGCCGTCGTGTTGCTCGAGGTGTTCGGCGCGGACGGTGCTGCCGTGGATGCGTTCGATGACGATGCGGCGGGCCGTCGATTCGGCGACGGCGGGTTGGACGGAGTCCTGGGCGTAAAGGGGGGTGTGCGCGATCGCGAGGGTCAGGATCGGGAAGAAGAGGACCGCGCGCATCATTTGCCCGCCTTGGCGCGGGCGGTGAGCGTGTCTAGGGCGGGGAGTTGCAGGTCGGCCAAGGCGCCCAGGAGCTCGTCGCGCGCTGGGCGGGTGTGGCTACTGAGCTCGACGTTGACGGCGTGTCGCGGCGCGACGGTGGTGGCGGTGGCGGCGTTGTAGAGCGTGTCGTGGCGGCCGGCGAAGATGACCCAGTAGCGGACGACGATTGCGGGTGGGCGGCCGCCTATCGCTAGGGTGCAGGCGACCTCGCCGCCAAACTGGGCGACGCGCGAGCCGCCAACCGAGAGGACGGGTGCGTCGCTCAGCCAGAGCTCGATTGCCGAGGAGTCGGGCGCTTCCCAGCGGTGCCGCGCGGCCCGGCGGGCGGTGACGGGGCGGAATCGTGGTGGTAGGCGGATCGCGACGGGACGCGCGGTGTCGACGGTGTCGACGGGCCAGCGGACCCACGCCGCCTCGGGAGCGCCCGAGGGGCACACCGGCCGGGTGATCGTGATCGACGCCGTCGTGTCGCGCGATGTGGCGGGCGAGGCGCCTGGACTCGCGCCCCGGTGGCAGGCGCTCGTGGCGGCCATCGCGGTCAACACCAGCACTCGTCGCGGGGTGCGCACACCCGAATTCTCGGGGGCGTGGTGGTTGGAGGCAAGACGGCTAGCTGGTGAGGGTGAGCCAGGCGAGTCCCAGGGCGAGGGTGAGCAGTGTGATGGGGATGCCCGCTTTGAGGTATTCGGTGAATGAGAGGTGCACGCCGTCGCGGCGGGCGCGTTCGACGACGATGAGGTTGGCGACGGAGCCGATCACGGTCAGGTTGCCGGCGAAGGTGCTGGCCATCGCGAGGGTCAGCCAGGCGGTTTGTTGGTGGGTGGGGGGGACGGTGTGAACGAGGGGCTCGAGGAGGAGGACGGCTGGGACGTTGCTCACGATGTTGGATAGGGCGGCGGCGGAGAGGCCTAGTCCCGTGATGGGACTGGCTGTCGTCAGTGCCGTCGCTTGGGCCAATTGCCAGTGGCTTACGACGCGGAGTTGGAAGGCGTGGACGACGACGAAGAGGCCGGCGAACATCACCAGGAGGCGCCAGTCGATCTCGTCGTAGATCCTCGCCTGGTCGGTGCGTGCAACTAGCAGGACGGCTGCGGCGCCGGCGGCGACGAGGGGGATCGGGAGGCCGGTGCAGAAGAGGACGATCGTGGCGATAGGGACGACTATCGAGAGCACCCGTGGTAATCGAAAGGAAGGGTCAAGAACAGCATTGGAAGCAAAGGCGGAAGCAGGTGCTGCTTCTGCCTTTGCTTCCACGGTGCTGGCTTCCAACGGGCTGGCTTGCTTTGCTTCCACGGTGCTGGCTTCCGCGGTGCCGGCTTCCGACGTGCTGGCCTGCTTTGCTTCCACGGTGCTGGTGACCGAGGTGACGTTCCTGGCCGAGCGCGAGAGTGGGCGACGATACACGAACGCAATGATGGCGAACGTCAGCACAAGTCCGATGAGGGCGACCGGCAGCAGGTGCGCGGCGAAGACGAGGTATGGGATCCGGGAGTGGAGCCCGATGAGCATGTTCTGCGGGTTGCCGGTGATCGTGGCTACCGAGCCGACGTTGGCGGCGGTGGCGAGGCCGATGAGGTGGGGGATCGGGTCGGCGCGCATGCGCAGGGCGATGTGGAGGACGAGCGGCGTGAGCGCGACGCAGACGATGTCGTTGACGAGGAAGGCGGAGAGGACGCCCGAGAGGAGGATGGTGGTGGCGAGGAGGGCGCGGGGGGTGGTGATGTGGTCGAGGGCGGCGTGGGAGAGCCAGTCGAAGGCGCCATCCAGGCGGAGGACGCCGATGACGACCATCATCGAGAACAGGAGCAGCAGCGTCTCGTAGTCGATCGAGGCCGGGGAGAGCGCGTCGGTGAGGGAGAGCGCGCCGGTGGCGAGCATGAGGACGGCGCCGACGAAGGCGATGCTCGCGCGGTCCATCGCGAGGCCGGGGATGCGGCCGATGGCGAGACCCGTGATCGTGAGCGCGAAGACTACGAGTGCCGGCCACACGCGACAGTCAGCTCGCGGTGGTGACGGCTGGAGTCGAGCGACGAAACGCCAGGCCGCCGGCGGAGCCGACGACAAGAATCGTGGCGAAGATCACCGGGAGCCACCTGTCGGGGGTGGCGGTCGGGTTGATGCTGCCGACGAAGGCCGCGGCCAGGAAGGCGAAGGAGACGACGGAGAGGACGATGCCGACGGCGCGGAGTGTGCCGCGGCGGAACTGGCGGATGGGGGCGGCGATGACGACGAGCAGATACGCGGTCATGAACCCATAGGTGGCGATCGTGCCGAGCCAGCCGTAGAAGTCGTACGCCGAGACGTGGCGTGCGGTGAGCCAGACGGGCGCGGCCGCGGTGGCGAGAGCGGTGAGGACGACCGCGGTGTGGGGCGTGCCGTGGTGGGTGTGGGTGCGGTGGAGGTATCGGGGCAGGAGGCCGCGGCGGCCCATGAGGAGGGCGGTGCGTGCGGCCGCGGTGATGCAGGCCATGGTGCAGGCGAAGAAGCTGATGACGGCGCCGACGGAGACGATGGGGCCGAGCCAGCTCACGCCTTTCAGGGTGGCGATGACCTGGAGTGGCGCTTGACTGCCGGTGAGCTGCGCGAGGTCGGCGCCGGCGGTGCCGACTTCGGCGTACGTGCAGAAGATGAAAAAGGCCCCCGAGATGAGGGCCGTGCCGAGGATGGCGCGCGGGATCGTGGTGAGGGGGGCTCGGGCTTCGGCGCCGAGTGCCGCGGCGCTTTCGAAGCCGACGAAGGCGAAGGTGGCCAGGACGAGGCCAGCGCGGATGGGCGGGCCGGCGAAGGCCGCGCGGGTCCACTGGGTCGGGTCCCAGGCCAGGCGATGGGCGTGGCTGGGGAAGGCGAAGAGGAGGAGAATAGTGGCGACGGAGGCGCACTCGATCCAGAGCATGAAGCGGGTCGAGAGCTCGACGTTGCGGTAGGCCAAGGCGCCGGCGAGGCCGACGGCCATCGCGATGAAGAGGATGGCCCCGGCGGGGCGGGCGGCGGTGCTGAGGAGACCGAAGGCGTACTGCACGACGCCACCCGTCACCGCGGCGCCCGTGCCGATGTAGGCGATCAGGAGGGCCCAGCCGGTGATCACGCCGGCCCAGGGGCCGAACTCGGCGTCGATGAAGGCGTAGAGGGAGCCTGGGGAGGCGGAGTCGCGGGCGAAGACGTTGACGTGGGCGGCCACCAGGGCGACACCAATGGTGGCGACGAGGAAGGAGAGCCACGCCGAGCGGCCGGACAGCCCGATGACGAGGGGGATGACCATCGCCGGGGCGGCGGTGGGGGCGATGCTGGAGAGGGATTGGGCGAGGGTCTCCCACTGGG
>DATMNB010000163.1:0-5123 GCA_035569435.1 Gemmatimonadaceae bacterium
CACCTCGTCCGGAATCTCCTCCACCCGCCCACTCCACGTCTGATCCCCATACCCCTCGGCGCTCACCGCCGCCACGGTCCCGATGGCAATCCGCCCGGCGTCATACTCATCGATCTCGGCCTGAATCCGCGTCCGCCGCAAATCGGCGATCGTGACCAACGACGTCCCCGGCGCCACGATCTCCCCCGACTCCACCAACCGCGCCGTAATCACCCCGCTAATCGGCGCCACAATCCGCGTCTTGGCCAAGGTCGCCTCGAGCCGCGCCGCCGTCGCCATCGCCGCATCCCGCCGCGCGATGGCCGCATCCCGATCCCGCCGCGCGTGATCGACTTCCTGCCGCGAGATGGCGTGCGTCCCCGCCAACGTCTCCGCCCGCCCAACGTCCGTATCCGCCGCGGTCAACTCCGCATTCGACTCCGCGATATGCGCCCGCGCCTCCGCCAACGCCGCCCGCGTCTCGCTGGCATCGAGCTCCACGAGCAGATCCCCCGCCCGCACGACGCTCTTCTCTTTCACGGCCAACGTGACGATCCGCCCCGTCACCTCACTCCCCACCGTGACGTCGGCCCCTGGATACGCCACGACCTGCCCCTCGGCCCGGATGGTCGGCCGCACCGCCTCCGCTTGCACCGGCGCCGCCGCCGGATGCGCCGGCCCGCGCGTCGTGCATCCAACCATCGCCATCGCCACAACCGCTGTCAGCATGCGCATGGGACGATCACTCACTGAGCCGCCCGTCGCGGATCCGCACCACGCGGTCCGCGTACTGGCGAACGTTGGGATCATGCGTCACGATCACGAGCCCCTGCTCGAACCGCTTCGCCGTCTGGCGAAACAACTCGAGGATGTGCAGCCCAACCTGCGAATCGAGATTCGCCGTCGGCTCATCCGCGAGCAGCACCGGCGGCCGACTCGCGACGGCACGCGCGATCGCCACCCGCTGCTTCTGCCCGCCCGACAGATCACGCGGCAAGAAATCCATCCGATCTTCGAGCCCCACGATCTCGAGCGCCGCCACCGCCGCCGCCCGCGCCGCCCCGCCCCGCGCGCCCTTGATGTTGAGCGCGTACTCCACGTTCTCCCGCGCCGTCAACGACGGAAACAGGTTGTACTGCTGAAACACAAACCCGATCGACTTTTTCCGCACCGCCGCCAATCGCCCCGAGGACATCCCCCCAACGTCGACGCCATCAACCGTCACCCGCCCACTCGTCGGCGTCAGAATGCAGCCGAGGATGGAGAGCAAGGTCGTCTTCCCCGACCCGGACGGCCCCTCGAGCGCCACGACCTCACCGCGTTGCACGGTCAGCGATACGCCGTGCAATACCGGGATCTCCTCCCGCCCCTCGGAGAACGTCTTGGTGACCGTCTCCGCGTGCAGCACCGCGCCGTTCGCGATCGTCATGTCCGGAACACCAACGCCGGATCGATCGACGCGACTTTCCGGAACGCCACCAACGCCGCCATGAGACAGAACACGACCGTCCCCCCAAACACCCACGCCAACATGACGTGCGGGATGATGAGCTTGAGCCCAACGTTGGCCATGGCTGGCCCGAGCAACGACGACTGCGCCCACCCGATGACGAACCCCACGACCGCCGCGATGGCCGCCTGCTTGGCCAAAATGCGATAGATGTCCCCGTTATTCCCACCGATGGCCTTCACGGTCCCAAACTCCTTGATGTGCTCCATCGCCGACGTATACAGCGTCTGCGCCACCACGACGATGCCCACCAGACACCCGAGAAAGACCGTGATGTACATATTGAGCCCGATCCCCGTACTGGCGACCCAGTACCCCCTCGATCGCGTCGCCCACTCGCCCTTACTATAGACGTCGTTGTACGGGAGCCGCCGTGCGATCTCGGCGCGCACCGCCGCCGTATCCGCCCCGGGCGCCAGTTTCACCAACACATACGTCGTGAGCCCCCGCAGCAAATCCGGCGACAACTCCTGCGCCAACCGATAGTCCATGAACGTGATCGGCGTCGTGGTGAACGACTGCGCCTCACGCGTCCGTCCAATGATCTGCAACCGCCGCCCCAGCACCTCGCGATAATCCCCGACCTGAAACGCCCCAAACCGCTTCACGGCCGACTGATCGACGATCAGAAAATCGCCCCGCCTGAGATCCCCGACGTTCCCGTCGATGACGTGCCACGGCAGATTCCACCGCGAGAAATCCTCGAGCGCGTACACCTGCGTCCCCTCCTGCGCGCCACTCGGCAGGTTCACCGTCATGAACCAGACGATGAGATTGTCGGCGCGCGCGACCCCAGGGATCGACCGCACGCGATCGATGCGCGTCTCGGGAAACGTGTGGGAGAAGTCGATGTTGGGTGTGTTGCGCGACGTGACCCACAGATCGGCGTCGATGTGATCGATCGTCACCGATGCATTGTCGAGCAGCCCGAGGAAGAGCCCCACCTGCACGAACACGAGCGTCACCGCGAACGCCACACCAATGACGGTGATGGCAAACCGCAGCCGGTCATGCAGGAGACTCTTGAGCGCCAGATCAACCATTGCCCACGAGCCCCCGCAACAGGACGTCCCCCATCGCCGCAGCCGTCTCCGCCGCCGGCCTCCAATCGACCCACGCGTCGGCGCCGTTATCGAGGTGCAACGCGATCACGCCATGGAGCCCCGCCCAGGCGATCTGCGCCAACAGGTGCGGCTCACGATACTGCGGCAGCACGCGTCCCGTGGCGATGACATCGCGGCTCACGGCGACGAGGAACGCGTACGCGTCCCGCTCCGGGTTCCCCCGGTGCACCGCATCCGGCTCGCACGTCGCGCCGACGCTCGGCGACATGAACATGAGCCGGTAGTGATTGGGGTGGGCCAGCGCGAACGCCGTATACGCACGCCCGGTCGCCAGGAGCCGCTCCATCGGATCGGCAATGCCCGCGATCTGCTGAAAATCCGCGGCCAGCGCCCCGAAATCCGCATCGACCAGCTCCCGCAGCAGCGACGCCTTGTCCGCGAAATGGTAGTACAGCGCCGTCGGCGTGTACTCCGCCCGCTCGGCGATCATGCGCATCGTCACCGCATCGAACCCGTGCTCCACAAACAGCTCACGCGCCGCGTCCAGGATCTTGGTCCTGACGGCGAGCTTGTCGCGCTCCCGGCGTTCGGCGGCTGCAGATATAACGGTCATCTTATTTCTAACATCGTTAGAAAAGGGACCGTTGTCAACTCCCCCCGATGGTCAGCCTCACCTCTTCCACACGCTCCCGCGCGATCGCCAACGCTATATCTAGCGATGGCGCAAGGTTTTCCGGACCAACCTCGTCCAGGACGGCCGATCGGCTGAGCGCCTCCCGGGGCTGGGTATGGAGCCCGCACAGCACCACCAGCGTCCCTTCCCGTCTCAACCGCCGCACTAAATCCGCCAGCCGCCTGAGCCCCGTGGCATCGATCGCTGGCACCCGCCCCATCCGCAGGATCATCACCGGCTGCCGGTTCGCCACCCGACTGAGCGCGTCATGAAACGACGCCGCCGCCCCAAAGAAGAGCGGACCGTTGATCTCATAGATCTCGATCCCCCGATGCGCCCCGCTCGCGACCTCCGTATCGATCACCGCCTCGACCGGGACCGCGTTGACAGCGGCAGTCCCCGCCATGCGCCGCATGAACAGAAACGCCGCCATTACCATCCCGACCTCGATCGCAAACACGAGATCGATCAACACCGTGAGCCCAAACGTCGCCAGCAGCACCGCGACATCGCTCCGCGGACTCCGCAGCTCGTCGCGAAACGTCCGCCACTCGCTCATGTGGTACGACACGATCGTGAGAATCGCCCCGAGACACGCCATCGGGATGAGCGCCGCCCACCGCCCGACGAACAGCGTGATGGCCAGCAGCGTGGCCGCATGCACCATCCCCGCCACCGGCGTCCGTCCGCCGTTCTTGACGTTGGTCGCCGTCCGCGCGATCGCCCCCGTGGCCGGGATCCCGCCAAAGAGCGGCGACGCGAGGTTGGCGATCCCCTGCGCGATGAGCTCCGTATTGGAGTCGTGCTGGGCGCCGATCATGCCATCGGCGACGACCGCCGAGAGAAGCGATTCGATCGCGCCAAGCAGCGCGATCGCCAGCGCCGGCTGCGCGAGCTCGGCGAATGCCGCGATCGTGATCGCCGGGATGTGCGGCCGCGGGATCCCCGTGGGAATCGCGCCAAACCGGCTGCCGATCGTCTCGACCGGCAGATGGAACATCTGCACGGCGGCCGTCGCCGCCAGCAGGGCGACGAGCGGCCCTGGGATGCGATGCGAGATGCGCGGCCACACGATGAGAATCGCCAACGACCCAGCCGACACCGCCACGGCCCACGGGTTGATCGACCCGAGATGGCCGCCGTAGGCGATGAGCTTCTCAAGGAAGTGCGCCGGGACCGCGCCCATCCTGAGCCCGAGGAGATCCTTGATCTCGCCCGAGAAAATGATCAACGCGATCCCCGAGGTGAACCCCGTGATCACCGGGAACGGGATGAACCGGATCGTCGAGCCGAGTCGGAGGAACCCAAAGACCATCAACAGCACGCCGGCCATGATCGTGGCCACGGTCAGGCCGTCGACGCCGTACTTCTGTACGATCGCGTACACGATGACGACAAACGCCCCGGTCGGTCCGCCGATCTGGACGCGCGAGCCCCCCAACGCCGAGATGAGGAAGCCGGCCACGATCGCCGTATAGAGGCCGCGATCGGGCGTGACGCCACTCGCGATGGCGAACGCAATGGCCAGCGGCAGCGCCACAATGCCGACGATCACGCCTGCCGTGAGATCCGCCACGAACTGCGCCCGCGTGTACCCCCGGAGCGCCGTCAGGAGCTCCGGTCGAAACCGCGGCGCCGCCACGCCGTCGGCCGCCGCGCCGTCGGTCATAGTCGCGTGATCCGAATCCCGCTGATTGTGGTTTCCCCGGCATGGGCCAGGAACCGCACCTCGATCCCCCGGCCGCCGACCGCGCTCACCCGCGCCGTGCGTTCGACGGCCGTGAACGGCCCGTACTGATCCGCCAGATCGAGACGCGTGGCCAGCGGCGTGTCGTTCACGTCGATGTCGACGATCCGCTCCCCCGACCCATCGTGCACCTGCTCGGCCATGAGCAGT
>DATMNB010000164.1:0-19392 GCA_035569435.1 Gemmatimonadaceae bacterium
ACTTCGCCCACCGCATCCCTCTATTGCGCGCCCTCGCTCGCCGCATCGAACCCCGCCGCGCCTCCCTGATCGCCGTCGACGAACAGATGGCGACCCTTTACCACGACCGCCGCCCCCGCTTGTTGGCCGCCATCGCCTTCGAGTACGCCGGCCGCTGCGCCGCCGTGTGCGAGTGGTACTTCATCGCCCACGCCCTCGGCCTCCACATCACCTACTTGACGGCCTTCGCGATCGGCGCCTTCCAGTCTCTGTTCTTGATCCTCACGTCATTCGTGCCCTACGCCCTCGGCACCAACGAAGGCGGTCTGCTGGTCCTCTTCGGCCTCTTTGGTCTCCCCGCAAACCTGGGCGTGTACGCGGCGCTCATTGCGCGGTTGCGGGAGATGATCTGGATTGCGATTGGGTTGGGGCTGACGTGGGTGGTGAGACGGAGGGCGGTGGTTCGGTAATCAACGTGAATATCCCAAGCGGCTTGGGTATATTGCACAATGACTAGAATCGCCCATCCGGTCGTCACGACCGACGTCGAGATCGATGCGGCGATCGCCAACGCCGCGATCGAACCCCTGCGACGCGTTGTCGCGGCAGCATACGATCGTGCGGCCGACGAGATCGCCATTCGATTCTCCAACGGGGTGCAACTTCGGATTCCGCGCCTGCTCCTGCAAGGATTGCAGGACGCGGCCCCAAGTCAGCTCGCACGAATCGAAATTGAAGGACCAGGCACGGGACTCGTGTGGCCTATCCTTGGTGTCGCGCACTACGTCCCAGGACTGATGGCAGGCCTCTTCGGGACGCGCCGCTGGATGGCCGAGATCGGACGCCGCGGGGGAACAAGCCGCACCGACGCCAAGGCGGCCGCGGCGCGCGCCAATGGCGCCAAAGGCGGCCGGCCGCGCAAAGTGACGGCGAAGGTCAAGCGAACGACCAAGAACGTTCGCAAATCAGGTTGAATCGAAAGGGTGAAAAACCGGTGCTCAGCGACCCGCTCCGAGCGATATCAGTCTCCATACAGTCCATTCATGGCGTCACTGCTCGGACGCAACAGGGACAAGCAGGATCTCGGTATAGATACGGTTCAGCGGGCTATCAGCCAAATCCACCGTCGCGCTTGTTGATCGAAAGAGCGCATTGCGTGCGCGCGTATACACGCCGAGCGCCTCTCTCGTCACCAAGCGGCTGGATTCGGCCATGCGGCGCCGGTCAACGTAGTCCTGATTTCCTGTCACGAGAACGCGAACTCGGGAATCGCACTCCTCGAGCGGCACTTTATAATCCATCGGGAAGAGCGCGCGATTTTCGGCGAAGGCCTGTCCAACGCTCTCACGCGTGGTCTGGGCCATGCCCGACGCATCCGTCAGACCAACCCACGCACCATAGTAGTAGTGTCCATGCCACTGGAAATCGAAGGCCACCAGGATGTCGTGCAGCGAGATCCCAGCGGCGTTCGGCAGCGTGAGTTGTACCGCTATGACGGCCGGCAGCGACAGCATTCCCTACGCCTCTGTGTACCGAGTACTGACCGCACGCCAGGTGCCGTCTTGGCGTTGGATTTGAACCACGGCGACGAACCCATACTGCACCGGCACGACGATCGTGAGCGACACGCTACCACGGCCCAGAGATGCCAGAGTTGGCGGACTCAGCACCAATGCCACTCGAGCGCTATCGTGAGGTAGTGGGCCGTAGCGAAACGATCCAGCAACGAAGCGTACGCCAGGTTTCGCCAGAGATTGCAACGCACTGGCAGGAATGAAACCCACAACAGGAAGTGTATTGACGTCCAGGTCTCCTGTCTTTGGCGCGCCGCGAATGGCCGTATCCACAACAACGACGGGACAGCGCTCTGGTTGACACAGCGAGTCCACTGGGACAGCGCGCAGCACGGCGCTCACAATCTGCCCGACACTCGACGTGTCAGCCCGAATGACGGCGTTCTCCTTTATGGCATCAATTCTGGAGAACGCGGCGACGCACCCAACCATCGCGACAGTCAGAATTCGGGTCATGTGACGCGGCACTAAGGCACGAGCTGCACACCGTCGCACACAATATCGATCACCAATCCGCCCTCGATGTGGACGTGCTGAAGTGCGCCGCCCTCAGGAGTAACCGCAGCGCCTCCATGCCAACTGTAGCGAAGTCCCGCGAGCAAGGTCGGTACGTCGCGCGACAAGACCGCGGTATGATTCATCTCCCCCACGTACTCCGGCAGGCTGCTTTCCGGCCGGGTGTGGTATGCAAATACTACCACACCCCTGCACACGAGCGACCCGACAGCTCCGCCGTCGTGCATGTTCAGAAAGCGTAAGATCGCCGTCGAGGATGCCGCCGGAAACACGACCTCGGAGAGGTTTACGTCAGCCAGCAGCTGCTGAGCCTTCACGCTCCCTCCAAATCCGATAGACCACGGTTTATCAGTGGGTTACAACCACCCCTGCTCCCGATACCACGCGGCCGTCTCCGCGAACCCCGTGGCGAGATCGATCGCGGGCTCGTAGCCCAGCTCGCGACGCGCACGCGTGTCGTCGCAGGACCAGTCGGCCTGGCGGAGGTTCAAGACGCGCTCGGACGTGAGTAGCACCTTCGCCCCCGTGAGACGCGACAGCGCGCGCTCGCCGACGCCGGCGGCGGCTGGCACGAATGACGGCACGGGGATCACGCGCGGGCGGCGCGCGACGGCGGTGCCGATCGACGCAGCGATTGTCTCCCAGTCGTGCGTGTCGCCACTCACGTAGTAGACGCCACGGGCGTGCGCGGCCGTGGCGGCAGCCATGAGACCGCGAGCCAGGTCGCGGACGTGGACGATGGAGAGACGCTGGCCGCGTGGGCCCAGGCGGATCGCGACGCCCGCGCGCGCCAGCTTGAAGGCGGTCAGGATGTCGACGTCGCGCGGACCGTAGACCGCAGGAGGACGAACGATGACGTGGTGGCAATCGCTGGCGGCAAGCAGACGCTCGGCGGCGAGCTTGGACTCGCCATATGGGCCGATCGGCGCCGGCGCGTCGGCCTCGGTCATAGGCCGCCCAACGTGCGATGGCCCAGCAGCGGCCTGGCTCGAGCAAAACACGAGCAGTGCTTGCGGCCCGGCCCTGCGCATGGCAGCCAACACATGCGCGGTGCCGTCGACGTTGACCCGCGCGTAGGCGCGAGTATCAATAGCCGTCGTGAGCGCAGCGAGGTGAAAGACGACGGACACACCGGCCAGCGCCGCGCCGAGCGCAGCCTCGTCATCCAGGGATCCCACGGCCATCTCGACGCGGCCAGTCGGAATCCATTGCAATCGACTCGACGCCCGCACCAGTGCCCTGACCCGCCACCCCTCGCCGAGCAAGGCCTCGATGAGGTGCCCACCCACGAACCCGCTGGCGCCCGTCACGAGCGCCAGCCGTCCGGCCCCGCTGTCAGGCAATCGGCTTATCGTAGATACGATATGTCTTGTAGGCGACCCCACCAATCTTCTCGATCGACTGCCGCATGAGCGCGTTGTCCTCGAGAATCCACGACGACTCGCCATACGTCATGCCGCGCTTCAACCCGTTCCTGATAATCGCCAGGTACATGAGCTCAGCCACCCCGGTCAACCGGTGCTTGGGCAACACGCCAAGCGTGAGCACACGCAACCCAGGCACCGCGCCATCACGCCCGTACCAGAGCGCCTTGACCCACCCAAACGGCAACAACCGCCCACCCATCCGCTTGAGCGCCACGTTGAGATCCGGCAACGCCAACGCAAACCCCGCCAGCTCGCCGTCGACCTCCCCAAACGCCACGAGCTCGGGCACAACCACGGGCTTGAGCTGCTTGGCCAGATCGGCGAACTCGGCGTCGGTCATCGCCACCGCCCCCCAGTTCGCCTCCCAACACGTGTTGTACAACATCCGCACCCGATCGACTTCTTTGTCGAACTGCTTCACGTCGAGCGGCCGCACGACAATCTTGTGCCGCTTGGCCAGCGCCTCACTCAGCCGCACCACCCGCTCCGGCACCCCCTCGGCGGACGTGTGCCGATACGCGATCACGTCTTTGGCTTTGACAAACCCCGCCCGCTCGATCAACTCGGCGTAGTACGGCGGATTGTACGGCATCATGACGACCGGCGCCCACTGGAACCCGTCGATCAGTAGCCCAACCTCGTCATTGATCGACGGACTGACCGGCCCCCGCATGACCGTCAACCCACGCCCGGCCAGCCACCCCGCCGCAGCCTGGAACAACGCGTTCGCAACCGCCTGATCGCGCACGGACTCGAAGAATCCAAAGAACCCCGTCCGATCGTGGTGCTGCGCCGTATGCGCGTCGTTCTTGATCGCCGCGATCCGCCCCACGACCGTACCCGCCGCATCGTACGCCAGAAACAGCTCACGCTCGGCGTGCTGATAAAACGGATGCGACAACTCGAGCATGTGGGCCACGTCACGCCGGAGGGGCGGCACCCACGTCTGGTTGCCCGTATACAGCCGGTACGGCAGCTCGATAAAGGCCGCGAAATCGGCGCGCGAGCCAACCGGCCCGACGCGCACGGTCGCCGGGCGCTCGTCGGTAATCACTTGTCAGTTATCAAATGACGCCGAACTTCCGCCCGACGTTGCCAAAAACGTCGAGCACGAAGTCGAGTTGCTCTCTCGTATGCGTCGCCGAATACGACGTCCGAATACGCGATTCCCGCTCGGGCACGGCCGGCGGGACGACCGGGTTCGCAAACACACCAGCGTCGAAGAGCGCTCTCCAGAACATGAAGGTTTTGTCGTCCTGCCCAATGAGCACGGGAATGATCGGCGTCTCGCTCACGCCCGTGTCGTACCCAAGCGATTGGAGGCCGTTACGCATGTAGTCGGCGTTCTCCCACACCTTGAGCCGCCGCTCCGGCTCCTGCTCCAGAATATCGAGACAGGTCAGCACGGCCGCGCACGCCGACGGTGGCATCGACGCCGAAAAGATGAGGCTCCGCGCCTGATGCTTGAGGTAATCGATCACTTGCCGCTCGCCCGACACGAATCCGCCGATCGACGCGAACGATTTGCTGAACGTCCCGATGATCAGGTCGACCTGATCCGTCAGGTTGAAGTGCTCGGCTGTCCCGGCACCCGTCGCGCCCAGCACCCCGACCGAGTGCGCATCGTCGACCGCGAGGCGCGCGTCGTACTTCGCGCACAGCTGGACGAGGTTCGGCAGATCGACAATGTCCCCTTCCATGCTGAACACACCATCGACGACCACCAGCTTGCCCCCGCGCGTCGTGCGGCGGAGCTTGGTCTCCAACTCGGCAAAATCCCCATGCCGGAATCGCACCGTCTCGCCGCCCGACAGATGGCACCCGTCGACGATGCTGGCATGATCCAGCTTGTCGATGTAGACCGTGTCGTTGCGGTGCACGAGTGTCGCGATCACGCCGAGGTTGGTCTGAAATCCAGTCGAGAAGACGAGCGCCGCCTCCTTGCCCGTCAACACTGCCAGTCGCTCCTCAATCCGGTCGTGCAGATCCGTGTTCCCGTTCAGGAACCGGCTCCCGGTGCACGCCGTCCCATATTTCGAGATCGCCTGCTGCGCCGCCGTGACGACCCGCGGATCGTGCGTCAGGCCCAGGTAGTTGTTGGAGCCCACCATCACCCGTTTCGCACCTTGGATCACGACCTCGGTGCCACCCGACGATTCGACCGGGATGAAGTACGGGTACAGTCCCTTTTCTTTGGCCTCTGACAGTCGCGCGAATTGACGCGTCTTGGCGAAGATGTCGGGAGGCGCCGTCAGCGGCGGGGTCCGCGGCGCATCATCCGCCGGCAGATCGACCCGACCATTCGTCTCGATGCTCGATTTCACGGGCTCTGGGTCACGAGGATCAGGATGGCTTCAACAAAAAGGATCAACGACGGTAACCTCGACCGGCAGGCTCAACTTGGGGGCTGTGACGTCAGCGTAACATAAGTGTAGCCGGCGATTCCGGCCAGCTTGGATTGATCCATCCAACTGCACCTGTTGCAACGAGATAGCAACATGTTCCGTGATGTGTTACGCGTGATCTTACCGGTCGTTGGACAGCGCTGCTCTCACCGTCTCGTCGCCAGCACGCGCAACCCAACTGCCGAACCGCTCTGACTCCTGCCTATCGTTCAGGAATACGCGGAACATTCGCTCGAGCGCCACGGGCACCTCGGGTGCCGGAAGCCGCACCCCGATGCGACGCGCCAGCCTCGGCGCCGCACCCACTGCGCCTCCGATGAAGAAGTCGAACCCGTCCACACTGGTTCCGTCGAGTTCGATCTGGACCCCCTGCAAGCCGACGTCGGCGATCCAGTGTTGCCCGCAGGCGTTTGGGCACCCGGTCACGTGCACCTTCACCTGGTCCCGGAATCCTGGCATGCGCCGTTCCAACTCCCCCATGACACCGCGACTGAACGCCTTGGTCTCGACGATCGCCAGCTTGCAGTACTGCGAGCCCGTGCATGATATCACGCCCCGCCGAAACGGCGTCGCATCGAGCGTGATGCCGTCGGGTAACGCCGCCGCGCCCCGGCGGAGCGCCGCGACCTGATCCACGCCGATATCGAGCGCCACGATGTTCTGCATGATCGTCGTACGCAGTGTCCCGCTGCCGTGTTTCTCGGCGAGGTCTGCAATGCGGCGCAACGCGTCCGGACTGATCCGTCCCGCCGGCACCGCGAACCCCGCGTACACCAACCCCGGCTGCTTCTGCGCGTGCACGCCCACATGGTCGCGATAGGCGTCGGCCGGCGGATGCTCCTCCGCCGCCGGCGCCAGCCGCTCGCCGATGCGCTGCTCGATCTCCGCGAGAAAACTCTCCGCCGTCCACCCGTGCGTGAGAAATAAGAACTTCATGCGCGCCTTCGTGCGATTGTGGCGCAACTCATCGCTGTCGCGGAACAGGCCCGTGATCGCCTCGACGACCGCCGTCACCTGATCGGCCCGCACAAACGCATCGAGCCGCTCCCCCAGGTGCGGACGCGTCGAAAGGCCACCGCCAACACGCAGACTGTAGCCGATCTCGCCACCGCGCCGCACAGCGGTCAGGCCGATGTCGTTGATTTCAGGATAGCTGCACCAATGTGCGCACCCCGTGATCGTGATCTTGAACTTGCGCGGGAGATTCGCATAGGCGTCATGCCCATTGAGATGCCGGTCGACCGCGATCGCCACGGGCGAGGCATCGATCACCTCATCGGCGTCGACGCCGGCCAAAGGGCAGCCGGTGACCGTACGCGTGTCGTCACCGCACGCCCCCATGCTCGTCCACCCCACCGCCGCCAACCTCTCCCACACGGCCGGGATGTCCTCGATGCGCAGCCAGTGGAGCTGAAAGTTCTGCCGGTTGGTGATGTCGAGCGAGCCGCGCGCGTAGCGGTCCGACAGGTCGGCGATGGCGCGCACCATGGGCGCGGTCAACGCGCCGTTTGGCGTCCGCACGCGCATCATGAAGTAGCGCACGGCATCGCCGCGCACCCCCTCGCCGTCGCCCTGGGTATAGAGCCCCCAGTGCCGAAAGCGAATGTTCAAGTCCTCATCCGGGATGGAGTCGAACCCGTCACGCGCGTAGCGCCTGATGTCATCCATGATCGACCAGGGCGCGCGCTCACGCTTGACACGTTCCACCCGCTGGGCTGCTGTTTCCGTCATCGGTACTTGAGGCCCGTTCCGGTATTGAAGACCACGACCCGCTCGCCTTCACGTATCCATCCGCGCGCTCGCAGTTCCGACGTCGCGGCCCAGGCCGCGCCCCCCTCGGGGCACACATCCACCCCCGTCATCGACGCCAGCGCGCGCGTGGCGGGCCCGATCGCGGACTCGGCGACGGCCACGGCGGTCCCTTCCGTCTCGCGGATCGCCCGCAAACAGAGGAACCCGCCGATCGGCGCCGGCACGCGAAGTCCGTACGCCCGCGTCGTCGCCCCCTCCCACGGCGCTGTCGCGTCCGCGTGCGTCTCATATCCGCGGACCACCGGCGCACACCCCTCCGCCTGCACGGACACGAGACGCGGCAGTCGCCCATCGCTCGGCAGCCACCCCATGGCGCGCATCTCGCCAAACGCCTTCCACATCCCCACGAGCCCCGTGCCGCCGCCGGTCGGATACACGATCACGTCGGGGAGCTGTCCCGCGAACTGCTCATAGAGCTCGTACGCCATGGTCTTCTTTCCCTCGAGACGATACGGCTCGCGCAGCGTCGAGACGTCGGTCGCGCCCGGCGGGCCGTTCGTCTTGAGCCACTTCCCCGCATCGGCAATCGTGCCCGGCACGAGGTGCACCTCGGCGCCGTACAGCTGGCATTCGTCGATGAACGCGCGCGGCGTATCGTCGGGAATGGCCACGGTCACCGGGATCCCCGCCGCCGCGCCGTACGCCGCGAGCGCGCCCGCCGCGTTGCCCGCAGACGGCGCCGCGAGCGCCCGCGCGCCGAGTTGGCGGGCGACCGACACGGCGACAGCCATGCCGCGGGCCTTGAAGGAGCCCGTGGGATTTCTGGCCTCGTCCTTGATCCACGTCCTCTCGCCGGCGGCGACGAGCGGGGTCCACCCCTCGGTGAGGGTGACGGCTACCGAATTACCGACAGGGAGGACATCGGCGTAACGCCAGAGCGATGCCGCAGCCGTCGAGGGCGGCGCAGTCATCGTCGTGTCGAGCGCGTAGTCGACGCGGAGCGGCATGCCGCATCGCGTGCACACCGTCTGTGGCACGCGGTGATCGTGTTCGGCGTTGCACGCGAAGCATGCGAGTGCCGAGAGTCTGGGGTTGAACACCAATCAGCGTCAGGTCGTCGCGGGCGTCGACGGCGCGCATTGCTTGACGATCGTCTGCACATCCTGGTTGACGCGGAGCGAGGCCGGCTCGGCTTCTTCGATGCGCCCTTCTTTGGTCTCGTGGAGCGAGACCGTCTCGGCTTGGATGTCCAGCGTCGACACGGCGCCGGTCGGTGGGGCGAGGACCTTGATCTTCAGCTTGTCGGCGGCACCCACCTGATCGAATTCCACGAAACTCGTTTGCTTGGAGTCGCGCCGTCCCTCGTACGTGCGGTGGAGCGTGTCGGAGAGGAACGAGTGGTAGCCGAGGTTCGTGGCGGACGCCTGCACGCACGCGAACACGTCGGGGGCGTACGACTTGATCTCCGTCTTGGTGGTCGGCCACAGCGTGGAGGCGCAGGCAGACATGGCAACGACCAACGACACGGCAGAAGCGATCACGACGGTAGGGCGCATCGGGACGGGGTGGAGGGTGGAAACGTGGACCTTCCGTCAATCTACACCCCGCACCCCGAAATTAGTTGTACGCCTTAGTGGCGCCTCACTGCGTGAAGATCAGACGAAAGTCGTGCGTGCTGCCGAGTGAGGCCGCTGGAAAGAGCCAACTCTTGACGCGGTTCTTGACGCAGGACTCGACGGCCGGGACTGCCGTCGGGCTCGACCAGTGGCGTTGCGGGATTTCGACGGCCGCCACTTCGCCGGTGCTGCGGATCGCGACGCGGACGGTGACGGTGCCGGCCAGGTCGTGGTTCTGCTTGAGACCGTAGTCCGTGTAGCAGAGCTGGAGCTGGGGCTCCCACTGGCGCACGAGGTTGCCGATCGTGGATTCGTTTACGCGGTCGGTGCCCGTAGTGGCGACGGTACCAGCTGCGGCTTCGGTCGTGAGCGTCGGCTGGGCGGCAGGCGGCGACGTGCGGCTCGCCACCGGAACGACGGGCACCGTCGGCGGCGTGACGCGCCGCATCGACGTCGCCCCGCTGCCCGCGGCCGGGGCCGGGGTCGGTGCTGCCGCGGGCGCTGCCGGGGTGGTGGCCGCCGGAGCGGCACGGGGCGCGCGATGCTTGGTGCCAGCCGAGGCTGGGTTGGCCGTGGTCTTGGCCGCCGCAGCCGCCGGTGCTGGAGCCGTCGGTGCCGGCGCCGGGGTCGCTGGAGCTGCCGGAGCAACCGGCGTCGACACCGCCGCCAACATCGGAGCGCTCGCCGGCGCCGGGGCAACAGCCGCCGCCTGAACCGCTGCGGGCACCTGGGCTACGGTCGAGGGCTGACTCGCCACCGGTGCAGGTGCCGGGGTAGGTGCCTGGGCCGCGGCCTGCGCCGCCGCTGCCACTGCCGCGGTATGGGCGGCCTGCTCACGCGCCACGCTCAGGGTTTCATGCAGCGCCGAGACCAACTGGGGCATGGCCCCGGCAAAAACGGTCGCGTTTACCCCATCAGGCCGCGTCCCACCCACCCGGAGCACCAACCCGGTGGAGTCCCCCTGCGGAAACACCTGAACCACCACATCCCCACCCGCCATCGTGAGGCGCGCCGTCGTATCCGGGGCGTGAGGCGCCGCCACCAGACGTTCTACGAGCGCTGACCACCGCTCGACCTCATCGGCCGTCAACACGGCCGGATGCACGAACGGCGTCCGATAGCCATTTGCGGCATAGAGATTGACCGCCCCGGTCGAAGCCACGCGAATCCAGGCCACGGTCGTCCCCCACTGGAGCGACGCGGTCTCTTGGGGTGGCGCCACCTGGGCGCCCACCGGGGCACCCGCCACGCACGCGGCGATCGCGATGGCGACCGTCAATACAGCGAAACTGAGCCGAGTAGGCCGAGTGGACACGGGGTCCCCTCCGGGTGTGATGGTCCGTTCGGCGGCCGGACTGGCATGGTGTCAGGCATGCGGGGTTAACCCCCGCGTCCCTGACGCCGTAGCCTCCAGAGCTTTGCGTCCCCGGCTTTCGCCGGGTTTGCCATTATCGCGGGCCTCGCCCCCTACCCGAGGGTCGCTGCCTGCGGATTACACATGAGTACGATACAGAAACGGTGACCGGACACAAGACGCAACATGTCCGATCGACTAGCGCCTCGATCGCGGACGCGCCGCGTTGCTAGACAGCGCGGCCGACACGTCGGGCACGACGATCCCGGGCGGACATCCGTGCCTCCAGAGCGGGGTCGCGACCCGCGTGAGCAGGTCCTCCGGTTCGAGCTCGGTCTTGAGCGACGACGGCAGAAACCCCGTGACCAGGTACACCTCGCTCGTCAACGCCCGGGGCGTCCCGTATCCGAGCTTGATGGCGATGTCCTTGAGCCGCGTCTCGGTCGACCGCATGTAGTGATACGCGCGCACGACGCGCGCCGTACGGTACAACATGTCGGCCGGCGCGAACCCCGCCCGCTCCAACGCCCGGTCAAACGTGCGGCGCGGCATCCCGGCGGCGCGCGCTACGGCGTTGATATCGCTCATGATGTGGGGCGCCCGGAACAGCTCCTGCAGTGCGCGGGCCAGCGGCGCGCTTACCTGCGAGAGCAGCGGCTCGAGCATCATGAGAAGAATCCCACTTAGCGTGTCGGCCGGCAGCGCCTCGAGGACATCGCGAAACTGCTCCGGGAAGTCATCGACCCCGCGCACGACGAGGTGGCGCACGCCGGCGGCAGCGAGCAGGCCATAGCCACGCATGGCGAGCGGGGTCACCGTGGTATACACGACGACCTGCACCGAGGCGTGGCGCTCGAAGATCGGCAGGAGCAGGCGTGGATCGTCTAGGCCGGGCGCGAGCGGATCGACAACCGCGGCGGACGCTGGGCGGAGCGTTAGAAAGGTGTCGAGCTCCTGAACGGTGCGGGCGACATGGAGCGTGTGTCGAGTCCCTGTGACCGATCGGAACACGTGGAGGAGCGGCTCGGAGAGATAGGCGACGACATCCACTGGGAGTATTGGCTAGCGAGTCGACGCCGTGGGCCGAGAGTGGCCATTTCCCGCGAGGGCTGGCGGACGGACCTTCGGGCACCAACTCGAAATCGTGAAGTCTCTCACTCCGAGGTTCTAATGGCTCGTCGTGTCGCCCTGATCATTACTACGTTCGCTGCTATCGCCCTCACCGCCTGCGCCAACCCGACCGCGCCGACCGCGGCGAGCTCACTATGCGGCGGTGGCGTTATTAACGGCGGCACCTGCAGCTAAGCTGACCCAACGCCCGCCATTTCGCGCAATTGCCGGACCGCGGTCACGACGTGAGTGATCGCGGTCGGCACTTCCAACACCTCTGGCGACGCTGCCGGCGCCGATTCCCGGCGGGCGATCGCCGCGAGCGCCACGTCGGCACGGTGCACAAGAGCGTGTAGTTTTACTCGCTCGGCGATTTCCAATGCCCGCTCAAGCTCGGCACTGGCATCCTCGAGGTGATTGAATCGGTAGAGACCTTCACCGGCGATCACGTGGTATTGCGCCTCGACCTCTGGCGAAAATTCCTGGCGCGCCAGCGCGCGCCGGTGCTGTTCGAACACCAACTCCTGCCCTTCCTCGTGCGCCAGCATCATGAGATTGCAGCCCGCCGCTAAACGCGTCGACAACTCCTGGGCCGTTTTGTACAGCACGGTGTTCGCATCCCGCGCTGCGTCGCGGAGCCCGAGCTCGGCGAGTGTGGTCGCGACGTCGCCAAGTGCACGTTCCCGGCTGCCCTCATCCTCGTAGCGCTGCAGCGCATCGTAGAAGCAGGTAAGGGCGAGGGTGTGGTCGTTCATCTCGTACGCCACTGCGCCTCGATCATGCCTGGCCCGCGCGAGTGCGTCGGACAGCGCCGCATTCGGTGTAAGGGCGACGAGCGCCGTGGCATCCGCGATCACGGCATCGAGCGCCGCCGCCGCCGCGGGCAGATTCCCACGGTGCTTGGTGACGCGTGCCGAACCAATGCGCGCCAGCAGACCGGCCCGCACGTTCCCCTCTGACAGCGCCAACGCGCCCGCCGCATCGAACGCCGCTTGTGCCTCGTCGACCCGACCCGCTCGGCGATGCGTATGGGCGAGCCGCAGATAGGCATCCGGCACCAACTCATGGTCCGAATCCGTCGCAGCGTGGCGCAAGAACGTCTCGAACGCGTCAGCCGCCATCCCCCACGCCTGCTCGACCTCGAGATGGTGCCCATACGCCAACAGCGTGGTCGACACCGTGATATCTCGCCGCCCCCACGACTCGAGGAGCGCGGCATACAGCCGATCCAGCACACGCCGCGTCGGCCCGACCGGAACCAGGTTGACCGCCTCGTGAATCGCGTGCACCTCACGCAGCCAGGGCACCGTTCCCTCATGCCCGATCGCCTCGGCCCACTTGTCGACAAACCGCACGACAAGCCACCCTGCCTTGACGGCCGCCCACGCGGGCGTCCCCTCGTCGACGGCGGTCAGCCCGTCGACGAACGGCAGATGCAGCCCTGGCGCGGCGCCGGGATGGCGGACGTTGGAATCGGGTATCATGGGAACTGGGGCCAACATAGCCTCATCGTCGGACTCCATCCTTACCTACCACTGTCGTACGCGTCAATGCTCCACTCGACGACTGCTTCCGTCAATAGGTAAGCACTCCACTCCGGCGTCCGGGACGGCAGGACGTCACGAACCGTGCGCTTGATATGCACCATCACCGCCTCCGGAGGCACGCCATGGGCGCGCAGCCGGACGACATACCGACGCAGCGCGTGCTGCAGCTGATCCAGCGGACCCAACCCCGGTAGCGGCGTCCGATAGCCCGCCCGCACGTCCAACGGCCCCGGCTCCGTGCCGACGACGTCAGCCAGCGCCCGGACGATCTCGTCCGGTGCCACCGTGTCCAGCTCCACCAGCCCCTGCACGCCCAACGCGACCATCAACTGCTCCGGTTATCGACACCGACAACTTACGCATCGGGCAACCCGGACGAGGTGACCGAAGTCACTAGAGGATAGTGATCGTTACCGGTCGTTCTTGCACTCTAAGCCATATGTTACAAGATTGGCTTCGCCCGTTCCGGAGCCCAGCGCGATGTACTCGGTACCGCACAACCGGCACAATGACCGGCCCGCGGCAACATACGATCAAGCGATACAGGACCGGCGCTGGCTCGATGCCATCGCCGCCGGGAACGACGTCGCATTCGAGGCGGCGTTTCTCCACTACCATAGCTGGCTGTTGCGCGTCGCATACGGCCTCCTGGGCTCCGAGCACGATGCCCAGGAAGTCGTCCAGGACGTGATGCTCAGCTTCTGGACCCGGCGACACGTGATCCAGGTGCGGGGGTCGCTCATGAGCTACCTCTATGTGGCGGTCAAGAAGCGGGCGATCTCGTTCAGCCGGAAGCGGCGCGTAGCCGAGCGATTCTCGCTATTGGTGGCGACGCGGCCGGCCACGCCGTCGTTGGAGTCGACCGACGCGTTGGCGGCGACGAGCGAGTTGACGGTCGCAATTGCCCAGGCGGTGGGGCGGCTTCCCCTCAAGCGACGGGAGATCTTTGTGTTGCACCGATTCGGGTTGATGGGGAACACGGAGATTGCCACACTGCTCAACGTGTCGATCCGCACGGTCGATACGCAGCTGCACCGCGCCTACAACGGGTTACGGCGGTCGTTGGCGCCATGGATGCCGGATGGCCGCTAGGCGTACGTAGTCGCACGACCTGCGGCGTCTTTTATCTATGGATCCCGAGCGGCGGCGGCTCGTGCACCGGTATATCGACGGGTTGGCGTCGTTACCGGAGCGGAGAGCGGTGGAGCGGGACATCGCGTCCGACCCGGCGCTTGCCGCCTACGTGCGTGAGCACGCGGCCGTCTGGGCCCGCGTGGGGGCCATGCCCGACTCGATCGCCGATGCGGACTCGGTTGCGGCCATCGAGTCGTTGGCGGCTCGCATCACCGGCGGCCACCCGGCCTACCCGCCCGACGGATCGCACCGGCTGCGCGTTGTCCGCACCCCCGTGGCGCCGCCCCGACGTCGTGCCATCGATTGGTCGACGATCATGGCGTTTGGCGTCACAGCGGCGGCCGTCATCGTCATCGCGATCGGCGGGCGCGGGGGGCGGCTGGGCGGCGCGGCCACCGGGCGCGGGGTCACGGCGGCGGGACGGAGCGCGCGCGTCGAGGGCACCGCTGGCGAGGCTCCGGTCACCGCGACGGTGGCGCGTGGAGTGCGTCGGACGCTGCGGCTGCCCGATGGGACCGACGTCGTGCTCGGACCGGCATCGCGTCTCCGGTATGTGCCAGGGGCCGACGGGAGCCGGACCGTCAGTCTCGCGGGCGAGGCGATGTTTCACGTGGTCCATCGCGCGGATCGGCCGTTCGTCGTGCGGGTCGGGGGGGCGACCCTGCAGGATCTCGGCACGGTGTTCGTCGTGCAGGCGTACACCGATGCGCCGACGCGGGTGACGGTGGCATCCGGTAAGGTCAGTCTCCGGTTGGCCGACGCCGGTCAGGAGACGCCGTCCACGGTGCTCGAGCCCGGGGCGTCGGCGACCCTCGGGCAGGGTGGGCATCCGTCGATCGGGAGTGATGCGCAGGACGCGCACGACGCGTTCGCCTGGACCCGTGGATCGCTCCGCTATCGGGCGGCGCCCTTGTCGGAGGTGGCGGCCGATCTCGGCCGAGCGTACGACCTCGACGTGCGGCTCGCCGATGCCGCGCTCGGTGAGCGGGTCGTGAACTACGCCGTTGACGGGGAGAATGCCCGTGCGGCGCTCGACTTGCTCGTGGCGACACTGGCGGGGGTGGGGTACGAGCAACATGGTCGTGTGGTGACCCTCTATCGCCGCTGACGGCAGTCACGGGACCGTCGCGACCCCCGTTTCGCCCGCACGGTAGCCTCGTGCGTTCGCTCCTCCCGCTGCTGGCCGCCTCGGCCTTCCTCCCCCAACTCGCCGCCGCGAGTCGCAGCACGTGGACCGGCCCAACGAGCGTCCCGATCGCGGCGACGGCGGTCGACTCGACGGCGCTCGATCAGGTCATCGGTATCGCCGTGCACGACGTCACCGTGCATCAAGCCCTCGACGCCATCGAGCGCAGCGCTGGCGTGAGCTTCAATTACGACGTCGCGCGCATCGACTCCGCCCCACACCGCGTCTCTATCGCCGCCACGCGCACGACCGTGGCCCGCGCCCTGGCCATCGTCCTCCGCGGCACGGGCCTCGAAGCGCAAATTGCGGGACTGGGGCGCTTGGTGATTGCTCCAATCCCCGCCGGCGAACATCGCCTGGTCACTGGGCGCGTCGTCGACGCCGTCACCGGCCGTCCACTCCCCCGCGCCGAGGTTCGCCTCGCCGGTCTCTGGCATCACGGGTTCACGACCGACAGCGGGACGTTCCGCATCGACTCCGTCCCGCCAGGCACGTTCACACTCCTCGTCCGCGCCCTCGGCTACACACCACTCGGCCGCCCGGTGCGCGCCGACCCTGAGAGCCCGGTATTCGTCGCGGTCTCACTTCGCCCGGCGGAGACCGCGCTCGATCAGGTCGTCGTAACTGGTACGGTCACGCCGACGGTGGCCAAGGCCTTGCCCACCCCCATCACGGTCATCACCAGTGCCGATCTGATATCACTCGGCGTCAACCATCTCGACGAGGTTTTCAGGGGCCAGGTTCCCGGTGCGATCTCTTGGGATCAGGGAAACTTTGACTTCACAAGCGCCATAACGGTCCGGGGCGCGAGTTCGCTCAGCAACAACTTCATCAAGACGTATATCGACGGCGTCGAGGTCGCCTCACCAATCCTCGCCGATGTAGACGTTCACAGCATCGACCGGATCGAGATCATTCGCGGTCCACAGGCGTCAACGGTCTATGGCTCCGACGCCAGCGGCGGCGTCATGCAAATCTTCACTAAGAGGGGATACCCATCGCCGCGACCGGTGATCGACGCCGAGATCGGCGAAGGTGTGATCCAGAATCCCATCGCCAACACCGGGGCCCTTCGCCAGCAATATGCCGCATCGGTCGCCGGCGGCACCTCGGATCTCGGCTACGACTTCGGCGGGTCGTACCGCCGGGTCGGTCCATGGATTCCTCGCTACTCGAGTTCCGATCCCAGCGTGTACGGCGGCGCCCGTCTGAACCACGGGGATCTGCAGATCGAGCTGTCGGGACGATACCTCGAACGCGACTTCCAATACACAGATTCACCGGCCCTTGTCGCTACGGGTTTCCCACAGTTCGCAAAACCAGAGAACAAACCGTCAGTAATGCGGCAGGAGACGTACGGCGCGCACCTGGTGTATGCCCCTACGCCCTGGTGGGACAACAACCTGACAGTCGGCACGGATCACAACGTCCTGAACCTAACCCGAACGAAACCGCAGTTCGCTACGCCCGCCGATAGCCTGTTGACGAGTACAAACAGCGAACGCACCAAGGCATCGGTGGCATATAACACGACCGTGCGATTCGCGCCATCGCCAGGTACGCGGGCCACGATCACGCTCGGTGTCGACCACTACGATTTCACGGAGTCGGGCTTTGACGCCGGCAATCTCTCGACGGTGACTGGCTCGTTCGCCGCCAATGCCGCGACGCTGACGTCCGCAGAAATCAAGAACACTGGCTACTTTGGCCAGGTAATCGTCGGTCTACACGACGTGTTGTTCCTAACTGCGGGTCTGCGCGCGGAGACCAATACGACGTTCGGCTCCGCGTACGGAACGGCTTGGAGTCCACGCGCGGGCGTTGCGTACAGCTTCGCGATCGGCCCCGTTGTCTTCAAACCGCGCGCGGCGTACGGCGACGGCATTCGAATCCCCAATCCGTACGAACAAAGCGCCGTGAACAGTGTGGCACAGATACAACTCGCCAACCCACACCTCGGCCCCGAAAGGCAATCCGGTGTCGACGTCGGCGTGGATGCCGACATCGGCAGCATCGGATCGATCGGCCTCACGTACTATGATCAGATCGCGCGCGATCTCGTTCAACAGATCGTGCTCGGGGGATCACCGAATCAGCCGATCGCGCAGTTTCAAAACGTGGGTCGGATTCGTAACACGGGCTGGGAATTCGACGCCAACGTGAAACACGGCCCCGTCGGCGCCCACGCGACTCTCTCAGTCACGTACAGCACGGTCGAAGCCCTGGGTCCCAACTATACCGGCGATCTTCGTGTCGGCGACCAAGTACTCCAGGTACCAAAGACCTCAGGAGGCCTTTCCCTCACATACGAGCCTTGGCGCGGCTGCGAGCTTTTCGGACAGGTTCGATATGTCGGGCGCTGGACCAGTTACGACTATACCGCCCTCGATGCGTATCTCTACGGATACGTATATCATCCGGCCCCCGTTTCGTATCGCGTCTTCTGGGAGAGCTTTCCCGCCTTCGGCAAGGGGAATATCGGAATCCATCAGTCACTCACCAAGAACATTGCCGTTCTGCTCGACATCTACAACGTGACGAACAGCCCGGCGGTTGAGCAGCAACAACAGTTCGCAACGACTGGCCGAACCACTGTGCTTCGAGTTGCCATGCACTATTGAGGCTGATGCACGAAGGGCGCGGTCCGAAGACCGTGCCCTCCGGACTACCACCATTCAAACAGAAGCGAAGATGATGAAACCGTGCGTCGTCTCGCCAACACCAGAAGGAACGCCGAGCGTCGTCTTCTCCACCGTTCCCTGACCCGCGACCACCGGCACCATGTACATCTTCTTCGTCGCGACGTTCTGCACTGACGCCTCCCTATGAATGGTTTACCCCGCGGGCAGCAACCCTTCACGATCCGCACCGGTGGGCGCTCCCCGCGATTGCCACCGGTCGGCCCTGACACGGAGCCACGTCTCAAACGAGAGAACGCGGACAACCGCGAATAGCAGCGCATCATCGCCGGCCACGGAACGCTCGATCGCGTCCCTCAGACGGGCGTGATCGACGTAGCCGAGATCGACCACAATCGGATCTCGAAGCAGGTCAGCGACTACAGCGTGCTCACGTTGCAACGACCACCGCGTCCGACCAACGATGCCAGCCTTGGACCGCCGCGTACGCACAGACTCCGGCAGCACCCCACGCAACGCCTCCCGCTGAATCCACTTCCGCGCATACGGCTGCGTCCGAAAAGCGCGCGGCAGTCGGAGAGAGAATTCCACCAACCGCCGATCGAGAAACGGATACCGCATCTCGATCCCCTCCGCGAACTCGCCCCGCTCCATACATGACGGGATGTGCCCCATCACGAACGCGATGTAGCTGGCGTACAGCTGCCCTTTGCGCCCGGCTGAGCCACGCGACCACGCCGTGCGCTTACGCAGCTCGCACCGCCGTGCAAACGCGGGCGCCACCCAAGAGGGAACCCGGGCAGCCTCCGGCTCGAGCGCGCGCCGCACCTGGAAGGGCAGAAGCGGCCTCACCGCATTCGTCCCCGCAAACCGCCAGAACGACTGCTTCCCAACCGTGGCCCAGTGACTCAACTCACGCACGGCCGTGCGCAGTTGCCCCCGCGCGACCAGATCGGCGAAGAAGAACAGATTGCCAGCGAGATAGTGATCCGGACCCGCGCCGGACAGCAGCACCCGCCCACCAGCGCCACGCACCACGTCGCACAGACGTCGGTTGCGCGCGTAAAACCCATACAGCGTGTGCGGCTCATCCATCGCGAGCGGCGCCCCACCATCATCCCGCCACAACCAATCGTCAACGACACTCTCATGC